>NZ_CP064655.1:314583-629166 GCF_018141525.1 Miltoncostaea marina
GCATCGGCGACACCCTGTCGGGCCGGCTGCTCATCTACGACGCCCTCGAGATGTCCTTCACCGAGCTCAAGATCCGCCGCGACCCCGACTGCCCCGCCTGCGGCCCCGAGGCGCGCCTCGAGTTCCGCGACTACGACGCGTGGTGCGCGGGCGTCCCGGCGCAGTCCTCGATCGCGGTCGGCGCATGAGCGTGGTCCGGATCCCGCCGGTGCTGCGCCAGGCCACCGGCGGCGAGCGCGAGATCGAGGTCACGGGCTCGACCGTGAGCGAGGTGCTGGAGAGGCTCTACGAGCTCCACCCCGCCGTGCGGACCCAGCTCCAGACCGACGACGGCGAACTGCACCGCTTCGTGAACCTCTACCTCAACGACGAGGACCTGCGGATGATGTCCTGGCTCGACACCGAGGTGTCCGAGCGCGACACGCTGCTGATCCTCCCCGCGATGGCGGGCGGCGCCGGGTCATGACGGCCCACGCGGGGCTCGCCCCGCCGTCGCTCGCGGTGGCCCCGGACGTCATCGCCACCATCGGCGACACGCCGCTCGTCGAGCTGCGGCACATCTCGCCAAACCCCGAGGTGCGGATCCTCGCCAAGCTCGAGAGCCACAACCCGACCGGCTCCATCAAGGACCGCACCGCGCTGGCCCTCATCGAGGACGCCGAGCGGCGGGGGGCGATCAAGCCCGGCGACACCATCATGGAGCCGACCTCCGGCAACACCGGCATCTCCCTCGCGATGATCTGCCGGGTGCGCGGCTACAGGCTCGTGGCCGTGATGCCGGAGAACGTCACCGAGGAGCGCCGCCAGCTGCTGCGCCTCTACGGCGCCGAGATCGTGGAGACCGACGGCGAGTTCGGCTCCAACGGCGCGGTCGACGTCGCCAAGCGCCTCGCCGCCGAGAACGGGCTCTACATGCCGTTCCAGTACGGCAACGAGGCCAACCCGCGCGCGCACTACGAGGGCACCGCCGAGGAGATCGTGCGCGACTGCCCGGAGCTCGACGTGTTCGTGGCCGGCCTCGGCACCGGTGGCACCCTGATGGGCTCGTCGCGGCGGCTCAAGGAGCACCGGCCGGACGTCCAGATCGTGGCGTGCGAGCCGCTGCAGGGCGACCCAGTCAGCGGCCTGCGCAGCCTGGACGACGGCTTCGTGCCGCCGATCCTCGACCTCTCCCGGCTCGACCGCAAGCTGCTGGTCGGCAACCGCGACGCGATCCTCATGACGCGGCGGCTCGCGGCGGAGGAGGGCATCTTCGCCGGCGTCTCCTCGGGCGCGGTCATCCACACCTGCGCCCGCATCGCGTCCCGCATGACCCGCGGCACGATCGTGGGCATCGTCTGCGACGGGGGCTGGAAGTACCTCTCGTCGGGGCTCTGGACCGACGACGTCGACGATGTCGAGGACACCCTCGACCGCGGCATCTTCTGGTAGCCGGGCGCGGACGTCGATGAGGCTGCCCCGTCCCCTCGCGGAGGAGCTGGTCGCGCACGCGATCGCCGACCTCCCCAACGAGTGCTGCGGCATGATCTCCGGCACGGACGGCGTCGCGCGCCGCGTGCACCGGGCGACCAACGCCGAGGCGAGCCCGTTCATGTACGTCATGGACGGCCGCGAGCAGCTCCGGATCATGGACGCGATCGACGACGCCGGCGAGGACCTGATCGCGATCTACCACTCGCACACGCGCTCGGCGGCCTACCCGTCGCGCACCGACGTCGAGCTGGCCTTCTTCCCCGACACGCTCTACCTGATCGTGTCGATCGCCGACCGCGACGCGCCCGACATCCGGGCGTTCCGCCTCAGCCGGGGCGCGCCGGAGGGCGAGCAGATCGCCGAGCAGCCCGTGGAGATCGCATGAGGCGCAGGATCGCCGTCGCCGCGTCGGCCCTGGCGACGGCGGGCGTGCTCGCCGGCTGCGGGGGCGGGTCGACCGTCACCGAGACCGTCACCACCGACCAGCTCCCCCGGACCGCGACCACCGCGCCCGCGCCCTCGACGGCCGCCACCGGCACCACGGAGGGCGCCGAGGGCGGCCTGACCGGCGAGGACCTGCCCGCGCTCGCCGGCGTGCCCGGCGTCGGGTCGGGGTCGGACCGCGACCTCGACGACGCGGGCGAGTTCGTCGACGCGCTCTACCAGGCGGGCGACCCGGTCAAGCCGCAGGCCGAGGCGCGGCTCGAGGCGGCCGGCTACGCCGACGGCGTGCTGCGCGACCAGATCGGCTCCGACCCCTCGACCGGCATCGCGCTGCTGCGCAGCTACGTCGTCGAGCTGCGCGACGAGGCGGCCGCCCGGGGCGAGGTGGAGGACGCCACCGACGAGGTCGAGTCGGCGTCGAGCGCCGCCTCGCGCGACCTCGAGGTGCCGGAGATCCCGGGCGCGCGCGCGATGCGGCTCGACGTCGACCAGGGCGGCGTGCAGGGCGCCGTGGCGTTCGTGACCTTCGCGGTGGGGCCGCGGCTCTACGGCGTGCAGGGCGTGGCCGGCGCCGGCGAGCTGCCCCAGGACGAGCTGCTGCAGGCGGCCCGCGACCTCTACGCCGAGGTGTCGGCCACCCCGTAGCCGCCGGCGGGGCGCGGCGCGACCAGCGCGCCGGCGTCCTCGCGCGGGGGCGGGTGGGTGCCCTCGTCGTCGAGCAGCAGGTAGAGGGCCGCGGCGAGCAGCGCCGCGGCGAGCAGGATGCCGGCGATGAGGCGGGCGCGCGATCCCATCACCGGGCACGATCGCACGCCCGGGCGCCGGCGTGCAGCCGGCGCCCGGGCGGCGTCCCTCTAGGCCTCGGCCGGCGCCTCGGCGGCGGGCTGCTCCTCGGCCGGCGGCTCGGCCGCCTTGCGGCGGGTGGTGCGCCGCTTCGGCTTCGGGGCCTCCTCCTCGGCGGCCGGCTCGGCCGGCGCCTCGGCGGCGGGCTGCTCCTCGGCCGGCGGCTCGGCCGCCTTGCGGCGGGTGGTGCGCCGCTTCGGCTTCGGGCCTCCTCCTCGGCGGCCGGCTCGGCCGGCGCCTCGGCCGGCGCCTCGGCGGCGGGCTGCTCCTCGGCCGGCGGCTCGGCGGCCTTGCGGCGGGTGGTGCGCCGCTTCGGCTTCGGGGCCTCCTCCTCGGCGGCCGGCTCGGCCGGCGCCTCCGCGGCGGGCTGCTCCTCGGCCGGCGGCTCGGCCGCCGTGCGGCGGGTGGTGCGCCGCTTCGGCTTCGGGGCCTCCTCCTCGACCGCCGTGGCCATGGGCGCGCCCTCGACGGCCGCGGGGCCGGCGGGCTCCTCGACCGCCGCCTCGACGGGCGGCTCCTGGGCGGTCGTGGCGCGGCGGCGCACGCGCCGGCGCGGCGCGGCGGGCGCCTCCTCGGCGGCCTCGGCGGCGGGCTCGGCCGGCGCCTCCTCGGCGACCGGGGCGGCCTCGACGAGCTGGTCGCCGTGCGGCCGCTCGATCGACTCGTCGCTGGGGACGGGCCCGCCGGCGGCGGGGCCCTCGTCGGGGGCCGGCACGAGCGCCTCCGGCTCGGCGGCCGCCCGCTTGCGGCGGCGCCGGCGCGGCGCCTCCGGCTCGGCGTCGCCCTCGGCCTCGCCCTCCGGCTGGGCCTCGGGCGCCTCGGCCTCCGGCTGCGCCTCGGCCTCCGCGGCCGGGGCCTCGGCCGGCTCCTGCGGCGCGGCCTCGGCGCCGGGCGCCTCCTCGCCGGCGAGCGGCTCGAGGTCCGCCACCGTCGGCTCCGGCTCCGCGGCGGCGCCGCGACGGCGACGGCGGCGCGAGCTGCGGGCGGGCGGGCCCTCGGCCGGGACGTCGCTGAGCTCGGCCAGCTCGGGGATGTCCTCGCCGAGCTCCGGGCCGAGCATGATCATGTCCTCGTACGAGATCGGCTCGTCGAGGGGCGGCAGCGTGCCGAGGTCCACGTCGGGGGTCGGGGTCACGACGACCTCGAACACCTCGGCCTCGCCGGCGCGCGCCTCGGCGGCAACGTCGCCGGTCGCGGCGCCGGCCTCGCCGCGGCCGCGGCCGCCGCGCCGGCGGCGGCGCCGGCCGCCCTCCTGCGACTCCTCGGCGGGCCGGTCCTCGGCCGCCGCGGGCGGTGCCGGCGGGGGCACCGAGGCCGGCGAGTCGCTCAGCTCCACCCGGTAGGTCCCGCTGCGCGGGTCGGTCTCGAGCCGCACGAGCCCCGTGCGCCCGGCCTCCTCGAGGAACTTCGAGAACGTCGAGAACCCGTGCTCGCTCTCGTCGAACGCCGGGTACTTGCGGCGCATCGAGTCCTTCACGATGCTCGCCAGGGCCCACTCGACGCCCTCGCGCTGCAGCGCGGTGAGCGTCTCCTGGAGCAGGCTCATGGGGTCGAGCTGGGCGCCGCTGCTGCCGACGCGCCGGCCGCCGTCGCGCCCGCCGGCCGCGCGGGCCGCGAGCAGGTCGTAGAAGATGAACTCGTCGCAGTTGGCGATCAGCAGCTCGCTGGCCGACTCGCGGTTGCCCACCCCGATCACGCGCTTGTTGAGCTCGCGCAGCTTGCCGACGAGGGGCGTGAAGTCGCTGTCGCCCGAGACGATCACGAAGTTGTCGACGTGCTCGCGGCTGTAGGCGAGCTCCATGGCGTCGACGGCCATCTGGATGTCCGCCCGGTTCTTCGCGCCCTCGCGCGCGGACGGCATCTCGATGAGGCTCAGGCCGGCGTTCTGCAGCTCGTGGCGCGCGTCGCGGTACCGGCTCCAGTCGGCGTAGGCGCGCTTCACCAGCACCCGGCCCTTCTCGGCCAGGCGGTTGAGCACCAGGTGGATGTCGAAGTCGCCTCGTCCCTTGGCCCCGGGGCGGGCCATGTTCTCGAAGTCGACCAGCACGGCGAGAGAGCTCTCGTGCTCGGCCATCGGGGTCCTCCAGATCTGTGGGGCCGCCCTGGGGCGGCGGGTCAGGCGGCGTGAGCCGGGGGCCCGCGCGTACGCAGGCGGGCGGATGCTACCAGCCGTCCGCCATCCCGCTTCCGGGGCACCCGGCCCGGCCAAGGGGCTCGCCGCATCCCTAGAATCCCCTGGACACGTCTCTCGGGCACCGGCAGGTGCGGAATCCGCGTCAAGGGAACGCTTTACATGACCACTCAGCAGCCGACGGCCACAACCGATGCTCCGGGGTCGGGGAACGAGACCCTCACGATCGTCGACAACCGCACCGGCCAGAGCTACGAGCTGCCGATCACGGACGGCACGATCCGCGCGACGGAGCTCCGCCAGATCAAGGTCTCCGACGATGATTTCGGCCTGATGACCTATGACCCGGCGTTCATGAACACCGCGTCGTGTCGCAGTGAGATCACCTTCCTCGACGGCGACGCCGGCGTACTCCGGTACCGCGGCTACCCGATCGAGCAGCTCGCGGAGAAGAGCTCCTTCCTCGAGGTCGCCTACCTCCTCGTCTACGGGGAGCTGCCGAACCAGCAGCAGCTCGACAGGTGGGTGCACGACATCACCCACCACACGTTCGTCCACGAGAACGTGCGCACCTTCATGCAGGGCTTCCGCTACGACGCGCACCCGATGGGGATGCTGCAGTCGAGCGTCGGGATGCTCTCGACCCTGTACCCGGAGGCCAAGGACCTCACGGACGAGGAGAACAACGAGCTCCAGATCGTCCGCCTGATCGCCAAGATGCCGACGCTCGGCGCCTTCGCGTACCGCCACATCACGGGCAAGCCGTTCGTCTACCCGAACAACGAGCTGTCCTACAGCGAGAACTTCCTGTCGATGCTCTTCACGACGGGGGTGCCGCAGTACACGGTCGACCCGCGCATCGTGCGGGCGCTCGACGTGCTCTTCATCCTCCACGCCGACCACGAGCAGAACTGCTCGACCAGCGCCGTGCGCAGCGTCGGCTCCTCGCAGGTCGACCCGTACTCGGCGGTCGCCGCGGGCGTCAGCGCCCTCTACGGCCCGCTGCACGGCGGCGCCAACGAGGCCGTGCTCAAGATGCTCCGCCGCATCGAGCGGGTCGAGAACATCCCGGACTTCATGGAGGGCGTGAAGGCCGGCAAGGAGCGCCTGATGGGCTTCGGCCACCGGGTCTACAAGAACTTCGACCCGCGGGCGACGATCATCAAGAAGGCCTGCGATGACGTCTTCGAGGTGACCGGGGTCAACCCGCTCCTCGAGATCGCGGTCGAGCTCGAGAAGATCGCGCTCGGCGACGAGTACTTCGTCAAGCGCAAGCTCTACCCGAACGTCGACTTCTACTCGGGCCTGATCTACGAGGCGCTCGGCATGCCCGAGGACATGTTCACCGTCCTCTTCGCCATCGGCCGCACGCCCGGCTGGGTCGCCCAGTGGCGGGAGATGCTCGGCGACAAGGACCAGAAGATCTCGCGCCCGCGCCAGGTCTACGTGGGCCCGGGCGAGCGCGACTACGTGGAGATGTCCGCCCGCTAGCGGGACCGTCGCCGGCGGCCGCCCCCACGGGCGGCCGCCGGCCGGCTACCGCGACCGCGCCGGCGCGGTCGCCCGCTCGGCGACGGCCTCCAGCAGGCCGATCAGCCGCGCCAGCTCGTCGTCGTCCAGGCCGTCCCAGACGTCGCGCATGACGCGCTCGCGCCCCGGCAGCGCCTCGTCGGCGAGCTCCGCGCCCGCCGGGGTCACGTGGGCCTGCACCATGCGGCCGTCGCTCGGGTGCGGCCGGCGCTCGACGAGCCCCGAGCGCTCGAGGCCGTCCACCAGCTTGGTGACGTTGGGGCGGGTCACGCCGAGCTCGTCGCCGAGGTCGTGCAGGCAGGCCCGGCCGCCCCGGGCGCACAGCAGCACCTCGAGCACCTCGAGCTTGGCGTCGGAGACGCCGTAGCCCGCGGCGTGGCGATCCAGCTCGCGCCCCGTCGCGCAGGCGACGCGCTCCAGCGCCTCGATCGCGCGGCGGGCGAGCCGTGCCCGATCCTCGCCGTCGGCGGGGGTCGTTGACCGGTTCATCACCTGGACCGTACCACCACCCGGCGGCGGCGGGCCACGCCCCGTCGCTGTAGGATCCCGCCCATGCCGGATCCCCAGGAGCAGATGCGCCAGACGGCGCGCGAGATCGGACAGGAGCTGTCGCGGGCGCTCGAGCAGGCCGCCCGCCTGGCCAAGGCCGCGGGCGAGGACCTGTCGCGCCTCGTGGGCGACGCGCGGGGGCCGTTCGGCGGCCGGCGCGGCGCCGGCCCGCACGCCTCGCCGGCGGACGCGATCCGCGAGATCGCCCGCCTGCGCGACGAGGGCCTGATCACCGAGGACGAGTTCCAGGCCAAGAAGACCGACCTCCTCTCGCGCGTATGAGCGCGGCACCGGAGGGCTGGGCGGAGCTCGTCGGCGGGCTCGAGCAGCACGTCTCACCCGAGTGGTCGCGCCACGCGCACGAGCACGGCGGCCAGGGCTGGATACGCCTCATCCTGCTGGTCGATGCGCACCACCAGCTCTCGACGCCGCGGGTGGCGGAGAAGGTCGCCATGACCATGGCCGACCTCGCCGCCGACCGCGAGGGCGAGCGCGCCGGCTGGGAGGCGGTGCGGGTCAAGGCGGAGGCCGAGCGCATGGAGCTGGTCGCCCGCGTGGTCGACTCGTCCGAGACGCTGCTGCCGGACGAGCTGCTGCCGCTGTTCGTCCGCTCGATCGAGCCCACGCCGCCCGGGATGTGACCACGGCCGGCGGCCACCCCAGCGACGAGGATCGCGAGCGGGCGGCGCTGCCGGTGCTGGAGCGGCTGCTGGCCGCGAGCCGGGCGCGGGACCTCGACGCGCTCGCCGGGTGCTACGACCAGGACGTCGTGTGGCTTGCGGCCGAGGGCACGACCCGCGGCCGCGGGGACGCCGTCGCCCGCCACTCGGCGATCGCCGCGGCGGCCACCGGGTGGTCGCCGCCCCAGCAGGCCGGGGCCAAGGCCGCCCTGCGCTGGTCGGGCGCCGACGGCCTCGAGGGCGTGATCGTCGTCGAGGTCCGCCGCGGCCGGGTCATCTTCGCGGCCACGGGGTAGCACCGCCCAGGTCGTCCGGCTTCGCAGGACGACCTGGGCTGCGTCGAGCCGAGGAACGCCCCGGGCGCGCCGGCCGGAATGGCTCCCGCCTTCGGCGGGGGCGCGCCATTCCGGCAATCGCCCCTCAACCGCGCGGCTCCGCCGGCGCTTCGCGCCGTCGGGGCGCGCCGCGCGGCGAACTGGTCGCGGTGCAGGTCGGCGAGCTCTGATCGTCCCGCCCAGGCCCTCCGGCCTCGCAGGGCGGCCCGGGCTGCGTCGAGCCGAGGAACGCCCCGGGCGCGCCGGCCGGAATGGCTCCCGCCTTCGGCGGGGGCGCGCCATTCCGGCAATCGCCCCTCAACCGCGCGGCTCCGCCGGCGCTTCGCGCCGTCGGGGCGCGCCGCGCGGCGAAGTGGTCGCGGTCCGCTCCGACCGGGGGTGGTCGCTGATCCTCAGGCGCCCGCCGCCCGGAGGGCCGCCGGGGCGTAGAGGGCCGACAGGCGGCCGCCGCCGCGGCGGGGCTCGTCCACGTCGAGGATCGCCAGGGAGCCCCTGCGGAAGGCGACGACGCCGCCCGCGGTGAGGTCGGCGACGACCTCGGAGAGGTCGGGCTGGTGCCCGCAGACGAGGACCGCCTGCGCGCCGGGGTGCTCCAGGATCACGTCGGCGAGGGCGTCCAGGTCCATCCCGGGGGCGAGGCGGCGGTCCTGACGGGGCGTCCCGCCGAGGGCCTCGCAGACGATCGCGGCGGTCTGGGCGCAACGCGTCAGCGGGCTCGAGAGCACCACGTCGGCGGCGACGCCGAGCGCGGTCATGCCGCGGGCGGCCTGCGCCATCCGGGCGGCGCCCTCCTCGGTGAGGGCGCGCGGGGCGTCGCGGAAGCCCGTCGCGGGGCCCGCGTCCTCGGCGATCCCGTGGCGCAGGAGAAGGAGGCGCATGGGCCGCTGCGCGGCCCCCGGCACGTCGCCGGGGGCCGCGGCCGGGTTCAGTCGATCATCCCGTAGGCCGGCAGCGTGAGGAACTCGACGAAGTCGTCGGAGGTCGAGATCTCGTCGAACAGCTTGGCCGCGCGGTCGAAGTACTCGTGCAGCTCCTGCGGGTACTGGTCGTGGATCTTCTCCAGCTCCTCCGCCAGCACGGCGCGGAACAGCTCGGCGTCCACCGTGCGGCCGTCCTCCAGCACGCCGCGCGGGCTGTGGATCCACTGCCACACCTGGCTGCGGGAGATCTCCGCGGTGGCGGCGTCCTCCATCAGGTTGTTGATCGGGACGCAGCCGATGCCGTTGAGCCAGGCGCCGAGGTACTGGACGCCGACGCTGATGTTGGTGCGCAGGCCCTCCTCGGTGATCGGGCCCTCGGGCTCGAAGGTCAGCAGGTCCTGCGCCGTGATCGTGACGTCCTCGCGCAGGCGGTCGAGCTGGTTCGGGCCCGGCATGACCTTGTCGAACGCCTCGAGGGCGATCGGCACGAGGCCCGGGTGGGCGACCCAGGTGCCGTCGTGGCCGTTGCTGGCCTCGCGCTCCTTGTCGGCCCGCACCTTGGCGAGGGCCTCCTCGTTGGCCTGCGGGTCGTTCTTGATCGGGATCTGGGCCGCCATGCCGCCGATCGCGTGGGCGCCGCGGCGGTGGCAGGTCTGGATCGCGAGCAGCGAGTACGAGTTCATGAAGTGCGTGGTCATCGTGACCAGCACGCGGTCGGCGAGCACGAAGTCGGGACGGCTGCGGAACTTCTTGATGACGCTGAAGATGTAGTCCCAGCGGCCGCAGTTGAGGCCGGCCGAGTGGTCCCGCAGCTCGTAGAGGATCTCCTCCATCTCGAACGCGGCGAGGATCGTCTCGATGAGGACGGTGGCCCGGACGCTGCCCTGCGGCACGCCGATCTCGTCCTGCGTCATGACGATGATGTCGTTCCAGAGCCGCGCCTCGAGGTGGCTCTCCATCTTGGGCAGGTAGAAGTACGGCCCCGAGCCCTTGGCGAGCAGGTTCTTCGCGTTGTGGAACATGAACAGCGCGAAGTCGAAGATGCCGGCCGAGACCTTCGTGCCGTCGATCAGCACGTGCTTCTCGTCCAGGTGCCAGCCGCGCGGGCGCACGAGCAGCGTGGCGAGCGTCTCGCCGAGCCTGTACTCCTTGCCGCCGCCGCTGAAGGTGATCGTGCCGTCCACGGCGTCGCGCAGGTTGATCTGCCCCTGGATCGTGTTCTCCCAGGTGGGCGTGTTGGCGTCCTCGAAGTCCGCCATGAACACCTTCGCGCCCGAGTTGAGCGCGTTGATGATCATCTTGCGGTCGACCGGGCCGGTGATCTCCGTGCGGCGGTCCTGCAGGTCCGCCGGCGCGGGGGCGACCTTCCAGCTCGGGTCCTCGCGGATGTGCTTCGTCTCGGGCAGGAAGTCGGGCATCTCACCGGCGTCGAGGCGCTTGGCGCGCTCGTCCCGCCTGGCGAGCAGCTCCTGACGCCGCGACTCGAAGTTCCGGTGCAGCTTCGCCACCAGCGCCAGCGCGTCGCTGGTGAGGATCTCCGCCATCTCGGGCGTGACCTCGGCGGTGACCTGGACTCCTTCGGGTGGGGCGATCGTGCTCATGGTTCGGGGCGCACCTTTCCTCGACGCGTCAACCCCCAGAGGCTAACGGTCCCGCCCCCTCCGTGCAGGGACGACGCGTCCCCGGGCGCCCCGCTCAGGCACCCGCCGGCACCTGGGCGACGAGCACGGTGGCGATGAGCACGATCACCAGCGCCAGGGCGAGCTCGGCGCTCGCCGTGCGGCGCACCAGGCGCAGCGTCGGCGCGTTGGGCCGGCGCACCCGCGCCAGCGCGGCCACGATGCGCCGGTTGTAGAGCGCGATGACCGCGATCGGCACCAGCAGCGCGAGCTTCCAGAGGATGCTCTGGCCGTAGTCGCTGCCCCAGAGCTGGGCCGGGTCGTCGAGCTCGCCGAGCGTGCGCACGAGGCCCGAGGCGATCGCCACGGCCACGGCGACGGACGCGACCGCCGAGAAGCGGGTCAGCACGCGCGCGGCCAGCGCGGGCCCGCCGCCGGGCGCGACCTTCGGCAGGCGCACGTGCACGATCGCGACCAGCGCCAGGCCGGTGAGCCAGACGGCCACCGCCACCACGTGCACCAGGTGGGCGCCGATCTGCACGGCGGCCCAGTCGGCCACGCTGGCGTGCCCCTGGGCCGCGATGCCGCCGAGCACGCTGAGCAGCAGGGCGGCCATCAGCACGGCGGCCCATGGCGGGCCGCTCGCCGTGGCGGCCTTCGGGGTGCCCGCGCCGCCGTACTCGCGGATGAAGAGGATCGCGCCGATCGCGAAGAGCCCGAACAGCAGCGCGCCGCGCAGCTGCACCAAGGAGCCGAAGCGCGTGTCGCCGAGCACCTGGCTGATGCCGGTGGCGTCGCGCAGCGCCGACAGCACGTCGGTGCCGAGCACGCCGGCGGTGTGCACCACGAGCAGGTAGCCCTCGGCGAGCATCGCGCCCAGGGCGAGCACGCCGAAGCCCACCCAGAAGGCGTCGCGGCCCCACGTGAGGGCCGCCGTGCGGTCGGCGTCGGAGACGTCGCGGCCGCCGCGCACGGCCGGCGCCCACACCAGCCAGCGGAAGGCCAGCAGGCCGATCAGCCCGCCGAGGCCCACGATCTCGAGGAACCGCGAGCTGGTGCCCCAGGCGCTCGTCTCGCTGGGCCCGCCCGAGCCGTCGCCCTCGAACCACGGCGGCCCGAGCTCGCCGTCGCCGACGCCGAACACCCAGACGCCCGGGATGATGTGCGAGTCGGCGCCGATCACCTTGTAGCGCACGGTGTAGGTGCCGTCCGGCAGGCCGGGCTGCAGCGGGATCTGCAGCTGGCGCGTGTCGGTGCCGCGCCGCGCGGCGCCGGCGCTGACCGGCTGGCCGTCCTCGTCCACCACGTCGGCGTCGCCGAGGTTGAGCAGCTCGATCGGCTCGTTGAAGTTCATCAGGAGCACGTCGGGCGCCG
The DNA here is from genome assembly GCF_018141525.1 of Miltoncostaea marina. Taxonomy (GTDB): domain Bacteria; phylum Actinomycetota; class Thermoleophilia; order Miltoncostaeales; family Miltoncostaeaceae; genus Miltoncostaea; species Miltoncostaea marina. Next base: position 326,482 of record NZ_CP064655.1, read on the forward strand.
TCTGCACCTTCGCGTCCTTCGCCGGCGTGCTGCTGACGAGGTAGGCGTGCCCCAGCGCAGTGCCGCTCGCGGTGAGGAACGCCGCCAGCGCGGCGACGACGAGGAGGATCCGGCGCATCCGCCCGATGGTGGCGCCCGGGCGGGCGCGGCGCAACCGGCGGCGGGTCCCGAGGTGGTAGCGTGCCGCCCCGGATCGAGCCGAGGAGGGCACGTGCCCCAGCTCCTTGAGGGGAAGACCGGCCTCGTCGTGGGCGTGGCCAACAAGCGCAGCATCGCCTGGGCGATCGCCCGCAAGCTCGACGAGGCGGGCGCGCGCCTGGTGTTGACCTACCAGAACGAGCGCACCGAGAGCGAGGTGCGCAAGCTCGCCGCCACGCTGCGCGACTGCGCCGCCGTGCTGCCGCTCGACGTGCAGGACGACGCCCAGATCACGGCCGCCACCGGCCAGGCCGCGGAGGCGCTCGGGGGCGGCTTCGACGTCCTGGTGCACGCGGTGGCCTACGCGCGCCCCGAGGACCTCGGCGGCCGCTTCATCGACACCGCGCGCGACGGCTTCCACCTCGCGCTCGACGTCTCCGCCTACTCGCTGGCCGCGCTGGCCCGCGAGGCCGAGCCGCACATGCGGGCCCGCGGCGGGGGCTCGGTCATGGCGCTCTCGTACATCGCGGCCGATCGCGCGGTGCCCGGCTACAACGTGATGGGCGTCGCCAAGTCGGCGCTCGAGTCGATCGTCCGCTACCTGTCGTGGGACCTCGGCGACGGCGGGATCCGGGTCAACGCGATCTCGGCCGGGCCGGTGCGCACCCTGGCGGCGCGCGGCATCCCCGGCTTCGGGACGATGGCCGACCGGGCCGCCGAGCGCACGCCGCTGCGCCGCGAGATCACCCAGGACGAGGTGGCCGACACCGCGCTCTTCCTGGCCTCGCCGCTGTCGGCGAGCATCACCGGCGAGACGATCTTCGTCGACGCCGGCTTCCACGCCATCGGCTTGTAGGCCCCGGGGCCCAGCCGATGCGCATCGGCGTCGTGGCGGACACGCACGTGCCCGACCTCCTGCGGGCGCTGCCGGACGAGGTGTGCGACGCCCTCGCCGGCGCGGACCTGATCCTGCACGCCGGCGACGTGACCGCCCCGGCCGTGCTCGACCGGCTGCGCGCGATCGCGCCCGTCGCCGCGGTGCGCGGCAACCACGACCGCGGCCGCCAGGGGCGGGCGCTGCCGCGCGACCTGGTGGTGCGGGCGGGCGGCCTGCGGATCGGCCTCACCCACGGTCACCGCCCCGCCCCCGCCGAGCTGGCGGCCGGGGTGGGCTCGCTCGTGGCGGGCCGGCCGCCGCTGGGGTCGTTCGCGCGCGCGGCGCGGCGGCGCTTCGGCGACGTGGACGTCGTGGTGGTCGGCCACCTGCACGTGCGGGTGCACGAGGTGGTGGAGGGCGCGCTCGTCTTCTCCCCCGGCGCGGTCTACGTGGCCGAGCACGACCCCGCCTTCGACTGGAGCACGCCGAAGGGCCGGCTCTACCGCCGGCACCGCTCGGGCCTGCCGGCCGAGGCGATCGTCCCGGCGGTGGGGGTGATCGAGCCCGGCCCCGCCGGGCCGGTCGCGCGCACGATCCCGCTGCGGAGGCCGCGGGGGTGAGCGCGCCCGCCCCGCCGGCGATCGACGCCGCCGAGGCGCGGGCCATCGAGGCGTGGTTCGCCCGCAGGGTGCGTGGCGAGCGGCGGGCGCTGGCCGGGCCGCCGCCCGGCGCCGAGCTCGCGCGCGACGTGCGGGGCGCGCCCGCCGCGCCGCCGGCCGGCGCGCGGCGTCGCGCCGGCGGCGCCGCCGCTCGGGCGCATGGCGCGGCTCAACCTGGCGGTGTCGCTGCTCGTGCCGCGGCCTGCGGGTGCTGGCCGTCGGCGCCGTGGTGGGCGCCGCCCTCCTCGCGCTGGGCCTGGCGATCGTCGATCGGTCGCTCACCGAGGAGTCGGTCGGCCGGCCGCCGAACGTGCTGCCCGCCGTCGACCTCGCCGGCCGCGAGGTGGTGCTGACCGAGGCGCTCGTGCGGGTGGCGACGATGCTGGGGGGCGTCGCGGTCCTCCTCCTCGGCGCCGTGGCGCTCGGCGAGGAGCGCTACCGGCGCCGCGTCCTGGACGACGAGCTCGCCCGCGCGCGCCGGGTCATGGCGGCGTGGTCGTACCACCGGGGGGCGCCGGCGGCGCCACCGGCGGGTCCCGGTCGAGGCCCGGCAGCTCGCGCGTGACCAGGCCCTCGTCCGCGTACCAGCGCACCGCGCGCCCGATCCACTCGCGGGGCGCCGTGTAGGCCAGGCCCAGCTCGCGCCGCGCGCGCGAGCCGTCGTAGGCGTGCCCGTGCAGCAGGGTGCGCACCATCTCGCGGCACACCGGCGGCCGGCGCCGGCGCGCGCGGGCGAGGGCCTCGGCCCCGGCGGCCATCGCCAGCGCGACGCCGCCGGGCAGGGTCCGCGGGCGCTCGCGCACGCCGGCGATCGACTCGAGCAGCTCGAGCGCCTCGGTCACGGTCATCGTGGTGCCGCACAGCAGGTAGCGCTCGCCGGGCGCGCCGCGGCGCTCGGCCAGCAGGTGGCCCTCGGCGCAGTCGTCGATCGAGACCAGCGACATGCGCGAATCGACCACCAGCCGCAGGCGGCCGTTGAGCGCGTCGATCAGGATGCGGGCCGTGCCCTTCGTGCGGCCGGGGCCCTGCACGGAGGCCGGGTTGACGCTCACCAGCTCGAGCCCGGCGGCCCGCGCCTCGGCGAACGCGACCTCCTCCGCGAGCGTCTTCGAGCGCTCGTAGTGGGAGAGGAACGTGCCCCGGTGGGGCGTGCGTTCGGTGGCCACGGTGCCCCGGGGCTCGCCGATCGTCGCGGCCGACGAGGTGTGCACCACGCGGCGCGCGCCGGCGGCCGCCGCGGCCCGCACGACGTTGCGCGTGCCGTCGACGTTGAGCGCGAACAGCTCCGAGGGCCGGGGCAGGCAGAAGCCGTTGAGCCCGGCGAGGTGGTAGACGACCTCGCAGCCGTGCATCGCGCGCCCCAGCGAGGCGGGGTCGAGGATGTCGCCGCGCACGGGCTCGGCGCCCGCCGCGGCGAGCGCGGCGGCCGAGGCGTCCGAGCGCGCCAGCGCCCGCACGGGGCGGCCCTCCGCCACCAGGCGGTCGAGCACCGCGCGCCCCACGAACCCGGCCCCGCCGGTGACGAGCACGGCGGCGCTCAGGCCGGCGCCCCCGTGACGAGCGCGCGGACCGCGGCGGCGTCGCTCAGCTCCAGGGCGCGCGACGCCAGCTCGCGCGCCCCGCCGGCGTCGGTCGCGCGCACGGCCGCCTTGGTGCCGGGCACGAGCGGCGGCGCCACGCTCAGCTCCCGCACGCCGAGGCCCACGAGCACGGGCACCGCGACGGGGTCGGAGGCCGCCTCGCCGCACACCGCCACCCGGCAGCCGTGCGGCCCGGCCGCGCGGACGACGCCGTCGATCAGGCGCAGCACGGCGGGGTGGAGCGGGTCCGCGAGCCGGGCGAGGGCGCCGTTGCCGCGCTCGGCGGCCATCGTGTACTGCACCAGGTCGTTCGTGCCGATCGACAGGAACGCGACGTGCGGCGCGAACGCGCCGGCCAGCACGGCCGCGGCCGGCACCTCGACCATCACGCCCACCTCGGGGTCGCCGGCCGGGATGCCCTCGGCGGCGAGCGCGTCCCGCGCCTGGTCCAGCAGCCCGAGGGCGGCCCGCAGCTCGCCGACCTCGCTCACCATGGGGAACATGATCGCGAGCGGGTGCTCGGCCGCCGCCCGCAGCGCCGCGCGCAGCTGCACCACCATCAGCTCGGGCCGCTCCAGCGACAGGCGCACCCCGCGCACGCCGAGGAACGGGTTGTCCTCGGGCGGGCGGGTCAGGTAGGGCAGGGGCTTGTCGCCGCCGGCGTCGAGCGTGCGCAGGGTGACCCGCCGCCCGGCCAGCGCGGCGGCGCTGGCGACGTAGGCGAGCCGCTGCTCCTCCTCGTCGGGCGCCTCCGCGCGGCCCAGGAACAGCAGCTCGGTGCGCAGCAGCCCGACCCCGTCGGCGCCGGCGGCGACCGCCTGCAGCGCGTCGCCCGGCGCGCCGATGTTGGCCTCCACCTCGACGCGCACGCCGTCGCGGGTCACGGCCGGCTCGTGGGCGTGCTCGCGGGCCGTCTCGGCGCGCCGCGCGTCGTCGGCGTGGCGCGCCCGGTGGGCCTCGACCACGTCGGGCGGCGGGTCGACGGTGACCGTGCCCGCGTCGCCGTCCACCAGCAGCGGCGCGCCGTCCGCGACGGCCAGCACCCGCGGCCCGAGGCCCGCGACGTACGGCACGCCGATCGCCCGGGCGATGATCGCGGCGTGCGAGCTCGGCCCGCCGCCCGCCGACGCGACGGCGGCCACCCGCTGCGGATCGAGGACGGCCGCCTCGGCCGCGCCCAGCTCGCCCACCACCACCACGCCCGGGGCGGCCTCCTCGTGCGCCGCGCCCGCCAGGTGGGCCAGCACCCGCCGGCCCACCTCGCGCAGGTCGGCGGCCCGCTGGCGCAGGTACTCGTCGTCGAGCGCGTCGAAGGCCGCCGCCGCCGCGCGGACCGCCCGGTCCCACGCCGCCGCCGCCGAGACGCCCTCGGCCAGCGCGCGCGAGGCGACGGCCACCAGCTCCTCGTCGTCGAGCACGAGCAGCTGGGCCTCGATGATCTCCGCCGCCTCGCGCCCGGCGCGCTCGGCGGCGAGCTCGCCCGCCGCGCGCAGGTCCGCGGCGGTGGCGGCCCGCGCCTCGAGCAGCGCCCACTCCTCCTCGTGCGGCGTGCCGGCCGGCGCTGGGTCGGGCGGCTCCGGCTCGCGGGGCACCCGCGCGGGCCCGATGCCGGCCCCGGGGGCCGCGGCGACGCCGCGCAGCTGCTCGCCGGCGGCGGGCGGGGCCGCCTCGGGCCGCTCCGGCGCGGCGGCGGGCGCGGGCGCGGCGTCGGCGCCCTCGGCGATGGCCGCCAGCAGCGCCCCGAGCGCCGCGCGCGCGTCGGGACCGCGCGCGGCGATGCGCACCCGGTGGCCCTCCAGCACCCCGAGCGCCGACAGCGCCGTGAGGCTGCGGGCCGAAGCCGGGCCGGTGCCCGCGGAGTCGTTGCTGATCCGCACGTCGGCGTCGAGCCCGGCCACCGCCCGCACCAGCGAGGCCGCCGGGCGCGCGTGCAGGCCGAGCGGGTCGCGGATGACGGCCGTCGCCTCCTCCCAGCCCTCGCCCTCGCCGCCGTCGCGCGCCGGCCGGCCCGCGGGCGCGCCGTCGCCGCCGTCCCCGGGCGCGCCGAGGTGGGCGCGCTTGCCGGCGAGGCCGCGCAGCGCCTCGGCCTCCACCTCGTCGAGCCCGGCGCCGCCGCGGGCGGCCGCGGCGGCCGCCACCGCCCCCTCCACGAGCGGGGCGGCGCACAGGCGCACGCGCCCGCGGGCGTCGTCGGGCAGCAGGTCGATCGCCGTCTCCGCGCTCATCACCGCCGAGCCGAGGTCCATCAGCACCAGCGCCTCGCCCCCGCCTCCGAGCACGCGCTCGAGGGCGGCCATCACGAGGGCCGCGTCGGTCCCGGTCGGCCGCCCCGGCTCGTCGAGCCCGCCGGCGGCCTCGACCGGCACCTCCGGCCCGGCCATCTCGCGCGCGAGCTCGGCCACGCCGTCGGCCAGCCCGGCGCTGTGCGAGACGATGACGACCCCGACCACGCGGCGGTCAGCCGAGCCCGTACGAGCGGTGCAGCATCGCCACCGGGTGCACCGAGGGCACGCCGGTCGCCTCGGCGATGTGCCAGCGGCAGGTCTCCGAGTCGCACACCGACAGCTCGGCGCCCGACTCGCGCACCTGCCCGAACACCGGCTCGCCCACCGCCATCGCGACGTCGTACTTCTCGCGCTTGAGCCCGTACGTGCCGGCGACGCCGCAGCAGACCGCGTCGACCTGGCGCGGCCGCAGGCCCGGGATGAGCCGCATGAGGTCCATCGCGGGCGTGCCGACGCCGTGTCCGCGCAGCTGGCAGGGCGCGTGGTAGGGCACCTCCATGTCGAGCGGCGTCAGCAGGTCGGTGCGCAGCTCGCCGCGCTCGTGCATGAGCGCCAGGTACTCGCAGATGTCGTACATCCGGCCGGACACCGCCCGCAGGTCGTCGTCGTCCTCCATGTCCAGGATCTCCCGCGCCTCGCGCTTCAGCATCAGGCCGCAGCTCGTGGACGTGGAGACGATGTCATGTCCGGCGCGGGCGTAGGGGGCGAGCGAGCCGGCGAGGCGGCGGACGTAGTGGCGCGCCGCGGGGTAGAGGCCGTTGCTCTGCAGGGGCAGGCCGCAGCAGCCCTGGCGGGGCACGATCACGTCGAGGCCCTGCATCTCCAGCACGCGCACGGCCATCTCGGCGGTGTGCGTCTCGTAGTAGTTCGCGGCGCAGCCGTGGAAGTAGACGACCGCGGGGCGCTCGCCGGGGCGGCCGGGCGGCTGGCGGCGCAGGCGCGTGCGGCTCTGGAAGGTGCGGCCCGCCCACGTCGGCAGGGCCGCCCGGCGGTGGACGCCGACGGCGCGCTCCACCGCCGCGCGCACGAGGCGGTTGCGCGCCAGCCGGTTGGCGAGCGGCGCGACCGGCGCCCCCAGGCGCCCGGCCAGCGTGGGCCGCGCGATGAGCCGGTCGCGCAGCGGGATGCCGCGCTCGGCGGCCATCTCGGCCTTGGCGATCGAGTTGATCTCGGCGATCTTCACGCCCTGCGGGCAGACGTGGGTGCAGATGCCGCAGCTCGAGCACCAGGTGAGCGAGTCGTCCGGCGAGGGGCCCTCGCCGCGGAAGCGCTCGGCCTGCGGGCCCACGTACTTCGGCCCGGGGAACAGCGGCGTCGCGGCCGACACGGGGCAGTACGTCTCGCAGATCGTGCACTTGACGCAGTTGTCGAGCGAGCCGCGCACGGCGTCGTGCAGGGGGTGTGCCATCAGGTGTCCTCCAGGATCGTGCACGCCGCGCGGTGGCCCGCCGCGATCGCGATGCCCTCGCCGGACTTCTCCCGCCAGGGCACCGCCCCGGCGATGATCGAGCCGGCCGCCCGCAGGTTGCCCCACACGGGCGCGCCCGACGCGTCGACCGGCCGCAGCCGGTCGTCCACCCGCACCCCCGCCGCCATGAGCGGGTGCTCGTCGAGGTGGCGCGGGCCGAGGCCGCGCCCGCCCCCCGGCGGCCCGGCCACCGGCAGGCCGAGGGCCGGCTCGCGCACCGCGCCGTACGAGTCGAGCTCGACGCCGCCCGACTCGAAGCCGCCCGTCGCGAGCACCACGTGGTCGGCCGGCACCGCGCGCACGCGGGCGGCGTCGCGAATGCGCACCGCGTCGATGCGCCCGCCGGAGCCGTCGACGCCGACCGCCTCGGGCCCCACCACCATCCGCCCGCCGGCCTCGCCGAGCGCGCGGGTGAGCAGCAGGTTGAGTCGCATGCCGGGGATGCAGGGGGGCAGCGTCGGCACCTCCGCGATCGGCGCGCCGGCCCGCTCGCAGAGGTCCTCCCAGGCCTCGGCGGAGGCCCGCATCCCGAGCACCGCCGGCATCAGCACGGTCTCGCCGGGCTCCACGATCGCCCGCAGCTCGGCGGCCAGCCCGGCGCGGGCCCCCGGCTCGTCCAGGGCGCGGGCGAAGTAGTGGCCCTGCACGTCGGCGCCGGGGCGCGGGCTCCAGGTGGCGACCGCGTGGCGCGCCTCCACGGCCGCGCCGCCGGGCAGGGCGGCCCGGCGCAGGTTGTCGGCGAGGTACGCCGGGAAGAAGTCCTTCAGGGCGCGCAGCCCCACGGCCACCACCCGCCGCCCGCCGCGCAGGTCGCCCGCGGCCATGCCCGCCGGCGCCATCGCGGTGGGGCGCGCCACCCCGGCGGCGGTCGGGAGCAGCATGTTGGCGGCGAGGTCGCCGCCGTAGCGCAGCGGCGCCGCGACCCCGCGGAACCAGTCGAGCGCCTCCTCGAGCGGCGCGCCGGCCAGCTGCGCGTAGGGGTGCTCCGGCCGGGCGGCGACCCACCCGGCGAGGGTCTCGCCGGGGGCCTCCACCCGCTCGGGCGCGTAGCCCAGCACGTCGATCATCCCGGGGGTCAGGTGCAGGCCGCCGGTGCCGCGGCTGAACACCGTCACGTCGGCGCCGCCCTGCGCCAGCCGCAGGGCGCAGACGAGGCCGGCGAGCCCGGCGCCGATGACCGCGACCCGCGTCACGCGGGCGGGGTGACCGGCAGGTGCTCGACGTCGAGCGCGCCCTGGAAGATCCAGTCGTCGATGCACGCCTGGCGCATCCCCCGCCCGGCGAGGATCGGCTCGATGCCGAGCCAGCGGTGGTGCAGGAACTGCAGCAGCAGCTCGTCGGCGCGCGGGCCGTCGGCGTCGCCGATCGCGTGCAGCACGCCGGCGGCGCGGTAGGTGCAGAAGCCGCCCTGGCAGGGCCCCATCCCCAGCCGCAGCACGCGGCGGACGTCGTCGAGGTTGAGCCCGGGCCGGCTCGCGGCGGCGGCCTCCAGGCGGCTGCGCTGCATGAGCTCGCACTCGCAGATGAGCTGGTCGTCGGGCATGACCTCCTCCTGGCGGCGCAGCCGCGAGCCCAGCCAGTAGGGGCGCCCGTCCTCGGACCCCGGCAGCGGCTCGGCCGCCGTGCGGCACGGGCGCGGGTCGCCGAGCTGCTCGCCCATCGCGTCGACGACGGTCTCGGCCATCAGCCGGTACGTGGTCAGCTTGCCCCCGGTGATCGTGAGGAAGCCCTCGACGCCGTCGCGCTCGAGGTGGTCGACCAGCGCGAGCCCGCGGCTCATGTGCCGGGTGTCCTGGGCGCCGTCGGCGCGCTCGTCCGTGAACAGCGGCCGGCTGCCCGACCAGGCGTGCAGCGCGCGCGACTCGCGGAAGCCGGGCACCAGCACCTCGCCGGCGTCGAGCATCTCCTGCACCTGGTCGCGGGCGATCGAGAGGTCGTCCGGGGTCGGGGCCTTCACGTCGGTGGTGCCGATGACGCAGACCGTGTGGATCGGGACCAGGATGTCGCCGTCGCCGGGCAGCTCGCAGCGGTTGATCACCGTCCCCACCAGCCGGTGGTTCATCGCGATCATGATCCCCTTGCCCGGCACCACCGTCACGCCGGGGCAGCCGGCCATGTCGGCGAGCTGGCCGGCCCAGACGCCCGCGGCGTTGATCGTGAAGCCCGCCTCGATGCGCACCTCCCGGTGGCCGCGGTTGTCCTGCGCGGTCACGCCGGCCACGCGGTCGCCGTCGCGCAGCACGCCCGTCACCCAGTGGTAGGGGAGGATCCGGGCGCCGTGCTCCCTGGCCGAGCGGGCGTTGCCCCAGAGCAGGGTCCACGAGTCGATGGACGCGTCGGCCACCTCGAAGGCGCGCGAGATGGCGGGGTTGAGCCGGGGCTCGCGGCGCAGGGCCTCGGCCACCGGCACCTCCTCGGCCGCGACGCCGTGCTCGGCGCACCCCGCGAGGAACCGGTCGGCGTACGCGGGGTCGTCGGCCGGGGTGGTGACGAAGAGCCCGCCCGTGTCCTCCACCGCGTCGGCCGCGATGCGGCGCAGGATCGCGTTCTCCTCGGCGCACTCGGTCGCCGAGCGCGGGTCCGAGACGACGTAGCGGCCGCCCGAGTGCAGCAGCCCGTGGAAGCGGCCGGTGGTGCCCTGGCCCAGGTCGACCCGCTCCACGAGCACGGCCGACCAGCCCCGCATGGCGGCGTCGCGCACGACCCCGAGGCCGGTCGCGCCGCCGCCGATGACGAGGACGTCACATCCGATGGTGGTGGTCAGCCCTCGTCCTCCACCCAGTCGAACGTGCGGGTGACCGCCTTCTTCCAGCCGCGGTACTCGCGCTCGCGCCGGTCCGCCTCCATGGAGGGCGTCCAGCGCTTGTCCTCCACCCAGTTCTCGCGCAGGTCCTCCTGCTCGGTCCACATGCCGACGGCGAGGCCCGCCGCGTAGGCGGCGCCGAGCGCGGTGGTCTCGGCGACCGCCGGCCGGATGACGTCGACGTCGAGGATGTCGGCCTGGAACTGCATCAGGAGGTCGTTCGCCACCATGCCCCCGTCGACCTTCAGCGACTCCAGGGCGACGCCGGAGTCGGCGTTCATGGCCTCCACGACCTCGCGGCTCTGGTAGGCGGTGGCCTCCAGGGTGGCCCGGGCGATGTGGCCCGCGGTGGCGTAGCGGGTGAGGCCCGCGATCACGCCGCGCGCGTCCGAGCGCCAGTACGGCGCGAACAGGCCCGAGAAGGCCGGCACGAAGTAGACCCCGCCGTTGTCCTCGACGGTCATCGCCAGCTCCTCGACCTCCGGCGCGGCCTTGATCATCTTGAGGTTGTCACGCAGCCACTGCACGAGCGCGCCGGTGATCGCGATCGAGCCCTCGAGGGCGTACACCGTCTCGGCGTCGCCGATGCGGTAGGCCGGCGTCGTGATGAGCCCGTGCTTGCTCTGCACCGGCTCCGTGCCCGTGTTGAGCAGCAGGAAGTTGCCGGTGCCGTACGTGTTCTTGGCCTCGCCGACGGCGAAGCAGGTCTGGCCGAACAGGGCCGCCTGCTGGTCGCCGAGGTCGCCCGCGACCTGGATGCCCTCGACCGCCTTCGTGCGCGCCTCGCCGTAGACCTCGCTCGACGCGTGGACCTCGGGCAGCATCGCCCGCGGCACGCCGATGGCCGACAGCAGGTCGTCGTCCCAGTCGAGCGTCTGCAGGTTCATCAGCAGGGTCCGGCTGGCGTTGGTCACGTCGGTGATGTGCAGCCCGCCGTCGGTGCCGCCGGTCAGGTTCCAGATCACCCAGGTGTCCATGTTGCCGAACAGCAGGTCGCCGGCCTCTGCGCGCTGCTCGGCGCCCGCCACGTTGTCGAGGATCCAGCGGATCTTCGGCCCCGAGAAATAGGTGGCGATCGGCAGGCCCGTCTGCTGCCGGAAGCGGTCCTGACCGCCCTCGGCGGCGAGGCGGTTGCAGATCTGGTCGGTGCGCGTGTCCTGCCACACGATCGCGTTGTGCACCGGCTCGCCGGTGCTCCGGTCCCACACGACGGCGGTCTCGCGCTGGTTGGTGATGCCGATCGCCGCGAGCTGGTCCTTGTCGAGCCCCGCCGACTGCAGCGCCTCGCCGATCACCTCCTCCGTGCGCCGCCAGACCTCCATGGGGTCGTGCTCCACCCAGCCGGGCTTGGGGTAGATCTGCTCGTGCTCCTTCTGGGCGATCGAGACGACGTGCCCGCCGGAGTCGAAGACCATGAAGCGGGTGCTCGTGGTCCCCTGGTCGATCGCGCCTGCGTACTCGGCCACCTCTCCTCCGATCCTGTCGCTATCCGGCCCACGTCTGCGCCGCGCACCGCACCAGCAGGGCGCTCGACGTGGCGCCCGGGTCCTGATGCCCCGCGCTGCGCTCGCCCAGGTAGCTCGCGCGCCCCTTGCGGGCGACGAGCGGGATGGTCGCCCGCATGCCGTCCTCGGCCGCGTCGGCGGCCGCGGCGAGCGCGTCCGCGAACGCGGCGCCCTCGCCGATCGCCGCCCGCATCGCGGCCGCCGCCGGCAGCAGGGCGTCCACCATGGTCTTGTCCTGCGGCTCGGCCTTGCCGCGCGCCTGCACCCCCGCCACGCCGGCCTCGAACGCCCCCAGCCAGCCCTGCGGCGTGAGCGTGTCGCCGCCGGCCGCCGAGCCGAACTGCAGGAAGAACGTGCCGTAGAGCGGCCCGCCCGCCCCGCCGACCTTCGAGATGAGCGTCATCCCGACCGCCCGCATCAGCGCCGGCGCGTCGGCCGGCTCCCCGGCGTCGAGCTTGGCGACGACGGCCGTCATGCCGCGGCTCATGTTCGTGCCGTGGTCGGCGTCGCCGATCGCCGAGTCGAGCCGGGTGAGCTCGTCCTTCACCTCCTCCACCGCGGCCGCGAACCGCCGCAGCCACGCGACGAGCTCCCCGGTGGTGATCTCCTCCGCGCCGCTCACGCGCCCCACCGCAGGCCGGCGGTCCGCACGGGCGCGTCCCACAGCCGCGTCATCTCGTCGTCGAGCTGGAGCAGGGTGATCGAGCAGCCCGCCATCTCGAGCGAGGTGATGTACGAGCCCACGAGGCTGCGCGCGATCGTGATGTCGCGCTCCTCGAGGAATCGCCGCAGCTCCTCGAACACGAGGTAGAGCTCGATGAGCGGCGTGCCGCCCATCCCGTTGACGAAGGCCAGCACGCGGTCGCCGGAGGCGAACGGCAGGTCCTCCACGATGGCCGTGGCCATGCGGCCGACGATGTCGCGGGCGCGCTCGAGCGGCAGGCGCTCGCGCCCCGGCTCGCCGTGGATGCCGATGCCGATCTCCATCTCGTCCTCGCCGAGCTCGAACGTCGGCGTGCCGGCGCTCGGCACGGTGCAGGAGGTGAGCGCCATGCCCATGCTGCGCGCGCGGTCGTCCACCCGCCGGCAGAGGTCCGCGACGGTCGCGAGGTCCTTGCCCTCCTCGGCCGCCGCGCCGACGATCTTCTCGGCCAGCACCGTGGCGCCCACGCCGCGCCGGCCGGCGGTGTAGAGGCTGTCCTGCACGGCCACGTCGTCGTCGATGACGACCGCCTCGACCGTGACGCCCTCCTCCCGGGCGAGGTCGGCCGCCATCTCGAAGTTCAGCACGTCGCCGGTGTAGTTCTTGACGATGTGCAGCACGCCGGCGCCGCCGTCGACCGCCTTCGTCGCCTCGAGCATCTGGTCGGGGGTGGGGGAGGTGAAGACCTCCCCCGGGCAGGCGACGTCGAGCATGCCGCGGCCGACGAAGCCGCCGTGCATCGGCTCGTGCCCCGAGCCCCCGCCCGACAGCACGCCCACCTTGCCCGCGACCGGCGCGTCGGCGCGCACCACGTACGCGGGGTCGAGGTTCACCCGCAGGATGTCGCCGTGCGCGGCCGCCATGCCGCGCAGGCTGTCGGCGACCAGGTCGGCCGGGTCGTTGAGGAGCTTCTTCACGACTCGTCCTCCACGGTCTCCCCGCGGCTGATGACGTCGAGGTCCTCGGGCTTGCGCCGGGCGTGCAGGATGTCCTCGATGACGAACTTGTAGATCGCGGCGCCGATCACCGCACCGATCAGCGGTCCGACGACCGGCACCCACCAGTATGCGCCGAGGTTGTTCTGCGCCCCCGGGAAGGCGGCGTCGCCCCAGCCCATCAGCCACGTCAGCACGCGCGGGCCGAAGTCACGTGCCGGGTTGATCGCGTACCCGGAGTTGGCGCCCCACGACATGCCGATCGCGAAGACCCCGAGGCCGATGATCAGCGGCGCGAGGTTGGCCTTGGGCGGCAGGTTCATCCTGTCCACCACGGCGAAGATGATCAGCAGCAGGAAGGCCGTCCCGATCACCTCGGTGATGAACGGTCCCCAGTAGTCGTCGAAGTACGGCGCCGGTGGCGTCACGAAGATGCTGACGGTCCCGTCGCCGCCGTCGCGCTCGATGCCGTTCGCCGCCTCGAACGCCTGGATCGCGTCCCGGTAGGTCATGTACACCAGCGCGGCGCCGGCCAGCGCACCGAGCACCTGCGCGACGATGTACCCGGGCACCTTGCGCCACGGGAAGCGGCCGAACGACGCGAAGGCGACCGTCACGGCCGGGTTGATGTGCGCCCCGGTCACGCCGCCGGCCACGTAGACGCCGAACACGACCGCCATGCCCCATCCCCAGCAGATGAGGAGCCAGTCGGCGTCGGAGGTGATCCCCTCGCCCCTGCCCGACAGTGGCAGGGCGGCCACATACATGGCGACCACCGCCGTGCCGAAGCCGACCAGCACGAATGTGCCGAGGAACTCGGCCAGGTACTCACCGGCGGGAGTGCCCCGCCAGCCCGTCTTCCCGGGCGGGACACCGCTCCCGCCGCCCGGAACCCGCCCTGCCTCGTCGGCCACGTCGCCCCCTTCTCGAGAGGTTGTGTCGATCGTGACGAGTATCTCCGCGGGAGCCGTGAGGCGAAACCCCCATCCGCGTCACGCGATCCGCCGAAACCACCGGCGTCAGCCGGAGGGTCCCCCCGGCGGGGTCGCCTCGGATCCCCCGGACGCCGCTCCGGGACGCCGGCGCAGCACGATGCGGTTCTCCTCGCCGCGCAGCAGGCGGCCGATGTTGGCCCGGTGGAGCGCCAGCACGGCGGCGGCCGCGATGCCGGTGAACACGACGCTGGCGACGTCGTAGCCCAACGACCACACGAGCGGTGTCGCCGCGGCCGCCCCGGTGATGCTGGCCAGCGACGAGTAGCGGGTCGCGAGCAGCACGACGAACCACAGGCCGAGCAGGATGGCGGCCGCGAGCGGCATGAGGCCGATGACGGCGCCGCCGCCCACCGCGACCCCCTTGCCGCCCTTGAAGCGCAGCCAGACGGGGAAGACGTGGCCGGCCATCGCGGCGCCGGCGGCGACGGCGGGCCACGGATCGTCGGCGATCGCGCGCGCCACGAGCACCGCGACGACGCCCTTGCCGATGTCCGCCGCCATCACCGCGACGCCCATGCGGGTGCCGAGGGCCCGGAAGACGTTCGCGGCGCCGAGGTTGCCGCTGCCGACGGTGCGCAGGTCGATGCCGCGGCTCATGCCCGCCAGGTAGGCGAACGGGATCGAGCCCAGCAGGTAGGCGATCGCGATCGCCGCGGCGGCGCTCACGGGCCGCCCACCACGTCCGGCCGGGCGGCGGCCCGGCGGGAGGAGATGCGCCAGCGCGCGGCCACGAAGTAGTTGGCGCCGCTCAGCACCGTCAGCGCGAGCGCCAGGTAGAGCAGTCCGTCCTCGACCGCCCCGGCGACGCCCGGCACGATGATCACCGCCACGGCCACGTTCTGGCTCAGCGCCTTCGCCTTGCCGAAGCGGTCGGCGGTGATGACCACGTCCTCGGCGGCGGCGACCATGCGCAGCCCGGTCACCGCGAACTCGCGGCCGATGATGATCATCGCGGCCCAGGCGGCCACCTCGCCCGTCTCGACCAGCGACACCAGCACCGCGGAGATCAGCAGCTTGTCGGCGAGCGTGTCGAGGAAGGCGCCCGCGGTGGTCACGAGGCCGCGCGAGCGCGCCAGCCAGCCGTCGATCGAGTCGGTGGCGCAGGCGACCACGAAGAGCCCGAAGGCCCACCAGCGCGCCCCGTCGATCCCGTCCACGAGCAGCAGCACCATGAGCGGCGGGATCGCGACGATCCGGACCGCCGTGAACCACAACGGCGCGTTCATGGGGCCGGGTCGCACGCGGCCAGCATATCCACCGCCCGGCGGGCCCCCGCGGTCAGGGCTCGTCGTCGCGGAACGCGTCGCGCAGGCGCCGCGCGCGCCGCCGGGACGTGGCCGCCGCGACGGCGGCGATCACCAGCACGCCGATGATCGCGCCCCACGGCAGGTCGTCCTCCGTGCCGGTCGCGACGGCCACGGCGAGCACCGCCGCCACGGCCACGACGCCGATCGCCACCACGTTGCGCAGCGGGTCGCGCGGCGGCCGCGGCGCGTCGGCCTCCGGCTCGGCGGCCGCGGGCCCGGGCACCGGCGCGGGTGGGCGCCCCTGCGGGGGGCCGGGTCGCGAGCGCGGCCGGCGCCGGGGCGGCTGGGGGTCCATGGCCCCAGGGTAGCCGCGCCCGACGCCGGCGCCTCCCTCAGGGCGCCGCCGGGGCGTCGCCGTCGCCGGGGCCGGCGCCGCCGGCGCCCGTCGCGCCGCGCAGCACGCCGCCCGCCGTCAGCATCACGAGCAGGCCGATGCCGATGATCAGGAACACGATGCCGGTGGCCAGCGCGAACAGCGAGATCTGCTCGCCGACGAACGACAGCTCGAGGCCGGTGGCAAGCGCGCGCTGTGTCACCCACAGATCACGCGAGGGGTTCGACTTGGGCTGACCGGTCTCCGGGTCGGTCGCCGCCTCCTGTGGGTTGCTCGTCTCCTCGCCGTCCTCGGTCAGGAACCGGCCCATCTCCGAGAACGTCCGCCCGCCCGTGCTCTCGAGCGTGTGGACCCGCATCCAGTCCGCGAAGCAGCGGGCCTCGGTGCCGTTGTCGATCGGCTCGCCGGCGACGTCGCAGTCCGGGAGCTCCATGCCCGCGACGGGCTCGCCCTCGAAGGTGTCGGGGCTCATGTCCGGGGAGCCCACGATCTGCTCACGGGCGATCGTGTCGTGCACCTCGTCGCGTGAATCCACGCCGAGGTAGATCCAGATGGCGCCGAGGACGATCAGCAGCACCCCGGCTGCGACCCCCCCGAGCCAGAACATCCGTCGAACCCGCGCTCGATCCACGCCGCCCTCCAGTCGTTCGCCTACACGCCTTCGGCTTCCCCGTTCAAGCGAGCGGCGCAAACCCCTGCGCGACGGCGGTGCGAGTCACGCGCGCACCGCCGCGAGCACGTCCGCGGCCCGCGGGCGGGCGGCCCCCGCGCCCGCGTGGCCCAGGCCCTCGAAGTCGCCCCGCAGGGCCTTCAGCGCGACGCGCTCGGCGTCGATCTCGGCGCGCGTGCGGGCCCCGAGGCGCCGCATCACGGGCAGCGGCGGGCACCAGCCCTGGACGCCGTGCTGCAGCAGGAATGGCAGCACCACGCCGGGCAGGATCAGCCAGCGACGGTCGGCCAGCACGCCGAGCGAGAGGCCGCCGAGGGCCAGGATGGAGGCGTTGATCTCGAGCAGCCGCTCGACGTCCGACTCCCCGTCGAGCTCGCTCAGGCGGCGATCGATCGCGTCGCGGCCCTGCGCCGCGCACGCGTCGATGCGCGCGGCCGTCGCCTCGTCGATGTCGTGGAGCACCTCGGCGGCGGTGCTCTCCCGCACCCGGTCGGCGTCGGGGACGCCGCCGGGGGTGGTGTGGTCGTCCATGGGTCGCTCCTCCGTCGCGGACTGGCCGCGAACGGCGCGGACGGCGGCCCGCCGCCCGTACCGTGCGCGCTGATCGGTCATCTGCCCGGCGGTCCGCCCGCCGGAACGGCCGCCGGACCGGCCGGCGCCGCTTCAGCTTCCGGCGCCGCGTGCCGAGGTACGTCGGCGACGTCCACCGCCGAAGGAGCCGGATCCACCGATGCGCATTCGCTCGCGGAGCAGAGCCGACCACGTCCTCGCCCAGGTGGCCGACCGCCTGGAGAGCCTCGAACGGCACTGCGCCGGCGGGCTGCGCGCCGGCCTCCAGGCCATGGAGGCCGGCGACCTCTCCGTGCGGGTCGACGCCGTCACGGTCCCCGTGGAGGAGCGCTCGGGCGACCCGGCCGTCGACCGGGTGGCCGAGCGGCTCGACGCGCTGATCCGCACCGTGCAGGCGTCCGTGGCGGCCTACGACGCCGTCGCGGCCGAGTACGCCGCCGCGCTCGGCGACCGCTCCTCGCTGCGCGACCTGCAGGGGCGCCTCGACTCGCTGACCGACAACTGCCTGGCCGGGCTCACCGAGGGGCTCGCGCGGATGGCCCAGGGCGACCTCGGGTACGCCGTCGAGCCGGTCACCGAGCCACTCGCCGCGCCCGGGGGCCTGGCGCTCGGGTCGCTCGGGACGACGTTCAACCGGACGCTCGCCAACCTGCAGGGCTCGGTGGCCGACTACAACCGGATGCGCGGCGAGCTCGGCGCGGTGATCGGCGAGATCCGCGACATGGCGGGCACCCTGGCCGCCGCGTCGCAGGAGATGTCGGCCACCGCGGAGGAGACCGGGTCGTCGGTCGAGGGCATCGCGCGGCTCATGGCCGGCGTCGCCGAGGGCGCCGGCCGGCAGGACGAGATGGGGGCGACCGCCGCGGAGGTCGGCGGCGAGGCCGCCGGGCTGGCGGCGCAGGCGCGGGAGGTGGCCGACCGCGGCGTGCAGCTCACCGTGGCGATCGCCTCGATCGCCGACCAGACCAACCTCCTCGCTCTGAACGCGGCGATCGAGGCCGCGCGCGCCGGGGAGAACGGCCGCGGGTTCGCCGTGGTCGCCGACGAGGTGCGCAAGCTGGCCGAGTCGGCGGCCGCCGCGTCGGCCGAGACCCGCGACGCCTTCGCCGAGCTCGCCGGCTCGGTCGACCGCACCGCCGGCTGCGTCAGCCGGCTGGCCGACGCCACGCGGGAGATCTCCGAGGTCACCCGCGAGACCCGTCAGGCGGCCGACCACGTCGCCGGCGCCCTCGAGGGCACCAGCGCCGCGGGCGAGGAGGTGGCCGCCGCCAGCGAGCAGGTCGCCGGCACGGCAGAGCGCCTGGTGGCCGCCGTGGGGCGCTTCAGCCTGGGCTGACCGCCGCCCCTGCCCGGTGGGCCGCGAGCATCGCGGCCACCCCGCGGTCGACGTCTGCGGCGTCGGTGCGCCAGTTGCACACCGAGATGCGGATCCCGGCGGCGCCGCGCCAGACCGTGCCGCTGGGGAAGCACTCGCCGCCGCGCTGCACCTGCGCCAGCACGCGCCTGGTGTGCGCGTCGTCGTCGCGACCGGCCGGGTCGCGGAACCGCACCACGACCTGGTTGAGGCACCGCCCGAGCACCTCGGCGCCGGGGGCGGCGCCGAGGCGGGCCGCGTAGCGGTCGGCCATGGCGCAGCAGCGCTCGACGAGCTCGGCGACGCCCTCGCGGCCCAGGTGCCGGATCGCCGCCCAGACCGGCACGCCGCGCGCCCGCCGCGAGAGCTCGGGCGTCACGTCGACCGGGTCGCGCAGCGCGGCGTCGCCGCCCTCGGGCAGGTACGCCGCGCGCACGCCCATCGCGCGCCGGTGGGCGCCCGCGTCGGCGCAGATCGCCATGCCGCAGTCGTAGGGCGTGTTGAGCCACTTGTGTGCGTCGGTCGCCCAGGAGTGGGCACGCTCGGCGCCCGCGAGCAGCGCCCGCCGCCGCGGCGCCGCCCGCCCCCAGAGCCCGAAGGCGCCGTCGACGTGCAGCCACGTGTCCGCGCGGCCGCGGGCATCGACGGCGTCGGCGAGCTCGTCGAGCGGGTCGACCCCGCCGCCGTTGACGTTGCCGGCCTGGGCGCACACGATCACCGGCCCCTCGAGCCGCGCGAGGATCGCCTCGAGCGCGCGGGGCTCCATCCGGCCGGCGCCGTCGGCGGCGGCCACCCGGGCCGTCCGCCCGCCGAGGCCGAGCGCGCGCAGGGCGACGTCGATGGTGTCGTGGCGCTCGGCGCCGGCCACCACGTGCACCCGGGGGGCGCCCTGCAGGCCGTCGCGCTCCACGTCCCACCCGTGGGCCGCCAGCACGCCGTTGCGCGCCGCCGCCAGGCAGACCGTGTTCGCCGCCTGGCCGCCGGTCACGAAGCCGACCGAGGCCGAGCGCGGCAGGTCGAGCAGCTCCAGCACCCAGTCGCCCGCCACCTGCTCGATCATCGTCGTCGCCGGGAACGGCTCGGCCATGGCGCTGTTCTGGTCCCACGCGCTCACCAGCCAGTCGGCCGCGATCGCGACCGGCAGCGCCCCGCCGATCACCCAGCCGTGGAAGCGGCCCGACCCGGTGGCCATGAGCCCCGGCGGCGCCAGCGCGGCCAGCTCGCGCACCACCACCACGGCGCCGTCGCCGCGCTCGGGCAGCGGACCGGCGACGGCCGCGAGCATCCCGGCCGCGTCGACCGCGGGGCCCACCGGCCGCCGGTCGAGGCCGTCGAGCCACTCCAGCGCGGCCCCGGCGGCCGCGGCGAGGCACCCGTCGTAGTCGGCCTCGAGCATGGCGCGGTCGACTCTACGGCGGGCGCGCCGCGCCGCGCTTCCCCGATGCGGCCGCCGGCCGGGTGGGGTGAGCGGCGCCCCGGGCGGGGAGCTCGGCGGGGGTGGCCGGGGGGACGGGGCTCGCCGCGCTGCCCGGCATCCGCGACCGGGCGCCGGTGCACGACCGCGCCGAGGTCGCGATGGAGGCGGACGACGACCACCTCGACCCGGGCGGCGTCGTGCACGGCGGCGCCATCGCGACCCTCGTCGACGTGGCGATGGGCCGGGCCGACGCGTCGGGCCTCGGCGACGACGAGCGGCCGGTCACCATCGAGATGAAGCTGAACGACCTCGAGCCCGCGCGGCCCGGCGGGCTCGTCGCGATCGCCGAGGTGTGCCGCCGCGGGCGCCTCGTCACCGGGCACGGGTTGATCCCGGCGGCGGACGTCAGGCGCGCATGCCGCGCAGCACCAGCTCGGCGAGCCGGTGCGCCGCCCGCGGGCCGATCCCGGCCAGCTCGCGCAGGGCGCAGAAGACCAGCCGCAGGTCCTCGTGCCCCGCGTCGTCCCGCAGCGCCCCGGCGGCGCGGGCCCGATCGACCAGCGCCGCGAGCGCGTCGGTCGCCTCCCGGCGCGCCGCGCGCACCTCCGCCGAGCCGAACGCCGCCTCGTCCCACGCCGACTGGGAGAGGGCGTCGCCCACGCAGTCGTCCACCGTCGCGTGCGTCGCCCGCGACAGCGCCTCCCACGGGTCGGGCTCCTCCAGCGCGGCCAGGAACCGCCCGCGCAGCACCCGCGAGCGCCCGATGACGAGCGCGGCCAGCAGGTCGTCCTTGCTGCCCACCTGGCGGTAGACGCTCGCGACCCCGGCGCCGATCGCCTCCGCGATCACCGGCATGGGCACGTCGATCCCCTCGCGGGCGAACACGGCGTCGGCCACGGCGTAGGTGCGGCGGCGCTTCTCGTCGGCGGTCAGCGACCCCCACGGTGCCGGAACGGTCATTCCGGTAGCGTAGCGGCATGCCACCACTCAGATCCCGCACCGTCACCCACGGCCGCAACATGGCCGGCGCCCGGGCGCTCCTGCGCGCCGCGGGCGTCGCGCGCGAGGACTTCGGCAAGCCGATCGTGGCCGTGGCGAACTCCTACACGCAGTTCGTCCCCGGCCACACCCACCTGCAGCCGGTCGGCCACATCGTGGCCGAGGCCGTCTCGGCCGCCGGCGGCATCCCGCGCGAGTTCAACACGATCGCCGTCGACGACGGCATCGCCATGGGCCACGGCGGGATGCTCTACTCGCTGCCCTCGCGCGACCTCATCGCCGACAGCGTCGAGTACATGGTCAACGCGCACTGCGCCGACGCGCTCGTCTGCATCTCCAACTGCGACAAGATCACGCCGGGGATGCTCAACGCCGCCCTGCGACTCGACATCCCGACGGTCTTCGTGTCGGGCGGCCCGATGGAGGGCGGCACCGCGGTGCTCGTGGACGGCACGGTCCGCACCCGCGTCAACCTGATCAGCGCGATCGCCGACGCGGTCGCCGACACGGTGTCCGATGAGGACATCGCGATCATCGAGGAGTCCGCCTGCCCGACCTGCGGCTCGTGCTCGGGCATGTTCACCGCCAACTCGATGAACTGCCTCACCGAGGCGCTCGGCCTGGCGCTGCCGGGCAACGGGTCGGTCCTGGCCACGCACACCGCCCGCCGGCGCCTCTACGAGGCCGCCGGCCGCACGGTCGTCGACATCGCGCGCCGCCACTACGACGAGGACGACGCGTCGGTGTTGCCGCGCGCGATCGCCACGCGCGCCGCGTTCGAGAACGCCATGACGCTCGACATCGCCATGGGCGGCTCCACCAACACGGTGCTCCACCTCCTCGCCGCCGCGCAGGAGGCCGGGGTCGACTTCACGATGCGTGACATCGACGCGCTCTCGCGCCGCGTCCCCTGCCTGACGAAGGTGGCCCCCAACGGCACCTACCTGATGGAGGACGTCCACCGGGCCGGCGGCATCCCCGCCATCCTGGGCGAGCTGCGCCGCGGCGGGTTGCTCGACGAGGGCGTCACGACGGTCCACGCCCGCACCCTCGGCGAGTGGCTGCGCGACTGGGACATCCGTGGCGGCCACGCGTCCGACGAGGCGCTGGAGATGTTCCACGCGGCGCCCGGCTGCGTGCGCTCGGCCGCGGCCTTCTCGCAGTCCGAGCGCTGGGAGTCGCTCGACACCGACGCCGCCGCGGGCTGCATCCGCGACGTCGCGCACGCCCACTCGGCCGACGGCGGCCTGGCGGTCCTCCACGGTAACCTCGCAGAGCGCGGCTGCGTGGTGAAGACCGCCGGCGTGGACGAGTCGATCCTCACCTTCAGCGGCCCGGCGGTCGTGGTGGAGTCGCAGGAGGAGGCGGTGGACCGGATCCTGAACGGCGGCGTCCGCGAGGGCGACGTGGTCGTGATCCGCTACGAGGGGCCGCGCGGCGGGCCGGGCATGCAGGAGATGCTCTACCCGACGTCCTACCTCAAGGGCCGCGGCCTGGGCGCGGCCTGCGCGCTGGTCACCGACGGACGCTTCTCCGGCGGCACGTCGGGCCTGTCGATCGGCCACGTGTCGCCCGAGGCCGCGTCCGGCGGCGCGATCGCCCTCGTGGAGGACGGCGACACGATCACGATCGACATCCCGGCCCGCCGCATCACGCTCGACGTCCCCGACGACGAGCTGGCCGAGCGGCGCGAGCGCCTCGAGGCGGCCGGGGGCTACGCGCCGGCCGCCCGCGAGCGCGTCGTCTCGCCGGCGCTGCGGGCCTACGCGGCGATGGCGACCTCAGCCGACACCGGCGCGGTGCGCGACGTGGCGGCCGTCGAGCGCGCCGTCGCCGCGGCGACCGACCTGCGCGGGGCGGCCCTCCCGGGCTGAGGCGCCGCTCCCCCGGAACGCCGAGGGCCCGCTCGTGGAGCGGGCCCTCGGGTGGAGCGGGAGTGACGGGACTGAGGTTGAACCTGACCCCATCCGCTCGGAGCTGCCAGGCGCGTTCATGGCCGTGATCTCAACCCGCCGCGTTCGCCCGGATGCCGCGTCAGCTGCCGAGCACGCGCGTGAGAAGTTCGCGCCGGCTCCCGACGGCTGCCTTGGTGAAGATCGACTTGAGATGATCTTGGACGGTGTGGGTGGAGAGCGACATCTCCGTTGCGATGCGACGCGTATCCCCACCGGCGCAGAGCCGATGGACGAGTTCTGATTCGCGCTCGGTCAGCCCATGGACGCGGCCGAACAGGTCGGCGAGTTCGGCCGGAGCGGCTCTCTCGATCGTGACGGCGATCGCCTGGTCCTCCGGCGACTCGCGGTCGCCGATGCGGCCGGCGCGCAATGTCAGCCAGAGGCCGTTCTCCGCATGCACGCGCGCCCTCGGCGGGTTGCGGTCGACACCGGCCTCGACGGCGAGCAGTTGTGCTGCGACGTTGTAGGCGGCGGCCGGGATAGGCTCGTCGTCCCGGGTCGGGAGCAGCGCGCGCAAGACGCCCGGCGCGGCCGGCGTCTGGCCGAGCACGGTGAGCGTCGGGGACAGCAACAGCACCACAGGTCCCGTCTGCTGGAGCGGGGACGGGCGCGCCGCGAACGCATGCGCCTGGCAGCGCCTGAGAGCGGCGGTCACCTGCGCCCGAGCTTCCGTGAGCACTGCTCGCTCGGCGGCGGAGAAGGGCGGTCCGTCCTCGGCGCACCAGAGGTCGAGGAACGCCCAACAGCCATGCCGATCCGAGAAGGCAGCCGACGCGACGTCGCCGATCCCGTGCCGGCGGAGGGTCTCCCTCCACGGCCGGTCGGCCGGTGCATCCGTCGCCGTGGGCGCCTCGTGCAGAGTGGCGATCGACCCCCTGAGCATCGTCCAGCGATTGGTTGGCGTGAGGTACTTGGTCCGGATGAGGTCCGGCAGGCGCGCCGTGAGGGCTGCGGGTACGCGGGCGAGCGGCAAGGTGCCCACTGCGGTCTCGGGATCGGTCAGCACCCAGACGTGCGCGTCGAACGGCACCGGACCTCGGAGTGCGTCGAGGAGCCGCGCGCGGAGCCCGCGGGAATCGGCGTCGGCGACGGTTTCGCAGATCTCGATGAGGCGCGCGGGAACCTGTGGTCGTGCCACGAAGTCAGCGTAGCCGCGGGGGTGGTGACCGAGAACCCCAGGGATCTGGGATATCCGTCGAGGGCAGCGGCCCCTAGTGTCGGGGTCCAGCCCCAGCGACGAGGAGCGGCCATGCCGACCCTGCACATCGAGCATCCCATCTCGGACATTGCGGCCTGGCGCGCCGCATTCGACCGGTTCTCGCCGGTCCGCGCACGGGCAGGGGTGTCGGAGGTGCGCGTACAGAGCCCGGTCGACGACCCGCATTACGTGGTCATCGACCTCGACTTTCCCACTGCGGCCACCGCACAGGCGTTCGAGCGTTTCCTGCGGGAGAGCGTCTGGACCTCCCGGGAGACCTCGCCGGCCCTCGCCGGTACGCCACGGACACTGGTGCTCGCTCCGGTCGGTAGCGCCTGAGAGGCCGGGACCGGACGCGGGCCGGACCGAAGGTCATCGGCTCGCGCGCGTGGATGGATCGTCCGGGGCCAGCCGCTTCACGAGCGAGGGTGCGAAGGCGGTCGTGCCGGCAGGTCGCGCCGGCGCGACCTGCCGGCCGGGGGCTGCCCCACGATGGGGCGGGCGTCTCATCGAGCCGGCCCATGGCCGGGACCCTCGTCGACGTCTCGGCCGAGGGTGCGCCCGCCGGGCGCGCGCCGGAGGTTCCTCGTGGCGGAAACGAGGACCCGGCATCCGGGCGTACGACGCAGAGAGGCCCGCTTTCGCGGGCCTCTCTGGAGCGGGAGTGACGGGACTCGAACCCGCGGCCTCCGGATTGACAGTCCGGTGCTCTAACCAATCTGAGCTACACCCCCACGCGCGCGTCGCGGGGTGGGACGGAGTGGGCGGTGACGGGTTCGAACCGCCGGCCACCTGCGTGTAAAGCAGGCGCTCTACCGCTGAGCTAACCGCCCGCACCTCGTACGGCGACGGGGAAAGATAGCAGCCCGCGGCGCTCCCGGCGCGCCGCCCGGCCCGCTCGTGGCCGCGCGCCGCCCCGGGCGGCGACGGTAGGTTCTGCGCCCATGGGCAGAGGGGGACCGCGATGTGGCTGACGTTCCGGACGGGCGCCGACGAGGGGCGCTCCGCCGAGGTGGTGGGGGACCGGTTCGTCGTCGGCCGCGATCCGTCCTGCGACCTGGTCATCGACGACCCGCGGGTGTCGCGCCGGCACGCGGCCCTCCGGCGCCTCGGCGACGGCCGGGTGGAGCTGGAGGACCTCGGCTCGGCCAACGGCACCTTCGTCGACGGCGCGCGGCTGGCCGGCGCGGTGACGCTCGCGGGCGACGAGACCGTGCAGGTGGGCGACACCCTGCTCGCGACCTCCCTGCGGCCCCTGACCGGCTCCGAGACGGTGGTCGGCGGCGCGGTCCCGCCGCCGCCCCCGCCCGCGCCCGGAGCGGCGGGGGGCCGCGCGGGCGAGGGGCAGTCGCCGTCGGTGGTCGAGCGCATCCGCCTGCGGCGCACCACGCGGGTCGCCGTGCTGGCGGCGGCCGCGGCGGTCGTCGTGGCGGCCGCGGTGGTGGTGCTCGCGGTCACCGGCGCGTTCGGCGGCGACGACGGGCCGGCCGAGGCGTCGATCCCCGAGATCGTCGACCGGGTGCGCCCGTCGACCGTGGTGATCAACGCGCTGGTCGACGGTCAGGCGGCCGGCAGCGGCACCGGCTGGGTGCTGGACGCCGGCCAGGGCCTGATCGTGACCAACGCCCACGTGGTCAACGGCGGCACGCGCTTCACGGTGGGCGTCGAGGAATCGCAGCGGCCGGCGGAGATCGTCGCCGTGGCGCCGTGCGAGGACCTCGCGCTGCTCGAGGTCGAGGACACCTCGGGCCTGGTGACGCTGCCGCTCGGCTCCCAGGCCGACCTGCGCCAGGGGCAGACCGTGATCGCGGTGGGCTACCCGGGCACGGCGTCGGAGCGGGCGAACCTGGTGCCCACGACCGGCGTCGTGTCGGTGATCAGCACCCGCTTCGACTTGGCGGGCGTCGACGTGCCGCAGTACCCGAACGTCATCCAGACCGACGCGGCGATCAACCCGGGCAACTCGGGCGGCCCGCTGGTCGACACGCAGGGCCGCCTGGTGGGCGTCAACTCGGCGGGCATCACCCTGCTCGGCGACCGCACCATCCAGGGCCAGGGCTACGCGATCGGCGTGGACCGCGTGCGGGAGATCGTGCCGCGCCTGCGCAGCGGCGACTCGGTCGGCTGGACGGGCATGGGCCTCGTGCACGTGACCGACCCGGCCGCCACGGCGGGCTCGGGCCTGCCGCCCGAGGCCGGCCTCGCCGTGGTCACCGCCGTGCCCGGCTCACCCGCCGAGGAGGCCGGCTTCGGGCAGCGCCCCGAGCTGGTGGTGGCGGTCAACGGGCAGCGGATGGACGGCAGCCTGCCGGCCTACTGCGAGGCGATCGACGACGGCGAGGGCGCCCGCGAGGCCATCTTCACCGTGGTCGACGACCTCGAGGGCACGCGCGACGTGACCGTGCCGTTCGACTGACCGCGGCGGTCAGCGCCAGGCGCCCTGCACCACGCGCTCGAGGGGGATGCGGCGCACCGGCACGCGCGAGCGGGTGACGCTGCGCCGGCCGCGGGCGTCGGTGCGCGTCACGAGGCGCTCGCCGGTGAGCAGGTTGGTGCTGCGCTCCACGACCGCCCCGGTCAGGCGGTCCGCCACGCGCACGTCGACCCCGATCAGGCGCGTGCCGAGCGCCCCCTCCGCCCGGATGCGGAAGCGCTGGCGGGTGAGCTGCCGGGAGCCGCGCTCCTGCTCCACGATCACCACCTTCGCCCGCACGCGCACCCGCACCGGCGTGGTGGCGGCGCCGAAGAACGCGCCGCCGCAGCGGGTGCAGAGCAGCACCCGGCGCCCCTCGCCGATCTGCACGAAGCCGCCGTCGGCGCGCGCCTTCAGCAGCACCAGCCGGCGGGCGAGCGCGGGCGGCTCGTCCGCCGGCGCCCCGGCCGGCGCGACGCGCCGCAGCACGAGCACGGCGTCGGCCCGCCGGTCGCCGCCGATGTCGGCCGACACGCGCCGCTCGACCTCGAAGCCCGCGGGCACGAACGCCGACGCCGGCGGCCCCGCCGCCGCGGCGGCGCCCGCGCCGATCCCGCCGGCGGCCCCGGCCGCCAGCGCCGCCGTCAGGGCGACCCGCACGATGAACCTCATCCCGTTGCTCCTCCGCCTGTGGCCGGCAATCCGAGCTGCGGCGCGATGGGCTGCAGCGCGGCGATGACGTTCGTGATGTGCTCGTCGAGCGTCAGCCCGATCAGCTCGGCGCCCGCGGCCACCTCCTCGCGGTGCACGCCCGCGGCGAACGAGGGCTGCCTGAGCTTCTTGCGGACCGACTTCGGCGTGAGCCCCTCGAGCCCGGTGGGCCGCACCAGGCCGCAGGCGTGCACGAAGCCCGAGAGCTCGTCGCACGCGAACAGCGTGCGCTTGAGCGGCGTGTCGCGCGGCAGGCCGAGGTGCTCCGCGTGCGAGAGCACCGCCTCGACGAGCTCCTCGGGGTAGCCCTCCTCCCGCAGCAGCGGCGCGCCCTCCTGGGGGTGCCGGTCGAGGGTGGGGTGGATCTCGTAGTCGAAGTCGTGGAGCAGGGCGGTGCAGCCCCAGAACTCCTCGTCCTCGCCGGCCGCGCGGGCGTACCAGCGCACCGACGCCTCGACCGCCATGGCGTGCCGCAGCAGCGACTCGCTGGTGGTGTGGCGGGTGAGCGTGGCCCAGGCCCGGTCGCGGGTGACCTCCATGGCGCGGACACGATACCGGCGCGCCCGGGCGCCGGAACGGCGACGGGCGCCTCGCCCGGCGCCCGTCGGTCGCGGCCCTGCCCGCGGGCCGCGCTGTATGAGGGGGAGCCCGAGGGAGAAGGGCGCCCCGTTGTGCCCATGTCATCGTCGCCCGGGGCCCGCGGGCCGAGCCCCCGTAGAGGGTCTGCCCGGCCGGCGCTCAGACGAGCGCGCGGATGGTGAGCGCGCCCACCGGCAGGCCGGCCCGGAAGGCGTTCACGCCGAAGACGCCGTTGAGCGCGATCGCGCCCTCCGCGGTCAGCCGTGCCCCGATGCCGGCGAACGTGACCTCCCGCGCGTCGCCGGACGTCCGCACCGAGGCGAGGTCCAGGTCGAGCAGCGGCAGCACGCCGCCGCCGGCGATGGCGGTGACCTGCCGGCCGTCGGCGTCCAGCACCAGCGCGGTCATCACCAGCTCGGTGTCGCCGCGCACGAACACGAGGCCGCCCAGGTGGTGGACGTCGCCCGCCGGCCGGTCGGCCAGCAGCGAGCCGCCGCCGATCGGGAAGGCGATCCCTGCATCGCCGGCGGTCGCGGGGGCGAAGGGCAGGAGGGTGATGAGGCTGTCGGACAGGGTTCGCGACAGCTCGTCGGCGATCGTGAGCGTCGTGGTGCCGCCGGTCGGCAGCACGACCTCGGGCGCGTCGGGCCCGAGTCGGGGCGCCGGCGCGGTCGTGGCCGGGGCGGTCGCGGACGTGGTGGCGGGCGCCGCGGTGGCCGGCCCCGCCTCGTCGCCGTCCTCGCCGCCGCCGCAGGCGGCCGCCAGCGCGACGGCCACGACGACGACCAGCACCAGGAGGGCGGCCCGAGGGGCACGCGTCGTCGTCGGCGGCCGCACGGCCGGTCACGGTAGCGATCGGCGGTGGCCCGCGTCCTGACCGGGGTGCGCGGGGCCCCCGCCCTCCGCCGCGGCCGCCCGCAGCAGCGCCGCGATGGCCTCGATCCCGTACCGCGCCTGCAGGCCGCTCGGGTTGGGCACCACCCACACCGGCACGCCCGCGAGCGGCTCGGGCTGCCGGCCGAGGCCGGCCCGGGGGCGGCCGAACGCCGTGCGGTAGGCGCCGACGCCGAGCACCGCCACGGCGCGCGGCCGGCGCCGGCGCACGAGCTCCTCCAGGCGCGCGCCGCCGGCCCGGATCTCGCCGGCCGACAGCTCCGCCGCGGCGGCGGTGGCGCGCGGCACCACGTTCGTCACGCCGACGCCGTGCCGCAGCAGCTCGCCCTCCTCGCTCGGGTGGAGCACCCGGGGCGTCAGGCCCGCCCGGTGCAGGGCGGTCCAGAAGCGGTTGCCCGGCCGGGCGAAGTGGTGGCCGCTCCAGGCCGACCACAGGCCGGGGTTGATCCCGCACAACAGCAGGCGCAGATCGTCGGCCACCACGTCGGGCACGAGCCGCCCGCGGGCCGCCTCGAGCTCGGCGCGGGTCGGGCGCCGCGGGCGGTCGTCGCCGGCCATGGGCAGACCCTAGTGGCCGGCGGGGCTGCGCCGCGGCCCGGCGGGCGCGCAGAGTGGCCCGCATCCGCGCCCCCGCTCCCCAGTCGCCGTTCCGTCTGCCCGCCCTCCTGTGGGCGCAGAGGATCGCGCCGACCCCGATCGCGTTCGTCACGCAGCCGGGCTCCAGCTGGTCCGGCCGCCTGCCCGCGGCCGTCGCGCGCCCGCGCCCGCGGCGCGGCGGCGCGGCCGCTCGCGCGCCGGGTGACGGCGGCCCGCCGCACGGCCGCGCTGGCCCTGCAGCGGGCGCGGACGGCCGACGCCCGGCCGGCCGGTCCCGCGGGCCTGCCCGGTGGCGGTGCGGCCGCGCACGGCGACGGCCCGACAGGTGGACGAGATGCGGCGGGTGGCGATGGCGGCCGTCCGCCTGCAGCGCGCCGTGGCCGCGGCGGTGGCCGGCCGGGTGTCGCCCGCCGTGCGCCCGCCGGCGCGCCCGCGTGGCGCGTGGGACGCCGACGACCCGGGTCCGGGGTGGCGCGGCTCGAGCGCCTGGCGCGGGCGCCCCGCGCTGGGTTACGGCGGTCGGCCGCCGGGTGGCGCTCAGGGCGGCTGACGACCCCCGCCGGGCGCCCGCTCAGCGCCGCAGGTCGAGCGCCCGCCGGCCCCGGTCGGTGCCGAAGAGGGCGATGAGCGCCGCCGCGGCCGCCACGGCCAGCAGGAACTCGAGGAACGCACCGACGTCGAGGGCGCCGGCCAGCAGGCCGCCGAGCAGCGCGCCCGCGATGCCGAACAGCACCGTCCTGAGGAACCCGAGCCCCGACGTGCCCGACACCACCAGCCGCGCGAGCGCGCCGATCACCAGGCCGACGATCGCCCACCAGATCAGGTGTGCCAGCAGGCCGATGATCGCTGCCCCCGCCAGGGCGAGCGCGATGACGACGAGCAGCAGGACGAGGACGGTCACGGCGGGCGGCTCCCGGTCGGAGGGTCCGGCCCCGAGGCTAGCGCGGCGCGCCGGCCCGCCGCCGGCCGGCGCACGGAGGCGACGCCCCGCGCCGCCTCGCTTCCGCCCAAGTGAGCGACGGGGCTCCGCCCAAGTGAGCGGCGGGGCTCCGCCCAAGTGAGCGGCGGGCGTCCGCCCAAGTGGGGCCCCGCGGCGGGGTGAGCGCCGGGCCCGCGCCCAGGTGGGCGGCAGGCGCCAGGCCACGTGAGCGATGGGCGTACGCCCAAGTGAGCGACGGGCGTCCGCCCAAGTGAGCGGCGGGCGTCCGGCAGAGCGAGCGGCGGGCACCCGCCCGAGGGACCCCGCCGCTCAGCGCACCGGCGGCGGGGTCCCCTCGGTGCTCGCGGGGAAGGCGGGGTCCCAGCCGCACGTCTCACAGGCGTGGCGGAAGAGGGTGCGGGCGAAGGCGAGGACCGCGGCGGCGGGGTCGGGCGCAGCCAGCACGTCGTCCCAGTCGAGCAGGTACTCGCCCAGGTCGTCGTCCCACCGGGCGGCCGGCGGCGCGAGCGTCGCGCCGGGGAAGTCGGGCGGCGCGGGGTGGGCGTAGCCGTAGAGGGCCGGCCTGCCGTACCGGGCGTCGCCCGGCCACCACCCGACGGCCACCTCCTGGGCGTCCATCGCGTTGCGCATGATGAAGTCGTCGGAGGGCGGCGCCGCGGGGTCGCCGGAGAAGAGGTTGACCGCCAGGTCGAAGGAGCCCCACCACGCGTTGACCGGCGTGGAGCGGCCGCGGTACGGCGCGCGGAACGCGGCCAGCGCGAGCGCCGCCCGCGTAGCCACGGCGAAGTAGGCGGCGACCTCGTCCGGGTCGTAGGAGGCGTGCTCGTCGTCCTCGTCGAGCGGCACGGTCCAGGGGACCTCCTGCGGCGTCGGGTTGATCCGCACGTCGCCCGCCAGCTCGCGCAGGCCGGCGAGCACCGTCCGCGTGACCTCGCCCACGGAGCGCCCCGGCAGGCCCACCCGTCGCTCGCCGCCGCCGCTGTGCTCGGCGACCGCCTCGTGGCGGTGCAGATCGAGGGCGACCACGACCGCCCCCGAGCCGTCGGGGGCGGGCAGCGGCAGGGTCTCCCAGCCCCGCGCGGTGAGGCGCAGCGCCGCGTGTTGGAGCTGCGGCTCGGGCGGGGCGAGCGCCACGGCCAGCTTGCCGAGCAGCTGCGTGTGGGCGTGCAGGGTGTCGCAGGTCGCGCGCCAGACCTCGTAGGGCGGCAGTGACGGCCACTCCGGCATCGCGCCGATGCTATCCCCGCTCGGCGCCCGCGCGCGCCTCCGGCGCGCCGGCCGCGGCCGCGGCCACGGCCACGAGCTCGGCCTGGCGGGCCCAGTCGCCGCCGGCCACCGTCAGCACGACCCGCCGGGCGCCGAGACCGGCCCAGGTGGCCAGCCGCTCGGCCAGCGCCCGCGGGGTGCGCAGGACCATCCCCGGCAGCGCCTCGGCGGGCATGCCGAACAGGCCGTCCGGGTCGGTCAGGATGCGCGCCAGGGCGGCGTCGCCGGGCACGGCCGGGTCGCCCTCCATCGCCACCATGGCGCTGCCGGTGACCGACGGCGGCGTCCGCCCGGCCGTGTCCGCCAGCTCGCGCAGGCGCCCCACGGTGGCGGCCAGCCGCGCCGGCGGCAGCGGCAGGCCGAACCAGCCGTCGCCGTGCGCGACCGCCCGCGCGAGCGCCGCCTCGCCCGCGCCGCCCACGAGCACCGGCGGCCGCGGCACGCCTGGCGCCAGCCGGACGGGCCGGCCGCCGACGAGCGCCTCGTCGCCCGCGATCCATGCCGGCAGCGCGCCGAGCGCGGCGTCCGTGCGGCGCCCCCGCTCGCGCCGCGGCACCCCGGCGGCGTCCCACGACCGGGCGTGGCGCTCGCCGCCCACGCCGACGCCCAGCAGCAGCCGCCCGCCCGACACCAGCTGCAGCGACGCCGCCTGCTTGGCCGCCCAGGCGGCCGGGCGCAGCGGGAGCACGAGCACCCCGTACCCGATGCCGACGGTGGTGGTCGCCGCGGCCGCCGCGGCGAGGGCGACGGTGCTGTCCATGATCGGCACGCCGGTCCCGGCCACGAGCTGGTCGACCGCCCAGACCGACTCGAAGCCCAGGCGTTCGGCGTGGCGGGCGGCCGCCACGACGTCCCCGACCGCGGCGCCCCGCGGCGCCATCGTCGGCAGGAAGATGCCCAGATCCATGTTCTCCTCCGTCTGGTCGGTTCCCTCTTGTAACCGACACCATCCTCGGGCACTGTGTGGCGCGATGGAAGACGGCACATCGCGGTCACCGGGGCACAGCGGGGGAACCGGGCCGGCGCCGGTCGCCGCCACCCGGGCCTGCGAGCTGCGTGAGCTGCTCGACCGGCTGGGCGACAAGTGGTCGCTGCTCGTGGTGGAGCTGCTCGGCGACGGCACCAAGCGGTTCACCGAGCTGCTGCGCCACATCGAGGGGATCAGCCAGCGGATGCTGACGCTCACGCTGCGGCGACTGGAGCGCGACGGCCTCGTGCTGCGCACGGTGCACGCCGTCGTCCCGCCGCAGGTCGACTACGAGCTCACCCCGCTCGGCGCCTCGCTGCTGGACGCGGTCACCCCCCTCGTCGCATGGACGCGCGCCCACCGCGGCGCGATCGGCGAGGCGCGGGCCGCCTACGACGCGCGCCCGCGCACCCCCGACAGCAGCGGCACGCTCACCAGCAGCAGCGCCCCGGCCACCAGCCAGAGGGCCGAGTAGGCGACGGTCCCGAGCGGCGCGCCCAGGGCGCGCTGGGCTTCGATCGCGGCGCCCGCCAGCAGCGGGCCGACCACGATGCCGACCCCGCGGCTCATGCTGTAGACGCCGGTCAGCAGGCCGTGCCCCGCGCGCGGCATCATGGGGATGAGCATCGCGTAGGGCAGCGCCATCATGATCCCCGCGCTCGCGGAGATGAGCGGGATCATCGGCACCAGCAGGGCGGGCTCGTCCGAGAGGAACGGGACGATCATCGGCGCGCCGTACGTCAGCGCCGTGAACCGCATCACCCGCCGGGTGCCGAAGCGGTCCGCGAGCCGCCCCGCGAACGCCGCGCCCACGAGTACGCACACGCCTGCCGCGCCGATCACGCCGGCGGTCGCCACCAGGCTCAGGCCGAGCCCGGCGGTGACCCACAGCACCACGAAGGTCCGGATCGCGGCGAGCGCGGCCTCCCACAGGGCGTTGGCGGCGAAGAAGGCGCGCAGGCCGGGCGTCGTGCGCAGGATGCGGCCGACCGACCGGAACGCGCCGCCGGCGGTCTCGGCGTCGGCCGGGTCCTGCTGCAGGCGCCCGCGGCGTCGGCGCAGCAGCGTGGCCGTGAAGGTCGCCGTGGTCGCCAGCAGCACGGCCGCCGCGACGACGAAGGGGGCCGGGTCGGCGACCGCCAGCAGCAGCCCGCCGCCGACCAGCGCGAGCGCGGTGCCCACCCCCCGCGCGACCGCCTGCGCGCTCTGCGAGCGGCCCGCGTCGGCCGCCGGGACCAGGTCGGGGTAGAGGGTGCGGTAGGGCTCGTAGGCGACGTAGTAGGCGCCGAACAGCAGCACCACCAGGGCGACCGCCGGGCCGAGCGTGTGCTGGAAGCCGAGCAGCACCAGGGTCAGCGCCATCACGGGCACGCCGCCCACCACGAACGGCAGGCGGCCGCCGATGGGCGTCACCAGGCGGTCAGAGCGCGCCCCGATCAGCACCGGCAGCACCAGCGCCAGCAGGCCCTCGATCGCGATGAGCGCGGCGATCGCCGTCGGCGAGCCGGCGCTGTCGGCGACGATGACCGGCAGGTAGGTGCCGACGGTCGTCGCGGCCAGCGCGAACCCGAAGGTCGGCACGGCCATGAGGGCGTGGGTTCGGGTCGACGTGCGCGGCGTGCTGTGGTCCACGTGCTCCCGGCTCGGCGTGGCGGCGGCCGCGCAACTGTACGGCGGCACCGCCGCGGGGACCCGCGCGCCCGGCGGGGCGCGGCGCCGGGCGCCGGGCGACACGGGTCCGTGCCGGCGCGCGGGCGCCGACCGTATGATCGCGCCGTCGCGCGGCCCCCGCCCGCAAACGCGGGACCGCGGACGCCATCCCCGCCGCATCGTCCGGAGGCCGCCGTGCCCGTTCCCGTCCGCCGCCCCGCCGCAGGTCCCCTCCGCCCGGGCGCCCTCGCCCTCGCCGTGCTCGCCGCCACCGCCGCGCCCGCCGTCGGCCAGGCCGGCCACTCGCTCACCCTCGCCGGCCCGCCGACCGCGGTCGTCGGCGCGCCGAGCGTGCTGACCGCGTCCGGGGTCGTGCCGGACGACGTGTTCCTCAACCGGTACCTCAACGTCTACGCGATCCCGACCGGCGTCGTGGCCGCCTGCCCGGCGACCTTCGGCAACGCGCTGCAGCTCTCGTATGCCGCGGCCGCCCAGGGCGGCGACACGGTGGCCCTCGCCGTGCAGGCCTCGGGCGCGTTCACCATCCCCGTCGCGTACACCCCCCGCGTGCCCGGCCGCTTCATCCTGTGCGGCTACCTGCACGAGGGCGTCGAGACGATGGCGTCGGCCTCGCTCACCGTGGCGGTCGCCGGCGCGGCGGTGACGCCGCGCGCCCTCGGCAAGCCCGCGATCACGCGCCGGGGGCGCACGCTCGTCTGCGCCCGCGGGCGGTGGGCCGGGGCGCCGACCCGGTTCACCTACCGGTGGCGCATCGCCGGCCGGCGGGCCGTCGCCGGCCGCACGCTGAAGGTGTCGCGGGCGATCAGCGGCAGGTCCGTCCGGTGCGCGGTGACGGCATCGAACGCCGCCGGTCGTGCCATCGCGCTCAGCCGGCCGGTGCGCGCGCGCCTGCGCTGAGCGGCCGGCCCGACCGCCCGCTCAGCGATCCGCTCGGGGCCCGCCGGAGGAGGCGGGCACCCGCAGGTGCGCGCTCGCGGCGGCCGCCCGGCGCGCCGAGCGGGCGCGCACCTCGACGCGGTGGTGCCCGCGGGTCAGCGCCCTCCCGGCGAGGGCGAGCGTCGAGGCGCCGGCCGGCAGGCTGCGCGATCGGCGGGCGACGCCACGCGCCGCCGGCCCGAGGCGCGTCAGCCGGACGGTCACGGACGCCGGCTCCCCGAGCACGATCCGGACCCGCGCCCGGCCGGCCCGGGCCGCGGCGGTCAGCCGCGCGATGAGGGGCCGCGGCTCGTGGCGCGCCGCCTGCAGCGCGAACCCGCGCCCGGTCGACTGGGTCCAGGTCACGACCGCGGCCGCGCGCGGTCCCGCCGCCACCCGCTGGAGCCAGGCCGGCAGGCCTCGGTCGTTCAGGACCGCCGCGCGCCCGAACGCCCCGCCGGGCGGGCGGACCGCGGCCCAGACGGTGCCCGCGCGACCGCGCCCGCTCGCGCGCAGCGCGGACCACGCCACCACCACCGCGCCGTCGTCGCCGACCGCGACCAGCGGACCGGTCACCGCGCCGTGCGGCGAGGGCGCGTCGATCACGACGGGCGCGCCGAAACCCCCTGACGGAGGGCGCACCATCACCCGGATGTCGCCGCGGACGGGGGCTCCGCGGGCCGGCGCCCGCCAGGCGACCGCCGCCGTCCCGTCGTCGCCCATCGCCGCGACGCCGGCGCCCCAGAACTCGCCGCGGATCGTCTGCGGCGGCCCGAAGGCGCCGCCGGCCGGGCGGAGCCACACACGACGCCCGAGGCCGTCAGGGCTCGCCACGAGCAGCGCGTCGCCCCGCGCGGAGCCCTCGAGCGCCACGAGCGCGACCGCCTCCTCCCCCGTGGGGGACGGGGCCTCGGCGAACGCGCCCCCGGGGGGCCGGAGCGCGAGCCGCAGGCGGCCGCGGCCCGCCGTCTCGTCGGGTGCGTCGGCCCGCCAGACGGCGGTCATCGCACCCGCGTCGTCGACCACGATCCGGGCCCACGGCGCGACCGGACCCAGGTCGAGCGGGCTCCACGGCCCGCCCGCGCTCCGGGCGAGGACGGTCGACGGGTACGGGGCGTCCACGCGGTCGACGACGCCGGCGACCGCGTCGCCGGCCGCGTCGGCCGACAGGTACGGGACGCCGGCGTAGCGCGACGGCGCGCGACCGATCTCGGCCGGCGCCGACCACACGCCCTCGAGGCCGCGCGACGCCGCGCGGACCGCGGCGGCGCCCGCGGCGCCGTCCGTCCATACCACCAGGGCTCCCTGGGGCGTCGTCACGAGCTGCGCGCCGAAGGCGGGTCCCAGCGACCGCGGCCTCGTCCACGCGCCGTCCGCCGCCTGCTCGGCGTATCGCAGCGGGTCGCCGTGGTCGAGCAGCGCGAGCGCGGTGCCGCGCGCATCGACGGCGAGGGCTCGATGACCGTCCGTCGGGGTGCGCACCGGCACCAGATCCTGCGGCGCGGACCACGCCGCCACGGCGACCGGCGCCGCCACCGCCCACGCCGCCACGCCGGCGAGGGCCGCTCCCGACCTGCGCCACCGCGTCACCGGCCGATCGACCATGACCCGCGCTCCCCGGCAGGACCGTGTGCCGGCCATTCTCGTCGGCTCGCCCGAGGCGCGGCAAGCGCCGGCGGGCGTGCCGTCCCGGGCGGGGCGCCTCCGTGCTCCATCAGGGATACCCCCAACGGGATTCGAACCCGTGCCGCCGCCTTGAAAGGGCGGTGTCCTCGGCCGCTAGACGATGGGGGCGCGGAGGCCTGCCTCCACGAAAGGAGGGCCCGGAGCGGCTGGCACGCCGCCCCGGGCCCCGGTGGCAGAAGAGGTTTGGCTGAGGGGCGTCGTGGACTCCCCCTCGCTGCAGCTGCGCGTCGGGGGGACGCCCCTAGCTACTGCCACCTCCACTGGTGCTATGCAATAGGACCACCTCCTTTCCGTGGTACGGGCACGATAGCCCCATCCGCGGACGTCGGCCACCTCGCCCGCGAGGTGGCCGTCAGGGGCTCCGCCGGCGCATCGTGAGGGCGCCCAGGGCGAGGGCGCCGAGCATCACGCCGACCACCACGACGACGTCGACGGCGAAGCGCCCGCCGAGCGCCCCGGGCGCGGTCGCGCGGGCGAGGGCGTCGTAGGCGTAGGTCAGCGGCAGCAGGTCGGAGGCCACCTCGAGCCAGCCGGCCATCCGGTCGCGCGCGACGAACAGCCCGCACAAGAGGAACTGCGGCAGCACCACGGCCGGCATGAACTGGACGGCCTGGAACTCCGTGGTGGCGAAGGCGCTGACGAACAGGCCGAGGGCCATGCCGAGCAGCGCGTCCGCGAGGGCGAGCGCCACGAGCAGCGCGGGGGAGCGGTCGACGTCGAGCCCGAGCGGGCCGAGGGTGAGGGCCGCCACCGCGGCCACCTGCACGGCCGCGACGGCGCCGAAGGCGATGGCGTACCCGAGGAGCAGGTCGAGCTTGCCGACCGGCATGCTCATGAGGCGCTCGAGCGTCCCGGAGGTGCGCTCCCGGAGCATCGCGATCGAGGTGACGACGAACATGGTGGTGAACGGCAGCAGGCCGACGAGCGGCGGGCCGACCCGCGCGAAGGCGGCGGGCTGCCCGTCGAAGGCGTAGCGCAGGATCACCATCAGCAGGCAGGGCACGGCCAGGAGCAGCGCCAGGGTGCGCGGGTCGCGGCGCAGCTGCAGCAGCACCCGGTGGGCGGTGGCGAGCGTCGCGCGCGGGCTCATGCCGTCACCTCCGGCCCCGCGCCGGCCTCGACCAGGCGCAGGAACGCCTCGCCGAGGTCGTCGGTGCCGGTGCGGGCGCGGATCGCGTCCGGCGTCCCGGCCGCGACCAGGCGGCCGTCGCGCATCAGCAGCAGCAGGTCGCACTCGGCGGCCTCGTCCATCACGTGGCTCGAGACGAGCAGGCTCGTGCCGGCCCCGGCGAGCGCGTGGAACGTCGCCCACAGGTCCCGGCGCAGCACGGGGTCGAGGCCGACCGTCGGCTCGTCGAGCACCAGCAGCGGCGGGTCGCCCAGCAGCGCCACCGCCAGCGAGGCCCGCGTGCGCTGGCCGCCGGACAGGCGGCCGACGAGCCGGCCGGCGTCGGGGCCCAGGCCGACCGTGGCGAGCACCCGGTCGACGTCGTCGCGGGGCGCGCCGAGCAGCCGCGCGAAGTGGGCGACGTTCTCGCGCACCGTGAGGTCGTCGTACACCGAGGGCGCCTGGGTGACGTACCCCACCCGCCGGCGGAGCTCCGGCGACCCCGCGGCCCGGCCGAGC
The DNA here is from genome assembly GCF_018141525.1 of Miltoncostaea marina. Taxonomy (GTDB): domain Bacteria; phylum Actinomycetota; class Thermoleophilia; order Miltoncostaeales; family Miltoncostaeaceae; genus Miltoncostaea; species Miltoncostaea marina. The sequence goes on from NZ_CP064655.1 coordinate 364,500, forward strand.
ACCGTCACCCGGCCGCCGGCGACGCGCTGCACGCCGACCACCGACCGCATCAGGGTGCTCTTGCCGCTGCCGCTCGGGCCGAGCAGCCCGGTGACCGCCCCGCGCGGGACGTCGAGCGACAGGTCGGGCAGCACCGTGCGCCCGCCGCGGACGACCCGCAGTCCGCGCACCTCCACCGCGTGCATGACGCCTCCTCCTCCATGCGAGTGATCGCTCACTTCGTATTGCCCGGAGAGTAGTGAGTGACTGCTAACATCGCAACCATGAGCGCGGCCGACGACCAGGCACCCGCGCGGCGGGCCCGCATGCCCGGCGCGGAGCGCCGCTCGGCGATCCTCGCCGCGGCCCGCGCCGAGTTCGCCCGCCACGGCTTCCACGGCGCGGGCACGGCCGCGATCGCGCGGGCGGCCGGCTGCTCCGAGGCCATCCTCTACCGCCACTTCGCCTCGAAGAAGGCCCTGCTGCTGGCCGTGCTGCGCGAGGAGATCGGCGCCCGGGTGGGCGCCTCGCGGGCGCTGGCGCCGCCCCCGGGCGCCGACCCCGTCGCGGCGCTGCCGGCCGCGCTCGCCGGGCGGCTCGCCGAGGAGGAGTTCGCCACCACCGCCCGGCTGGTGCTGCTCGCGATCTCGATGACGGGCGACCCCGAGGTGGGCGGGGCGGTGCGGGAGGTGTTCGACTCGGTGCGCGCCCCGCTGCGCGCGGCGCTCGACGCCGGACAGGCGGCGGGCGCGGTGCGCGACGACGTCGACGCCGGGCTGCTGACCTGGATCTGGCACGGCCTCTTCCTCGTGGCGGCGGTGCGCGACGCCGTGGCGCGGGACGGCGTCGCGGCCGAGGCGGTGGCCGCCGCGGAGGCCCTGGCGCGGCTGCTGCGCCCCCCCGCCGCCGGCGCCTAGCGACACCGCGCGCCGCTGCGCTCATCCGCGGGCGCGCGCGGGCCGATCCCCTCCATCGTGGATCCGCTCCTCGACCTGGTCCTGCCCATGGGCACCGGCGGCGTGCCGCGCCTCGGCAAGCGCGCCCTGATCGCCCTGTCGCACGCGATGGAGGACCGCGGCGTGGAGGCCGGCAACCGGCCGCCGCTGATCTTCGGCGGCTTCCAGCGGGCCCGCTTCTTCGCCCACGACCGCCGCCGCTACGAGCAGCTCGCCCGGTGGAGCGCGGTGACCGTCGTCGCCGCGGGGGGCCTGTCCCCGCGGGGGGACGGCCCGGTCGCCGCGATCGGCGTCGGCCCGTCGGACCCGTTCTGGCGCGACTGGGTGCTGCTGGTCTACGGCGGCGGCGGGCAGGCGGCGCTGCTGGTGGCGCGCGACGACGAGGGCGACGTCGTCGAGGATCTGCCGACCCGCGACCGCCGCTGCGCCGCCGGCTGGACGTACGACCCGCGGGCCGCGCTCCGGGCCGCGTGGTGGGTGGCCGACTACCTGCGCGGCCACGACGCCGCCCTCGCCGCCCGCTGGACCGCCGCGCTCGCCGGGCTGCCGCCGCCCGACCGCGGCGCCGACGCGGCGCTCACGGCGCTGAGCGGCCGGCTGGTGGAGGCGATGCAGCGCGAGATCGCCCGCGAGCAGCGCGACGCCCGCCGGCTGGAGGAGTCGTTCACGGCGACCATCCACGCGCTGGCCACCGCCGCCGAGGCGCGCGACGGCGCGACGGACGCCCACCTCACCCGCGTGGCCGAGGGCGCCGTGGAGCTCGGCCGGGCGCTCGGCATGCGGGCGCGCGAGCTCGAGACGCTGCGCTCGGGCGCCCGCCTGCACGACGTCGGCAGGATCGGCGTCGCCGACGCCGTGCTGGGCAAGCCCGGGCGGCTGACCGACGAGGAGATGGCCGAGATGCGCCGCCACGCCGACATCGGGGCGGGCATCGTGGGCGAGGTGCCCGGGCTGCGCCCGTGCGTGCCGGTCGTCCGCCACCACCACGAGCGCTGGGACGGCCGGGGCTACCCCGACGGCCTGGCCGGCGAGGACATTCCGCTCGCCGCCCGCGTGGTGGCCGTCGTCGACGCGTACGACGCCATGACCAGCGACCGGCCCCACCGCCGTGGCATGGACGCGCGCGAGGCGCTCGCCCGCGTGGCCGCCGACCGCGGCCGCCAGTTCTGCCCGCGCTGCACCGACGCCTTCCTCGTTCTGATGGCCGCGCGCGGGCTCGCGCCGGCCGTGCCGGTCACGGCCTGAGGACGGCCGCCTCCGGGCGGGTGCCGCCCACCCACTCGACGAGGTCGTGGAGGCGGTGGGCCCAGAACAGGGTCAGCCCGCGGGCCTGCGCGCTCGCCAGGTTGGCCGGCTTGAAGACGCCCGACAGCACCGCGGCCGGCACCACCTGGTCCTCGCCGAACGCCTTCAGCCAGCCGACCGCCTTCACGGCGGCGTCGTTGTTGACCCGCTTGAAGGAGTTGGTCATCGAGTTGGACACCTTGCACTCGAGCGGCATGCGCCGCCGGTCCCAGAGGCCCACCACCAGGTCGGCCTTGCGGCCGCCGAAGTCGACCTCGGCGCAGAACTCGCCCGGCCCGGGCGCATCCTCGAGGGTGCGTATGGCGCGCGGGGCCTCCACCCGGCGGAAGCCGGCGGCGAGCAGCGCGTCGGCGACGGCGCCCTCCTGGCCGAGCTTGGCCTCGGTGCGCCGCAGCGTGCGCGTGCGCTCGGTGGCCATCAGCACGGCGGTCGCCAGCACGGCGGCCCCGCGCTCGGCCTCGCCGGGCTCGCGGCCCTCGGCCACCCAGGGGAACCGCCGCCGGTCGATGCCGAGCAGCACGCTGTCGACGATGCGGGCCGCGGCCTCCGGGTCGGCCCGCAGACGGGTGGGCGCCAGCGTGGTGCGCGCGATCACCCGCAGGTCGTCGACCGAGATGAACGGCCCGGCCGTGAAGCGCAGCGCCTCGAGCAGCGCCGGCTCGGTGACCACCTCCATGGCGCGCTCCTGCAGCTGGGCGAGGTCGACCGTCAGCTCGATGAGCTCCTCCACCGTGCCGAGGCACTCGTCCAGGTGGCCGAGGTACTGCTCGAGCGGCTCGCCCTCCCGCTCGCGCCGGAAGCTCTCGACCGCCGCGGCGGCGTCGCCCTCCAGCCGTTCGGTGCTCCAGCGCGGCGGCGGCGTGAAGTGGCCGGTCACGCCGCGTGCTCGAGGGCGAAGGGGTCGGGGATCGCCAGGCGCTCCATCTCCCGCGGCTCGAACTTGGTGAGCCCGCCGGCGTAGGTGCGTCCGTCCTCCACGCTGACCGTACGGCGCAGCGCCGCAACGAGGCGCTCGACCACCTCGTCCGGCAGCTCCACGCGCGGGTAGAGGCCGTGCGCGATGTTGATGTGGCGGGCGCCGGCCAGGTTGCGGGTGAAGGCCGGCGGGCGGCGGGCCATGTAGGTGGCGAGGATCGGCGCGGCCGAGCGCAGGCCCACCGACCACCACGCCCGCCGAGCGCGGGCGATGTAGCCGTCGTGGGCGCCGTCGCGGCGCGCCCGGCGCAGGAAACGCTCCACGCGCCGGCGCTCGGCGGCGTCGAGGCGGTCGAGGTCGGCGGGCAGGTCGACCACCAGCCGCAGGTGGTCCGTGCGCTCGAGCCGCGGGCCGGCGTCGAAGATCTCGCGGGCGCGGGTGACGGCGGGGAAGAGGACCGCCTCGGGCAGGTCGGCCTGCCCGGGCCGCACCACCCAGGTGGCGTTGCGCCCGGTGACGGCCCCCCGGTGGACGCGGCAGAGGTCGCCCAGCTCCACGTGCCCCGGGGGCACGGCGCGCGCGGCGCGCGTGAGCGGGCTCCAGCGGCGCGCCTCGGCGAGGCGCTCGGCGGCCACCGGCACGCCGCCGGTCAGGGCGCCGAGCTCGCCCACGCTCGCCACCCGGCGCAGGCGCAGCGGCCCGCGGCGCCGGCCGACGTGGAAGCAGGTGATCGCCGCGGTCACGGCGGCGTCCTCGAAGGGCGTGGCCGTGGGCTCGACCACGTGCACGGCCTCGCCGCCGAGCGGGCCCAGCAGCAGCTCGCGCACCAGGCGGCCGTAGTTCGTGTCGAGCCACTCGGAGGAGGTGATGAACGCGCCGCCGTCGCCCGGGCGCCCCCGCACGGCGGTCGCCAGGAAGAAGTGCACGTGCAGGCCCGCCAGGCGGCTCGCCTCCAGCCCGTGCGCCCGCGCGGTGAGCGCCAGCCACTCCTTCCAGCCCGCCGGGATCTGGTGGTGGCGCACGTAGGGCGGGTTGCCGAGGAACAGCGTGCGCCCGCCGGCGTCGCCCAGGTCGGCGGTGCGGTAGTCGGCGGCCACGACCCGCGCCCGGCCGGCGAGCCCGGCCGCCGCCAGGTGGGCGCGGCACGCGAGCGCGGCGAGCGGGTCGCGCTCCACCGCCACGACGCGGGCCCGCGGCATGGCGCGGGCGGCCGCCACGGCGAAGCGGCCGGAGCCCGCGCCTGGGTCGACCACCCGCTCTGGCCGCGCGCCCGCCGCCGCCCAACGCACCATCGACTCCACGATCGGCGCGGGGGTGTAGGTCGCCCCGTCGGGCCGTCGCCGCTCCGGTCCGCGCAGGCGGCAGAACGCCTCGCCGAGGGGGTCGTCGCCGGCGGCGATCGCGGCGCGCAGGGCGGCCGTCGCGCCTCGCGACGGCGCCGGGGCGGGGCAGGCGCGGGCGAGCGCGTCCTCCTCGTCCGACCAGCCGGGCACCTCGGCCGCGCCGAGCGCGACGGCGGCCGCCACGAGCGCGGCCTCATCCGGGATCGCGATCTCGTGCGGGGCGGTCACGCCCCGGAGGGTATGGCCGGGCGCGGACGGCCCCGGCCGACATAGACTCGCGCCCCGGCGGCGAGGCGGAGGCGGGTCGCATGCGGTGGCGACGGGGCTCGGGCGGGGGCGACGTCGAAGACCTGCGCGGCCGCGGGGGGATCCCCGGCGGGCGGGTCGGCGGCGGCCTCGGCGGCCTGGGCCTGGTCGGGATCGTCGTCGCCCTGCTGGTGACCTTCCTCGGCGGCGGCGGCGGCGCGTTCAGCCCGGACGCGAGCCTGGACGGCTTCCCCACCGCGCCGGCCGCCCCCCAGGGCTCCATGGCGGCGGGCGCGCCCGACCCCGACGAGGAGCTGGTGGGCTTCGTCACCTTCGTGGTCGGCGACGTGCAGGACTCGTGGGAGCGGTCCTTCGCGAGGGCCGGTCGCCCCTACGACCGCACGCGCCTGCGCCTCTTCACCGGCGGCGTGCGCACCGGCTGCGGCGCCGCATCGTCGGCGACCGGGCCGTTCTACTGCCCGGCCGACCGCGGCGTGTACCTCGACCTGGCCTTCTTCCGGGAGCTGCGCGACCGCTTCGGCGCCCCCGGCGACTTCGCCCAGGCGTACGTGATCGCCCACGAGTTCGGCCACCACGTGCAGAACGTGCTCGGGATCATGCCGCAGGTCTCGCGCGAGCAGGCGCGCGACCCGGGCCGCGCCAACGAGCTGTCGGTGCGCCTGGAGCTGCAGGCCGACTGCCTCGCCGGCATCTGGGGCCGCTCGGCCTACGACGCGGGGCGCCTGGAGGAGGGCGACCTGCAGGAGGGGCTGGCCGCGGCGTCGGCGGTCGGGGACGACCGCATCCAGGCGCAGGCGGGCGGCGGCGTGGACCCCGACGCCTTCACCCACGGCACCTCGGAGCAGCGCGCGCGCTGGTTCCTGCGCGGGTTCGAGGGCGGCGAGCTCGCCGCCTGCGACACGTTCTCCGGGGCTGTCTAGCGGCGTCCCTCGGCCTGCGGACGGGCGCGCAGCACGAGCACCGGGCAGGGCGCGTGGTTGACCATGTAGTGGGCGAAGGAGCCCAGCGCGAGCCGCTGCGGCAGGCTGCGGTGGGCGGCGCAGATGATCAGGTCCACGGCGTTGTCGGCCGCCCAGGCGCACGTCTCGGCCGGCGGGTAGCCCTCCAGCAGCACCGGCGACGCCTCGGGCACGTCGGCGGCCGTCTCCTCCAGCCAGCCGCGGGCGGCGTCGAGCAGGTCGGCCGGGTTCGGCTGGGGCGCGCCGAAGCCGATCGCGTACGGGAGCGGGAACTGCGCGACGTGCACGAGGCTCAGGCGCCCCTCGCCGATCGCGCGCAGCCGCCGCGCCTCCTCGAGCGCGCGGCGCGCGGCGTCCGAGTCGTCGAGGCAGCACGCGATGTGGTGGTAGGCGGTCGTCATCTCCGGTCCCGGTCGCGGTGGGCAGGTGTCCCGAGCCTACGCGTCCCCGCGGCACCCGGCGGCGCCGCTCCGTAACCTGGCACGACGATGACCCTGATCGGTGACCTCATCGCCGCCGGGCCGACGCGGTCGCTCGAGTTCTTCCCGCCGCGGACCCCCCAGGCGGAGGAGCAGTTCGGCGCGGCGCTCGCCGACCTGGCCCCGCTCGGCCCGTCGTTCGCCTCCGTCACGTACGGCGCCCTCGGCTCCACCCAGAGCCGCACGCGCGAGATCGTGATCGAGATGAACGCGCGGGAGCCGTTCCCCACCATGGCCCACCTGACGTGCGTCGGGCACACCCGCGGCGACATCACGCGGCTGCTCGACGCCTACGCCGCGGCCGGGGTCTGCAACATCCTCGCGCTGGGCGGTGACCCGCCGGCCGACGGCAGCGACCCCGGCGGCGACTTCCGCCACGCCATCGAGCTCGTCGAGGTGATCCGCGAGCACGGCGGCGGCTTCGGCGTCGGCGTCGCGGCCCACCCCGACCTGCACCCGCGCTCGGCCGACCGGGCCAGCGACCGGCGTCACCTCGCCGCGAAGCTGACGGCGGCCGACTTCGCCGTGACGCAGTTCTTCTTCCGCGTGGAGGCGTACGAGCGGATGCTCGACGAGCTCGCCGCCCTGGGCTGCGACCGGCCGGTCGTCCCCGGCGTGATGCCGATCGTCAGCGTGGCCGGCCTGCGGCGGATGGCCGCCATGAACGGCACGGTCATCCCGCCCGCCCTCGCCGCCGCCCTCGAGCGGGTGGGCGACGACCCCGCCGCCGTGGCCGACCTGGGCGTGGAGGTCGCGACCGACCTGTGCCTGCGCCTGCGCGACGCCGGCGCCCCCGGCCTGCACCTCTACACGCTCAACCGGGCGGAATCGGTTCGCAGAATCTGGCGGAATCTCGGCACGTGAGGCGGTTCGCCTCCCCCGCGGCGGGGAACCCACGGCCCAGCCACACCTGTCATCCGACGGACGGAGGGACCGTGGGCATCATCGCCTTCATCATCCTGGGCCTGATCGCCGGCGTGATCGCGAAGTGGATCATGCCGGGCAAGGACCCGGGCGGCATCATCGTCACCGCGCTCATCGGTATCGCGGGCGCGATCATCGGCGGTTTCCTCGCCGGCGCGCTCTTCGACGCCGATCCGATGGACGAGTTCTGGGACGTCTCCAGCTGGCTGACGGCCATCGTCGGCGCGATCATCCTGCTGGCGCTGTACCGCATGTTCGTGGGCACGAAGGACCGCCCCCGCACCACGTGAGCCGCCGCGCCGGCCCCGGCGAGCCCGGGGCCGGCGCCCGGCCGCTCAGTCGCCCGGCGCGGGCTCCCGCAGGATGTTGCCGTCCCAGACCTCGTCGGTCGGGCGGTCGGGGTCCTCGGGCGGCTCGGGGCGGTCGCCCTCCACCCGCGGCCGGGACTTGTGCTGCACCCGGGCCTGCTCCTGCTCGTCGCCCTCGCGCGGGCCGCGATCGCGCTGATCGGTCATGGGGGCGTGGTACCCGCCGGGCGCCGGCGCGCCACACGGCGCGCCCGCGGGCGGTACGGTCGCGGGGTGGACGCCGCGGGCGGCATCGGGGTCGTGGGGGCGGGCATCGTCGGCCTCTGCACGGCGTACGCGCTGCTCGAGCGCGGCGCGGCCGTGCGCGTGTACGAGCGCGGCGTGCCGGGCGGCGGCCAGTCGGGCGGCGCCTCGCGGGTGTTCCGGCACGGCCACGACGACCCGCGCATGGTCGCGGCGGCGGTCGCCAGCCGCGCGGTCTACGAGGAGTGGTCGCGGCGCCTCGGCGTGGAGATGGTCTCGCGCGACGGCGCGCTGGCGCTGGGCCCGCCGGCCGCTCGGCGGCTGCCCGGGCTGCGGGCGGCCGGGGTACCGGCCGCCCGCGTCGCGGCGGAGGCGGTCGCCCGGGCGCTGCCGCCCCTCGCGCCGCTGCCCGGGGCGGCGGTCCCGGCGGTGCTCGACGAGGCGGGCGGCGCGATCCGCACCACGGCGGCGGTCGAGGCGCTGCGCGGCGCGCTCGGCGACGCCCTGGTGACCGAGGAGGTGCTCGCCGTGCGCGACCTGCCCGGCGGCGGCGCCGAGGTGGTCGCCGGGGGGACGGTCGCGCGCCACGACGCCGTGGTCGTCTGCGCCGGGCGGGGGACGGCGGCCCTGGCCGCCGGGCTGGGGCTGGCGCCGCCCGTCGCGCTCGGCGCGCACGTGCGGCTGACCTTCCGGGTGCGCGGCGACGCGCCGGCGCGGCTCGCCTGCCTGCAGGACGGCAGCGGCGCCTGGGGCGAGACGGGCGTCTACGCCGCCGCCCTGCCCGGCAACCGCGAGTACGCGGTCGGCATCAGCGAGCACGTCGACGCGGCGCCGGACGGCGCGCTGGCCGACCCCGGCGGGCTGGCCGCGCTGGCGGACCGCACGCGGGCGTACGTGCGCCGCGCGCTGCCCGGGCTCGACCCGGACCCGGTCGCCTCGCGCGTGTGCTGGACGACCGAGCTGCCCTGGGGGCCGGACGGCGTCGCCGCCTGGCGCGCCGGCGACGTGCTCGTGGTGGCCGGCCACAACCTCTTCAAGCAGGCGCCCGGCCTGGGGCGGTCGCTGGCCGCCGCCGCGCTGGGCGACGAGCCGGCGCTCGACCTGCGGCCGCAGGCGCGGCTCGGCGCGCGGGCGGCGTAGGCTCGCGCGGTCGGGCGGCGAGCGGGAGGGGACGGGGATGGACCATCGGCGGTGGCTGGAGCGGTACGCGGAGGCGCTCGGCGTGGCGCGCCCGACCGATGCGGAGGTCGAGGCCGTGCTCGAGCTGGCGGCGGAGGCGGCGCACGCGTCCGAGCGCCCGGCCGCGCCGGTCGCCTGCTGGCTCGCGGCCCGCGCCGGCGTCGACCCGGACCGGGCGCTGGAGCTGGCGCGCGGCCTCGCGGGGGAGGCGCCCGGAGCCTGACCGCCGCCTACGCGGCGGGCGGCGGGATGAGCGCGGTGATGCGCGCGCCCTGGCCGGGGGCGCTGTCGATGCTCAGCGAGCCGCCGAGCGCCGCCACCCGCTCCCGCGCCGACGGCAGCCCGATGTGGCCCCGGTAGAAGGCCTCGCCGTCGACGCGGGGCGTGAAGCCGCGCCCGTCGTCGGCGACCACGAGGCGCACCGCGGGCCCGGCGCGCGCCACCCGCACGTGCGCGTGCTCGGCGCCCGAGTGCTTCTCGACGTTGACGAGGAACTCGCGGGCCAGCGCGAGCACCAGGCGGTCGTGCACGCCGACCGCCGCGCAGTCGATCTCGAAGGTCACCCTGAACCCGCCCCGGCCGGCGATCGACTCGGCCACCGTGCGCAGGGCGGTCTCGAGGCCGCCATGGGTGAGCGTCACCGGGTGCAGCTCGCCCACCACCTCCCGCAGGCGGGCCGTGGCGCGCACGATCCCCTGCCGCGCGCGCTCGAGCGCGTCGGCCTCGCCCGGGGCGCTGCGGCGTGCCACCTCGACGACCTCCTGGCGCGTGGCCAGCAGGTCCTGCAGCACGTCGTCGTGCAGCACCTCGGCGAGGTGCTGGCGCGCCCGCTCCTCCGCGGTGAGCGCGTCGGCCACGAGCCGGCCGCGCTCCTCGGCGAGGGCCGCCACCCGGGCGGCCTGGGCGCGGGCCTCGTCCTCGGCGCGCCGGCGGTCGGTGACGTCGAGCGTGGTGCCCATCAGCCGCAGCGGCCGGCCGCCGGCGTCGCGCTCCACCTCGCCCTGCTCCAGCAGCGTGCGTTCGTCGCCGTCCGGCCGGAGCAGGCGGTGCTCCACCATGTACCTGCTCCCCCGCTGCACGGCCGCGCTCAGCGCCTCGGACACCATGGCGCGATCGTCCGGGTGCACGAGGCCCATGAAGCGGTCGATCGACAGCGGTCCGGCGTGCTCCACGCCGAGGATCCGCCGCATCTCGTCGGACAGCTCCAGGTTCCCGGGCTCCTCGAAGCGGTACGTCCAGCTGCCGAGGTGCGCGATGCGCTGGGCCTCGGCCAGCAGCCCGCGGCCGTGCCGCAGCTCCTCCTCGTAGGCGACGCGGCCGGTGATGTCGCGCACCACGGCCACCCCGGCGCCGCGCGCGTCGCCGATCGGCGACGCCGACAGCGCCACCGGGAAGCGGCTGCCGTCGGCCCGGACCAGGACCAGGTCGAACTCCCGCACGCCGCCGCGCTCGTAGCGCTCCACGGCGTCGTCGATGCGGGCCTGCGCCTCCGGCGGCCAGAAGGGGTACGGCGGCGCGGTGCCCACGAGGTCGCGGGCGGCGAAGCCGGTCATGCGGCAGAAGCTGGGCGACACGCTCTCGATGACGGCGCCGGGGCCGGTGACGACCACGCCGTCGGCCAGGGAGTCCATGATCGAGCGGACCCGGTCGCGCTCGGCGCGCAGCTCCTGCTCGCGCCCGAGCCGCTCCAGGGCGACGGACGCGATTTGGGCCAGCTGCACGGCCATGGCCTCGTCGTCCTCGTCGAACTCCGCGCCGTCGATGCGGTCCGAGAGCTGGATGAGGCCGAGGTTGCCGCCGGCCAGGCCGATCATCGGCACCGCCAGCAGGCCTCGCAGGGGCGGGTGGTCGCCGGCGTGCGCCCCGAACCCCCGCCACGCCGGGTGCTCGACCAGCTCACGGTGGCTCAGCCGCAGGGGGCGGCCGGTGCGGACCGGGACCGAGTAGATGCCGGTGCCGTCCGTCTCGGCGTCGTACCCGGCCCAGGCCGCCAGCGACGGGTCGAGCGCCACGGCGATCACCTCCTGGGCGTGCGACCCCTCGACCGTCAGCGAGACGGCGGCCTGCCCGGCGCCGATCACCTCGCGCGCGTTGCGGGCGAGGGCGCGGAACAGGTCGACGACGCGCTGGGCGGCGTTGAGCTCGACGGAGGCGCGGGCGAGCGCCTGCAGCGGACCGGACGGCCGGGCGACCGGGGCCACCTCGACGATCGGGGCCCCGGGGCTCATTCCAGGAGGCCGAGGCGCATCGCCACGGCCACCGCCGCCGCGCGCTCGGAGACGCCGAGCTTCTCGTACAGGCTGTGCAGGTGCGACTTGACCGTGACGGGGCTCAGGTGCAGGACCTCGCCGATGCGCGCCGCGCTCATGCCCTCGGCCGTGAGCCGCAGCACCTCCCGCTCGCGCGGCGAGATGGCCGGCCCGCGGCTCGACTCCCGCGCCCGGACGCCGCGGGCGAGGGCCGCCTGCGCCTCGGGGGCGAGCACCGTCCGCCCGGCGGCGATCGACTCGATCGCGCTGCAGATCGCGTCGCGGTCGGCGTCCTTCAGCAGGTAGCCGTCGAGGCCGCTGGCGACCGCGTCGAAGATGAGGTGCTCGTCGGCGATCGCCGACAGCAGCAGCGTGCGCGTGCCGAGCTGCTCGCGGGCGATCTCGGCCACGATGTCCGGCCCGGTCAGCCCCGGCATCCGCACGTCCAGCACCGCGACGTCCGGGGCGATCTCGCGGATGAGCGCCATGGCGCGGCGCCCGTCGGCCGCCGTCCCGGCCAGCTCGAGCGCGGGGTGATCCGCGATGGCCCGCGCGAGGCCGTCCCGGTAGACGGGGTGGTCGTCGGCGACGAGGACGGTGACCGGCTCCATGCACCGAGCGTAATGGAGCGGCGCGGCGCGCGGCGCCGGCGCGACCCCGGCGGATCAGCGGCCCGCGGCCATCCCGTCGATCAGCAGGTCCACCGTCGGACCCGCCCGGTCCGGGTCGGCGGCCCGGTGGTCCACGATCGCGCGCACCAGCACGCCGCGCAGCACGCCGATGGCCGCCTCCACGTCGGCGCCGGGCCGCAGCTCGTCGCGCTCGACGCCGAGCTCGAGCAGCCGCCGGTACCGCTCCCGGCGCGGCGCGAGCAGCACCCGCTGCAGCTCGTCCGAGAGGTGTGCGTTCGCGGCCGACGCGAACAGCAGGGTGCGCACGAACATGCGGTTGGCGCCCGTGGCGATCGCCTCCAGGTCGGCGCGCAGCGCGTGCTCGAGCGCCTCGCGCACCGGTGCGTCGGCGTCGGCCGGCACGTCGCCGTCGAGGTCCCGGAGGGCGTCGATCACCAGCTCCTCGACGCTGCTCCAGCGCCGCAGGATGGTGGGGTAGCCGGAGCCCGACCGCGCGGCGATGCGCGCCCAGGTGGTGCGCTCCACGCCGACCTCGCCGACGACCTCGCGGGCCGCCTGCATGATGCGCCCGTCGACCACCGTGTCGAGCGGGCGGCCCGGCCGGCCGGGGATGCGCAGGCGCGAGGCGGGGCTCACGGCCCGACCCCCGCGCGCGGCGGATGGAGCTCGTCTGGATCCTGTGGCGTCATGCGCACGGAAAGGATCGACATCCCGGCCGGGCGCCTCGACGGCCGACGGGCGACCGGTGCGGCCGGATGCGCGTCAATCGATCGTACGACGAGGCATCAACCGATCGTATCCCCGCGGAGGGGCGCGGCCCGGCGCCGCCGCGCTAGCGTCGACCGGCGTGGAGCTCGGCGTCTACACCTTCGCGGAGCTCACGCCGGACCCGGCAACCGGCCGGGTCGTCGGCCCGGCCGAGCGGCTGCGCGACCTGCTCGAGGAGATCGAGCTCGCCGACCAGGTCGGCCTGGACGTGTTCGGCGTGGGCGAGCACCACCGCCCCGACTTCGCCGTCTCCGCGCCGGCCGTCGTGCTCGCCGCGGCCGCGGCGCGCACCTCGCGCATCCGGCTCACCAGCGCCGTCAGCGTGCTGAGCTCCGACGACCCCGTCCGCGTCTTCCAGGACTTCGCGACGCTCGACCTGCTGTCGGGCGGCCGCGCCGAGGTCATGGCCGGGCGCGGGTCGTTCATCGAGTCGTTCCCGCTCTTCGGCCAGGATCTCCAGGACTACGACGACCTCTTCGCCGAGAAGCTCGAGCTGCTGCTGGCCGTGCGCGAGGAGGAGCGGGTCACCTGGGCGGGGCGCCACCGCGCGCCGATCGACGGCCGCGGCGTGTACCCACGGCCGCTGCAGCGGCCGCTGCCGGTCTGGGTCGCGGTCGGCGGCACCCCCGCCAGCGTCGTGCGGGCCGGGGCGCTCGGGCTGCCGATGGCCCTGGCGATCATCGGCGGCCAGCCGGCGCGGTTCGCGCCGTTCGCCGAGCTGCACCGGCGCGCCGCGGACGAGGCGGGCCGCCCCCGGCCGGCGCTCGGCGTCAACTCGCACGGGTACGTCGCCGACACCTCGCAGCGGGCGGCCGACGAGGCGTACCGGCCGTTCGCGACGATGATGGACCGCATCGGCCGCGAGCGGGGCTGGTCGCCGATGACGCGGTCGCAGTTCGACGCCTCCGTCGGCCTGCACGGCGCCAACGTGGTCGGCAGCCCGGAGCAGGTCGCCGAGAAGATCCTCTTCCAGCACCGGATCTTCGGCCACGACCGGTTCCTCATCCAGTTCAGCGTCGGCACGCTGCCCCACCGGCAGGTGATGCGGGCCATCGAGCTGTTCGGCACCGAGGTGGCGCCCGTGGTGCGGCGCGAGGTCGCCGCGCGCGCGGCGGTCGCGCCGGGGGGCGGCGCCGCGGCCTGACCGGGCCGGGGAGTGCCGCGGCCCGCGGGCGGGTATGCCGTCCCCGCCAGGCCGCCACGTCCGAGCGAGGGCCCCATGCCGCCGACCACCGTCCGACCGCGCCCGGGCCTCCTCCGGGCGGCCGCCGTGCTCGTGCTCGCCGCCGCCGCGGTGCTCGCGGGCGTGGCCTGCGGCTCCGACGACGACGACGAGGGCGCCGTCCCCGCGTTCTCGGCCGAGCAGCTCGCCGCGCCGCCCGGCGCCGACTGGATCACCAACGGCGGCTCGACGATGAACCAGCGCTACTCGCCGGCGTCACGCATCACGCCGGAGAACGTCGGCGGGCTGAAGGGCGTCTGGCGCGCCCGGCTCGACGGGTCGGGCACCGCGGCCAAGTACTCGGGCGAGGCCCAGCCCATCGTCTACGGCGACACGATGTACGTGATCACCGGCGCGGACGACGTGTTCGCGCTGGACGTGGCGACCGGCGAGAAGCGCTGGGTCTACGAGGCGAAGCTCGACCCTGGCATCGACACCGTCTGCTGCGGCTGGACGAGCCGCGGCGTGGCGATCGGCGACGGCCGCGTCTACGTGGGCCAGATCGACGGCAAGCTCGTCGCGCTCGACGCCGAGACCGGCGAGGTCGACTGGGAGACCCAGGCCGTGAGCTGGCAGCGCGGCGAGACGATCACCTCGGCGCCGCTCTACTGGGAGGGGCGCGTCTACAGCGGCATGTCGGGCGGGGAGTTCGGCGTGCGCGGACGCGTCATGGCCTTCGACGCCGAGACCGGCGAGGAGGAGTGGCGCTTCTGGACCATCCCCGGCCCGGGCGAGACCGGCCACGACAGCTGGCCGCAGGACAACGAGGCCTGGAAGACGGGCGGCGCCCCGGTGTGGCAGACCCCGTCGATCGACCCCGAGCTGGGGCTGCTCTACTTCTCCACCGGCAACGCGTCGCCCGACCTCGACGGCAGCGCGCGCGAGGGGGACAACCTGTTCGCGGCGTCCATGGTCGCCATCGACGCGCGCACGGGCGAGTACCGGTGGCACTTCCAGCAGGTGCACCACGACATCTGGGACTACGACGCCCCGAGCCCCACGGTGCTGTTCGACGTCGAGATCGACGGGCGGACCCGGCACGGCATCGCGGAGGCGAGCAAGACCGGATGGCTGTACATGCTCGACCGCGAGACCGGCGAGCCGCTGCTGCCGATCCCTGAGCGGCCGGTGCCGCAGAGCGCCCGGCAGAAGACCTCGCCGACGCAGCCGATCCCGAGCTACCCGCCGTTCATCTCGCACCGCATCAGCGACGAGGCCTACGGGGGCATCCTGAAGGCGCTGCGCAGCCAGGCGGGGGAGGGCGAGCGGATCACGCCGCCGCCGCGGGCGAAGCAGGTCTTCACGCCGCCGGACGCGACGCTGACGGTGATGACCCCCGGCCCCGCCGGCGGCGTCAACTGGCCGCCGACGAGCTACAACCCGAAGACCGGCATGTTCTACGTCTGCGCCCAGGACAGCGTCGCGGGCTTCCAGTTCGAGCGCTCGCAGGAGTTCGAGGAGGGCTCGTACTACATCGGCTCGGTGCTCAGCACCGTCGGCTTCGGCGCCTCGCCCGGCGTGCTCGCCGCGATCGACGCCGCGACCGGCCGGATCGCCTGGAGCAAGCGCTGGCCCGAGTCCTGCTACAGCGGGACCACCACCACCGGGGGCGGCCTGGTCTACGTGGGGCGCAACTCCGGCCACCTCGAGGCCTACGACGCGCGCACCGGCGAGCGGCGCTGGCGCTTCCAGACCGGCGCCGGCGCCAACAGCACCGCGAGCGTGTTCGAGCGCGACGGCACCGAGTACGTCGCCTTCTACGCCGCGGGCAACTCGCTGGCCGCCTCGCCGCACGGCGACAACGTGTGGCTCTTCAGCCTCGACGGGACGCTGGCCGAGGCGACCGAGGTCGGGCCCGGCACGGGCACCGGCCACGGCGGCCAGGGCGGCGGCGCGGAGCCGGAGAGCGGTGACCCGGACGACGGCCGGACGGTCTTCGCGGAGAACTGCTCGTCGTGCCACGGCGCCGACGGCCGCGGCGGCAACGGCGGGCCCGACCTGTCGAAGCTGCCCAACGCGCGCGTGCCCGAGCGGGTCGCCGCCAAGGTGCGCAACGGCGGCAACGGCATGCCGGCCTTCCGCGACACGCTCACGCCCAACCAGATCAACGACGTGGCGGCGTACGTGGCGAACGCGGTGGCCGCCCAGCCGTAGCGGCGGGCCCGGCCCGTCGCGGGGCCGGGCGCCCGCCCTCGTCCGCGCCGCCCGCGTCGGCCGGCGGCGCGGGCGCATGGCATCATCGCGGGCTCCGAGCCCCGCCCCCCGCCGGAGCGCCCGATGCCCGCCCCACCAGACCCCACGACGGCACCCGCGGCGCGCGGCGCGGTGGCGCGGTCCGCCGCCGCGGGCGCCCGCGTGCTGGTGCTGTGGACCGGCTTCCGGGCGGGGGCGCAGACCTGCGCGGCGCTGGCCCGCGCGGGCTTCGACGTGCTCCCCGCGCACCCGGCGGGCGACCCCGGCGGCGCGTCGCGCCGGGCGCGCCGGCCAGAGCGCTACCCGGCTCCGTCCGCGGGCGCCGGCGCCGTCCTGGCGTGGCTCGCCGACCGCTGCGCCCGGGGCGACGTCGACGCGGTGCTGCCGCTCGACGAGGACCTGGTGCGGTTGCTGGCCGAGCGGCCGCCCCCGCTCGGCGGCGCGCGCCTGGTCGGACCCGACGCGGCGCAGTACGCGGCGCTCTGCGACAAGCACCGGCTGGTCGCCACGGCCGCGGCGGCGGGCGTGGACCACCCGGCCACGATCACGGTCACCGCGTCGGGGCCCGACGGGCCGTGGCCGGCGCTGCCGTCGATGGTGAAGCCCGTCGTCTCGCGATCCGACATGTCGCTCGCCGCGATCACCGTCGCGCGCGACGAGCGGGAGCGCTCGCGGCAGGTGGGCCGCCTGCTCGACGCCGGCCTCGACGCCCTGGTGCAGGAGCGGGTCGAGGGCCGGCGATGGGTGGTCCACTGCGTCCGCGGGGCGGACGGGCTGCTGGCCGTGCCCTCGCGCATCGAGCTCGACTGGCCGCGCGGCACGGGGGTCGCCTGCGTGCAGCGCAGCCACCCCCGCCCGCCGCCGGGCCTGGTCGAGGGCGTCGCGCGCCTGCTGCGGCACGCCGGGTACCGCGGGCCGGCCACGGTGAGCTCGCTCCGCAGCGGCGGGCGCCTGCTGGTGCACGACGTCAACCTGCGCGTCGGCGCGTCGGTGGGCCTGATGATCCGCAGCGGGCTCGACATCCCGCGCCTCGCGGTCGAGGAGGCGCTCGGCGTCCCGCTCGCCGCGCCGCGCTGGCGGCCGACGCGCTACGTCTGGCTCGACGGCGAGCTCGGCGCGCTCGCCGCCGCGCTGCGCGGCGGCGGCGCCGGGGCCGCGGCCCGTGTGGCCGCCCGGATCGCGGCGGCGGCCCTGCGACCCGCCGCGATGACCGACCCCTCGCCGCTCGACCCGTGGTGGCTGCGCGAGCGGGCCGCGTCCCTGCCGCGGCGCCTCAGCCGGCTCCGGCGCGGCGGTCGAGCAGGGGGATGAGCCCTGCGGCGATCGCGTCGGGCGACGGCGGGCAGCCGGCGATGCGCACGTCGACCGGCAGCACGTCCTCCAGCCGGCCGGCCGCCTCGGGCGAGCGGCGGAAGGGGCCGCAGCCCAGCGCGCAGTCGCCGAGCGCGGCCACCAGGCGCGGCTCGGACATCGCCTCGTAGGCCCGCTCCAGCGCGACGCGCATCCCGCCGGTCACCGGGCCGGTGACGAGCAGCACGTCGGCGTGGCGCGGGGAGGCCGTGATCGAGATGCCGAAGCGGCTCAGGTCGTAGGCCGGCCCGGACGCGGCGCCGAGCTCGTGCTCGCAGCCGTTGCACGAGCCGGCGTCGACGTGCCGCAGCTGGAGGGCCCCGCGGGGCCCGCGCGGCAACGCCGCGTCGCGGCGCGCCCGCCGCAGGTCGCGGAGCAGGAGGAACACGGCTACCGGTCCACGCAGGCGTAGCAGAGCTCGAAGCTCTTGTTGACCAGGGGGAAGTCGGGGAGGATCGCGCCCCGGCAGGCGCGGGCGACGGCCGGCCAGTTGGCGAACGAGGCGGTGCGCAGGTGCACGCGCCGCACGGCGCCGCCGTCCAGCTCGACGGCGCAGACCGTCTCGCCGCGCGGGCTCTCGGCGCGCCCGACGCCGTGGGCCGACGGCGGGGCGGAGGGCAGCGCGTGGCCCGGCGCCACCGGCCCGTCGAGCAGCTCGTCGAGCATCGCCAGCGTGTCCGTCAGCTCGAGCGCCCGCGCCTCCATGCGCGCCGCCACGTCGCCCTCCGCGCCGGGCGGCACGGCGGGCCGCAGGCCCGCGTAGCGCAGACGCGGGCTGCGCTCGCGCGCGTCGGTGGCGACCCCGGTCGCCCGGGCCGCCGGGCCGACCGTCCCGAGCCGGCGGGCCTCGTCGGCGGGCAGCGCGCCGGCGCCCCGGGCGCGGTCGCGCAGCGAGGCGTCGAACAGCAGGGAGCGCCACGCGGCGGCGACGTCGGGCGCCAGCTCGCGCAGCGCGCCGCGGGCGCGGCCGGCCGCGGCCCGGTCCGCGGCGACGGCGCCCGCCCCGGCGGCGACGGCCCCGAACATGAAGCGGTGCCCCGCCAGGTCGGCGATGGCCCGCTGGGCCCGCTCCTTGAGCGCCGCGAAGGCCATCGCGCCGGGGGCGAGGCCGACGCCCGCGCAGATCGCGCCGATGTCGTGCAGGTGGTTGTAGAGGCGCTCCAGCTCCGCGAGCAGCGTCCGCGAGCGGCGCAGGTCGTCGTCCGGCCAGAGGCCCCGCGCCGCCTCGACGGCGTGGGCGATGGCGATGCCGGTGGCCACCGAGCACGCGGCGCACGCCCGCCCGACGGTGGCGAGGGCCTCCTCGGCGGACCCGCCCTCGGCCACGCGCTCCAGGCCGCGGTGCTTGTGGAAGAGCTGGATGTCGAGGTGCACGATGCGCTCGCCGACCGTGTGGAAGCGGAAGTGCCCCGACTCGATGACGCCCGCGTGCACCGGGCCGACTGCCACCTGGTGCACGTCGTCGCCCAGCACCGGGGTCGCCCAGGCGGCCAGGTCGCCCGGGTGGTGGACGAGCGGCCGGTGCGGCTCGTGACCGGCGAAGCGCAGGCCGAACAGGTCGCGGGCCTCGCGCTCGTCCCAGGCGAGGTGCGGCGCGAGGTCGATGATCGTCGGCACCTCGCCCCGCGGCGCCGGGCAGCGCAGGACGAGGTCCCCGGCCGGCGTCGCGCAGACGTAGCGGGCCTCGAGCCCGTCGCCGGCGGCCGCCGCGAACAGCGCCTGCACCGCGCCCCCGGACGCGAGCACGGCCGCGACCTCGTCGCGCAGCAGGTCGGGCCCGACCACGGCCTGCCCGGCGCGCGCCGCCCCGGCGGCGCGCGCCACCTCAGGCACCCCCGCCCATCGCCTCGGCCAGCGCGGAACCCGGCAGCGTGTGCGCGACGGCCGCCAGCGCGAGGAGCGCCGCGACGGCCAGCGCCGTGAGCCCGGCGATCGCCCGCGTGGCGCGCGGGCCGGACGGGCGGCGGCCGGTGGGTCGCCCGCCGAGGCCCTCCAGCAGCGCGTGCGCCATCCCCAGGAAGCCCAGCGCCAGCAGTACGGCCGCGACCGCCGACGCCCAGGCCAGCCCGGCGGCGAACCCGCCGGCCAGCACGAGCACCTCGCTCACGAACAGCGGCGACGGCGGCATGCCGGCGAGGGCGGCGAGGCTGACGCCGGCCGCGCCCGCGACGCGGCCGTCGAGCTCGGCGAGCCCGCGCGCGGGCCGCCGCCCGGCGGCCGGCTGGTAGCGCAGCAGCGGCACCGCGACGGCGAAGCCGAGCGACTTGGCCACGCCGTGGCCGGCGACGTGCAGCAGCGCGCCGGCGGTCGCGAGCGGGTGGCCGATGCCGATCGCCAGGGCGATGACCCCCATGTGCTCCAGGCTCGAGTAGGCGAGCAGCCGCTTCCAGGGCAGCGGCCGCCACAGGAACGGCACTGCGACGGCGAGCGAGACCAGCCCGAGGCCCACGAAGAGCGCCTGGGCCGGGCGCGGCCCCAGCGCGGGCTCGAGCGCGATCGACAGCCGCCAGGCCACGAGGGCGACGGTCGGCAGCAGGGCGGCCGACAGCAGCGCGCTGACCGGCGGCGGCGCCTCGCCGTGGGCGTCCGGCAGCCAGTTGTGGACCGGCGCCCAGCCGGCCTTGGCGGCGAGGCCGGCGACGATCAGGACGAAGGCGGCCAGCGCCGCGTCGCCGTCGAGCCGCGGCGCCGCGCCCTCGAGCTCGGCCCAGCCGAGCGACGACAGCGCCGCGCCCTCGCCGGCGGCCGCCGACAGCACGACGATGCCGAACAGCGCCACCGCGAGGCCCAGGGTGGTGAGCACGAGGTACTTCCAGCCGGCCTCGATCGCGCGCCGCGTGCCGCTCACCGCCACCAGCAGGGCGGACGCGGCGGTCGTCGCCTCGATCAGCACCCAGGCCACGGCGAGGTCGTCCACGATCGGCACCGCCACGAGCGCCGCCCAGAACAGGTGGAGGGCGCCCCAGTAGAGGCGGCGCACCCGCAGCGCGCCGCCGCGCGAGCTGCGCGCCCCGCGCAGCCAGCCGGGCGAGGTGGCCGCCGCGACGGCGCCCACCGCGGCGATGGTGGCCAGGAACACGCCGCCCGGCGCGTCGATGCGCCACCACCCGCCCGTCGCCGGGTCCTCGCCGGCGCGGGCGAGCGCGAGCGCGCCCAGGGCCGCGGCCGGCAGGGCGGCGGCCAGGCCGCCCCAGTGGCCGACGCGGTCGGCCGCGCGGGCCGACCGGCACAGGAGCACGGCGACGGCGACGAGCGCCGGCGCGAGCGGCGCGGCGACGACGAGCACGGCGACGGCGTCAGTCACGCACGCCCCGCAGGGCCGAGGAGTCGCTCGTGCCGAACGCGGCCACGATGCGCCGCTGCATGATCGCCGCCACCGCGACGAGCGCCACGAGGTCGAAGGCGATGCCCGCCTCCACGACGAGCGGCAGCACGCCGCCCGCCGTCACCGCGGCCACGGCGACGCCGTTCTCGGCCACCAGCACGGCGAGCACCGCGAACAGGGTCGCGCGCCGCAGCAGCACCAGGGCCAGCCCGGTGGCGACGAGCGCCGCCGCCGTGCGCTCGGCGGCGCGGTCGTCGAGGCCGAACTCCGGCACCAGCGCGACGACGACGAGCACGAGGGCCAGCGCCGCCCCGAGGCGGGCGAGCATGGCGGGCTCGTCGTCGTGCGGGCGCGGCTCGCGCACCCGGTGCACGGCGGCGAGGGTGATCCCGGAGACCGCGACGCCCTTCAGCAGCAGCATGGCGGCCGCGGCCGTCCCGTGCGCCGAGCCCGGCGCCGCCGCGAGCGCGCCCGCGCCCACCAGCAGGGTCTGCGCGGCCACGAGCGCGGCCGCGGGCAGGGGCCGCCGCGCGGCCACGGCGGCGAGGCCGGCGAGCGTCACCAGCGCGAGCAGCCAGGCGCTCATCCGGCGCCCCAGGCGGCGCTCACCACGCCCGCGAGGGCCACCGCGACGCCGGCGAGCAGCGTCGGCGGCACGCGCAGGAGCCGCATCTTGGCCTGCCAGCTCTCCACGAGGGCCAGGCCGCCGACCAGCGCGAGGACGCCCAGCGCGAGCGCCGCCAGGCCGCCCGCGGCGTCGCCCGGGTGCGGCAGCGCCAGCGACGCCGCCACGACCAGCACCACCCAGTGGCGGGCGGCCGCCGTCCACTGCAGCAGCGCCAGGTCGCGCCCGGCGTACTCGAGGAGCGGGCCCTCGTGGACCATCGTCAGCTCGAGGTGCGTGTCGGGGTTGTCGATCGGTTGGCGCCCGGTCTCCAGCAGCACCACGAGGCCCATGGCGAGCGCGGCGCACCAGCGGGCGGGGTCCTCCCACGGACCGGTGCCCGCGCCGGCCTCCCACATGGCGCGCAGGTCGGTCGAGCCCGCCGGGATCGCGGCCAGCAGCACCACCAGCACGAGCAGGGCCTCGCCGACGACCGCGAACGCCAGCTCGCGCGAGGCGCCCATCAGCCCGAAGCCGCCCCCGGTGTCCCAGGCCGACAGCGCCACGGCGATCCGGGCGAGCGCCAGCAGGCCCACGAGCAGCAGCGCGTCGTGCCCCGCCGGCCAGGCCGTCCCCCAGGCGCCGACCGGCACGACCAGGACGCACACCGCCAGGGCCGCCGCGGCGGCCACGGGGGCCCAGCGGTAGGCGGCGCCGGACCCCTCAGGGTCGACGGTGCCCCGCCGCCACAGGCGCCGCAGCTCGCGGTACGGCTGCAGCACGCCGGGGCCGCGGCGGCCCTGCAGGCGCGCCTTGAGGGCCTGCACGCCGCCCGGCAGCAGCGGCGCCAGCGCGAGGCCGGCCATCTGCGCGGCCGTCGCCGCGGCGTCGGCGGCCCTCATCCGAGCGCACCGGCACGGGCGAGGGCCAGCAGCAGCACGACCACGCCGACGAGCGCGGCGATGTACTGGCGGATGCTGCCGGACTGCAGGCGGCGCGCGGCCCCGGCGCCGGCGAGCGCGGCGCGCGCGGTGGGCCCGTAGAGCAGCGAGTCGAACAGGTGCGGCACGCCGCCGCGGTGGCGGATCTCGCGCACGATCCCCGCCCGGGCCACGACCTCCACGCCGCGCCGCGGGCGCAGCATGCCGCCGAAGGCGAGCCGCAGCGGCTTCGTGAAGGCGGCCGACGTCCACGCCAGCTCGCGGCCCGCGTCCTGGCCGCAGTTCCAGACCGGCGCGGCGGCGCGCGGGCGCCGCCCCCGGGCGACGGCCAGCAGCGCGGCCGCGCCGCCCAGCGCCAGCGCGGCGCCGAGCGTCGGCAGCGAGGCGCCCGGCACGCCGACGCCCGCGGCGACCTCCGCCCCGTCGCCGCCCGGGGCCAGCCGCTCGAGCGCGGGCATCAGCGGCCCGGGGGCCACGCCCAGCGCGACGCAGCCGGCCGCGAGCGCGGCGGGCGCCCAGCGCATCGGCCCGGGCACCTCCGTCGCGGCGGCGGCGCCCGGGCCGCGCGGGCGCCCGAGCAGCGCGAGCCCGGCGAGCGCGACGAAGCACACGACGGCGAGCCCCGTGGTGGCGGCGAGCGCGGCCGCGCCCAGCGCGCCCGCCAGCGCGGTGCCGACGGCGTCCGCGCGCGCCAGCTCGATCAGCGCGCCGAGCGTCGCCCACTCCGAGGCGAAGCCGGCGAGCACCGGCACGCCGGCCAGCGCGAGCGCCCCGACGAGGGTGGCGCCGCCGGTGGCCGGCATGCGACCGAGCAGGCCGCCCATGGCGTCGATGCGCAGGCCGCCCGTGGCGCGCTCGACCGACCCCGCGGTCAGGAACAGCAGCGCCTTGGCGAGGGCGTGGGCGAGGGCGTGCAGCAGCCCGGCCGCGAGCGCGGTCGCGGCCCAGCGGGCCTCGCCGCGCGCCTCGAGCAGCGCGGCGGCGCCGAGGGCGGCGGTCACGATGCCGGCGTTCTCGATCGTCGAGAAGGCGAGCAGGCGCTTGAGGTCGGCCTGGAAGACCGCGTAGAGGATCCCGGTCAGCGCCGAGAGCGCGCCGAGCGCCAGCACCGTGAACCCGACCCACGCGGGCGGGCCGCCCGGCCACCCGGTCAGCAGGCGGGCGAGGCCGTAGAGCGCCACGCTGACCATGGCCCCCGACATCACCGCCGAGACGTTGCTCGGGGCGAGCGGATGGGCGCGCGGCAGCCAGGCGTGCAGCGGCACCAGGCCCGCCTTGGTCCCGAAGCCGACGATGCCCGCCACGGCCACCAGCGCCTGCGCGCCCCCGCCCGCCGCGGCGAGGCCGGCCGGGTCGCCGAGCGCCCCGTGGTGGGCCAGCGCGAGCAGCGCCACCCAGACGCCGGCGCCGCCGATGCGCGTGACCGCGAGGTACTCGAAGACCGCCCGCCGGGCGGGCGCGTCGCCGCGGGCGACCAGGATCGCCGCCGCGGGCACGAGCGTCATCACCTCCCAGAGGGCCAGGAAGGTGACGGCGTCGCGCGCCGTCACCACCCCGGCCAGGGCCAGGCCGAACAGGCCCGTGAGCGCGGCGAGCGTCCGCGGCCGCCGCGCGCCGGCCAGGTAGGGGATCGCATAGAGGGCGGCGGGGACCGCGACGAGCGCCACGAGCAGCAGGAACAGCCCCGACAGGGGGTCGACCCCGAGCGACGGCTCGAGGTCGCTGGTGAAGCCGGCGCCCACCGTGCGCCCGTCGAGCAGGCAGACGGCGCCGACGGCCCCGACGAGGGCCGTCCCGGCGGCCTGGAGGAGGAGTGCGACGGCGATCCCGGCCCGTCGCACCCCCGTGAGCGCCACGCCGCAGGCAATAGAGCCGGCGCCGGCGACCAGCATCGCGGTCAGTGGGCTCAGAGCGCCGGCGCCTCGCCGGAGGGAACGGCCAGCTCGGGCCGACGCTCTTGTTCCTCCATATATTCAAAGATTCCATAGTTCGATACCAATGACAAGGCGAAACGGCTACGATCGATCGCGGACAGCGAAGGAGGCGAGATGCCGAGCGGCGGTGCCCCCGGGTCCCGGGCGGGCCACGAGCCGATCCACGTGGTGAAGGCGGACCTCTTCCGGGTGCTCGGGCACCCGGCGCGGGTGCGGATCCTCGAGCTGCTGCGCGACGGGGAGATGGGCGTCGGGGCCCTCACGTCCGCGCTCGGCCTCGACCCCAGCGGCACCTCGCAGCACCTCGGCGTCATGCGCCGGGCGGGCATCCTCGAGAGCCGCCGCGAGGGGACGAGCGTCTTCTACCGCGCCCGCGACGAGCGCGTCTTCGAGCTGCTCGACGTGGCCCGCGCCCTCCTCACCTCGTCGCTTGAGGCGACGCGGGCGCTGCTGCAGGAGATCGGCGAGGCCACGTAGCGGCCCTCGCGCGGCGTTCGCGCGCATGGAGGCGGGCGGCGGCGGGGATCTGGCTCGGGTGAGCCCATCGCCGCAGAGGAGCGCCGCCGTGATCTCGACCGCCCCCACGCTCGACGTCGTCGACCCCGCCGACGGCACCCTGCTGGACCGCGTGCCCGACGCGGGCGCCGAGGGCGCCGCCGAGGCGGTGGCCGCCGCCCGCGAGGCCGCGCGGGGCTGGGCGCGCACGGCGCCGGCCGAGCGCGCCGCGGCCCTGAAGCGCGCGGCCGCCGCGCTGCGCGAGCGCGCCGACGAGCTGGCCGAGCTGCAGTCGCGCGAGAACGGCCGCCCGCTGGCCGAGTCGCGCGGCGGCGTGGCGGCGGGGATCGGCACGATCGAGGAGTACGCCCACCTCGGGCCGCTCCACGGCGGCCGCACCCTCGCGGGGGCCTGGGAGGCCGCCGACTTCGCGCTGCGCGAGCCGCGCGGCGTCGCCGTCGCCCTCGTGCCCTGGAACGACCCGGTGGCCATCGTCGGCGGCCCGGTGGGCGCCTGCCTGGCGACCGGCAACGCGCTGGTGGTGAAGCCCTCCGAGCGGGCGCCGCTCGCCGTGCGCCTGGCCTGCGAGATCGTGGCCGGGCACGTGCCCGAGGGGGTGCTCGTCGCGCTCACCGGCGGCCCGGCGACCGGCCGCGCGCTCGTGGAGCACCCGGAGGTCGACGTCGTGCTGCACACCGGCTCCGTGTCGACCGGCCGGGAGGTCGCGGCGGCGTGCGGGCGACGCCTGGTGAAGGCCGTCCTCGAGCTGGGCGGCAAGGACCCGCTGATCGTCGACGAGGACGTCGACCCCGAGTGGGCGGCCGGCCAGGCGGCCTCTGGCGCGTTCGCCAACTGCGGCCAGGTGTGCACGTCGGTGGAGCGGGTCTACGTGCACGAGCGGGTGCTGGAGCCGTTCGCGGCCGCGCTCGCCCGGCGCGCCGGCGAGCTCGTGCCCGGCCACCCGATCGACGCGCGCTCCACGCTCGGCCCGCTCATCGACGAGCGCCAGCGGGCGATCGTCGAGGAGCACGTGCGCGAGGCGACCGCGGCGGGCGCCGAGGTGGTGCACGGCGGCTCGCGCATCGACGGCGCCGGCTTCTTCCACGAGCCCACCGTGCTGGTGGAGGCGCGCGACGACATGCGCATCATGCGCGAGGAGACCTTCGGCCCGGTCGCCGCGATCCGCGCCGTGCGCTCGTTCGACGAGGCGCTCGCCGCGGCGGACGCGGGCGAGTACGGCCTGGCCGCCACGGTCCTCACCCGCTCGCAGCGCAACGCCCAGCGCGCGCTGCGCGAGCTGCGGGTGGGCACGGTGAAGATCAACGCGGTGTGGGGCGGCGCGCCGGGCGGCTCCGCGGAGCCGCGCAAGTCGAGCGGCCTCGGCATGGGCTACGGGCCCGCCCTGCTCGACGAGGTGACCGCCCAGAAGGTGGTGCACATGGTGCCC
Organism: Miltoncostaea marina; assembly: GCF_018141525.1. Lineage (GTDB taxonomy): Bacteria > Actinomycetota > Thermoleophilia > Miltoncostaeales > Miltoncostaeaceae > Miltoncostaea > Miltoncostaea marina. Next base: position 390,518 of record NZ_CP064655.1, read on the forward strand.
GCGCCCTGACGGCGATGGCCGGCGACGGCGGGTTCCCGCTCCCCGGGCTCGGCGACGTCCCGGGGTTCCTGACGGCCCCGGCCGCCTGGCTGCTCGACGGGCTCGCCCGCTGGCAGGCCGGCCGCGGGATGCGCGGTGGCGTCGCCGAGATCGGCGTCTTCTACGGCCGTTCAGCCCTCGTGCTGGGGCGCGCGCTGGCCCCCGGCGAGCGGCTGGTCGCGTGCGACCGGTTCGACGTGGGGGCCGGCGACGTGCCCGGCTGGTCGTTCCGCGAGGCGCGCGGGCCGGAGGAGGCCCTCCGCGCCCGCTGGCGGGAGTGGGTCGGCGACGAGGCCGGGTTGGTCGTGCTGCGGCGGGACTCGGCCGACCTCGCCCCCGGCGACCTCGGCGCGTGCCCGCGGCTCGTGCACGTGGACGGCGGGCACGGCTACGACGACGTCCGCCGGGACCTGCTGCTGGCCGAGCGGGCGCTCGACCCGGGCGGCGCGATCGTGCTCGACGACGTGCTGCTGCCGGAGTGGCCCGACGTGACCGTCGCCGTCGTCGATCACCTCCGGGCGCGCCCCGGCGCGCTCGCGCCGGTGGCGGTGGCGGAGCACAAGCTGGTCGTCTGCCGCGCGCCGGCCCTCGCCGAGCACCGGGCGTGGGCCGCCGCCGCCCTGCCGGCCATCTTCGCCCCGCCGCGGTTCCTCGTCGCCGAGCGGACCTTCGTCGGCGCGCCGGTCCTCGTCGCCACCCGCCTGCCGGGCTGACGCGCGATGGCGGAACTCCGCGTACCCGGGCACGCGCAGCGCGACGAGGCGGAGGTTGCGCGAGGCCGCCGCCCGGCGCCCGCCGGCGGTCGCGGGGTCGCCCTCCAGGTGCAGGCCGACCGCCTCCGGCACCCAGGTGATGCGGGCGCCGGCCGCATGGAGTCGTGCGCCGAACTCGACGTCCTCGTAGCCCCACTCGCCGTCGAAGGCCTGGCACCAGCCGCCCACCTCCAGCGCCTGGCGGCGGCCGTAGGAGACGTTGCAGCCGTGGAAGCAGTGGTAGGGGTGGGGGTGGCGGTCGATGCGCCGCGCCTCGGCGGCCCGCCAGTCGCGCGCGTGGCCGGGGCGGTTGGAGCCGGAGGCCGGGAGGTCGGGCACCGACGCCAGGCGCCGGTGGACGTCCGGGCCGGCCGCGAAGCCGCGCGGCAGGCTGATGAAGCGCCGCAGGCCGAACGTCGCCACGGGCCGGTCCCGGTGGCGTGCGGCGTGGGCGGCCACGAAGCCCGGCGGCACCACCATGTCGTCGTCGATCGAGACGACGACCTCGCCCTCCGCGGCGGCGAGCCCCCGGTTGCGGGCCGAGGCCGGCGCGAAGCCGGTCCGCCGCAGCCGCAGCCACTCGGCGCCCAGCAGGCGGCCCGGCCGGCGGAGCCCCCGGTCGCCATCCTCGGCGGCCGGGCAGCGGACCACGATCACCTGCAGCCGCTCGGACGGGTAGCGCTGCTCCACGAGGCTCCACAGGGTGGCGGCGAGATGCGCGCGCCGGCCGCCGTAGGGGATCACGACGCTGACGTCGGGGGTCTCGGTCGGCTGGCGCAGGTGCCGGTCCTCGGGGCTGACGGTCGGTGACCCGCGGCGCGCGGGCGGGGCCGATGGAGGGTTCCCGTCGCCGGGCGCGGTCACGCGCCGCGCGGTCCGCCGCGACGGCGGCGGCGGTCGCCCACCTGGCGCCGCTCGCCTTCCGGGTCGCCGTCGCGCTCATCGGCCGGAACGCCCGCGCGGCCCCCGCGGCGGCGCCGGCCGATCCGCCCGCGTACACCGTGCTCGGCGCCCTGCGCGGGGAGGAGGCGCGCGCGGGCCGGTGGATCGACGCGGTCGCGGCGCTCCACCACCCGCGCGAGCGGCTCGACGTGATGGTGCTGGTCGAGGCCGACGACGCGCCCACCCGGCGCGCCGCCGAGCGCGCCGCCCGCCGCCTGGGCGAGCCGGGGTGGCTGCGCGTGGTGACGGTGCCGCCGGGCGAGCCGCGCACGAAGCCGCGCGCGCTCGCCCACGGGCTCGCGCTGGCCCGCGGCGACCTGCTCGTGGTCTACGACGCCGAGGACGTGCCCGACCCGTGGCAGCTGCGCGACGCCGCCGCCGTCTTCGCCGCCGGCGGTCCCCGTCTGGCGTGCGTGCAGGCGCGGCCGGCGGTCGTCCCGCCTCGTGGCGACGCCCTCGGGCGGGTGATGGCCGCCGAGTACCGGCTGTGGCACGGGGGCTTCCTGCCCGGCCTCGCGCGGCTGGGCGCGCCCGTCCCGCTCGCCGGCACCTCCAACCACCTGCGCGTGGCGGCCCTGCGGGCCGTCGGCGGCTGGGACCCGCGCAACGTGGCCGAGGACGCCGACCTCGGCGTGCGCCTGGCCCGCGCCGGGCTGCGCACCCGCACGATCGCCTCGCCGACCCGCGAGGAGTCGACGCCCGAGGGCGTCGCCGCGTGGGTCCGGCAGCGGTCGCGTTGGTCGCGCGGGTTCGTGCAGACCTGGCTGGCCGCGCTGCGCCCGCGCGGCGCGCTGCGCCGCGAGCTGGGCGCCGGCCGCGCCGCTTGCGTCCACCTGACGATCGCCGGCACCGTCGCGTCGCAGCTCGCCGCGCCGGCCGCGTGGATCCTCTGCCCCGCGGCCGCGATGGCCGGGGTGCTGCTGCGCCTGGCCGGCTGCCGCGCGCTGCGCGGCGGCGCCGAGGGCCTGGGCGCAGCCGCGCTCGCCGCCCCGGCCGCCTCGCTGCTCGAGGGCGTCGCCGCCTGGCGGGGCCTGTGGCTGCTCGCCCGCGACCCCGGCCGGTGGGAGCGGACGGCGCACCCCGTCCGCCCGGGCTCACCCTGAGGAGCGCGGGATGATCGAGATCTGCCCGCTGGTCTCGAGCACGGCCACCCGCACGTCGTCGAGGCTCGCGACCTGCTGCAGGCGCGCCTGGGCCTCGATCTCCTCGAGGTTGATGCGCTCGCGGCGCAGGTTGGCGTCGACCGGCTTGCCGTCGTGGATCAGCACGATCGGCTCGCCCTCGAGCAGCGGTCGCACCCGACGCCAGCGGAACGACGCGTACGAGACGGCGACGGTCAGCAGCGCGAGCGTCGAGATCGCCAGCACGGCGCCCGTGAACGAGTAGTCGCTCTGGGTGACGCCCTGCTGGATGAGGTCCCCCATCACGATCAGCAGGATCAGGTCGAACGGCTCCATCTCGCCGAGCTCGCGCCGGCCGATGACCCGCGTGACGACGAACAGCAGCACGAACACGGCGGCGGCCCGCAGGATGATGTCCATTCCGCCTCCTCGGGCGTCAGGGGAAGATGAGCAGCGTGCGGTCGGCCCGGGCGAGCACCCGGTCCCCGTCGCGCACCTCGACGTCCTGCGGGCGGGCGCCGACCGTCGTCGGGTTGACCTGCATCTGGATGCGGACGGTCAGGGTGCGGCCCGCCGGCAGCTCGTCGTAGGCCAGCACGAGCCGGCCGGCCGCGTCGCCCTGGTCCACCGGCTCGGGCGAGATCGTGTTGCGGGTGATGCCGTCGCTCCACCCGCGATCGAGCACGATGCGCGGCTGCGCGACCCGTCGCAGCGCCCGCACCTCGATCTCGCCCTGGAAGAGCAGGCCGCCGCGCAGGCGCGAGGGCGCCTCCACCGCGAGCGCCGCGTCGGGCCCCTCGGCGGTGGAGGTCGTCGCGGTCTGCCCGAAGGCGCCGGCGAGCGCGATCGCGCACACGGCCGTCAGCGCGAGCAGCACGCCGCGGCGCACCCACACCCGGTAGGCGCGGCTGCTGAGGTCGCGGTGGCGTTCGGGGGTGAGGCCGTCCGGGAGATCGCTCATGTGGCCGCTTCCCTACCCGGGCCCGGCGGCGGGCAGTCGGCGGCGCCGGCGGCTCAGCGGTGCCCGGCGCGGCGCGGCGGCCAGAACAGCACGTCCTGCCGGTCGGCCAGGTGCGCCAGCGCGGGCGGCCCCGCCACGCCGAGCGGCGGGGTCAGCGTGTCGTGCTCGACCACCGCGGTGGCGGGGCGGGCCGGCCACGGCGGATGGTGGATGTCGGTGCGCCAGACGCCGCCGCGCCGGTCGGCGCCGTAGCAGCAGTACCGCTCCAGCAGCCACTCGTCGAGCGAGCCGGGCGCGGGTGGCGCGGCCGGGCCGTCGGCCCGCGCGCGCGCGGAGAACGCGACCCACGGCCGTGCCGCGCGGCGGGCGCGCACGCGGGCCTCGTCGCCGGCGCGGCCCAGGGCGATGCGGGCGGTGAAGTAGGGGAGGTGGAAGAGGGTGCGGGCCGCGGCGACCGAGGCGGGGCTCCCGGCGTCGAGGCTGACGAACCAGATGCCGGGGCGGTCGCCGACGCGCGCGTAGGTGCGCAGGTTGAGCTCCGGGAAGGCGGACGACGGCAGCAGCGGCGGCACCAGGCGCGGCCGCGACGCCCGGATGGCGAGCGGCGTCACCGTCACCCACGCCGCGTCGCGCCAGGTCTCGAGCGTCAGGCCGGGCGGCAGCGCCGGGCGCAGGCGCTCCGGATCGACCGGCCAGTGGAGGAACGCCGTGTCGAGCCACGTCTGGGCGAGCACCCACGGCCCCCGCGGGAGCGGCCAGGGGCGGTGGGCGGCCTGCCGGAGCACGCGCGGCTGCTCGCGCCCCATCGCGAGGGCGCCGCGCGCGGTGTCCAGGGGGCCGTTCACACCCCGCTCCTTCCCGCAACGGCGCGCGCCGAACCGGTTGGCGGCACGGGCATCCGGGTACCCGTGGGCGACCCCGATCCCAGGAGGACGCGATGTCGACAGGCGAGACGGGCGGTGTCACCGGGACGCCGGACAAGGACTACAACCTCGTCTGGTTCACCGAGCAGTGCCTCTCCAACGCGCTGCGCCTGGAGCAGTACATCCAGGACGCCGAGCGGGCCGGCGACTCCGAGCTGGCGGACCTCTTCCGCCGCGCCCAGGCCGAGAGCCGCAAGGGCGGCGAGCTCGGCAAGCAGCTGCTGAAGAGCCGCCTCGGGTGACGCGCCGCCGGCTCCCGCCCCGACCCGGGGCGGGAGCCGGGCCCCGCTACGAGCGCAGCTCGGGGAGCACCGACTCGCCGTAGGCGCGGATCAGGCCGAGCGGGTCGGCGCCCGACACGTTCATCACCACGATCGCCGTGGCCCCCATGCCGCGCAGCAGCTTGAGCTTGCGCGCGTGCACGGCCGGGTCGGCCGACACGATCGACATCGCGGTGTACTTCGCGTCGGAGATCCGCGCGCCCGCGGCCCCGATCCGCGCCGGGTCGGGGAGGTCGTCGGTGTAGGCCTCGTCCACGAGCGTGCCCTTCCACTCGCGGCTCGACTCCAGGGCCTCCTCGTCGGTGGCGCCGAACGAGGCCAGCGTCTGGAGGATGATCTCGGCCGGCTCGCGGCCGGCCGCCTCGGCGGCGCGCCGGTGGGCCGCGATCATCCCGGGGGCCGTCTGCGGGTCGCCGAGCGTCCACAGGCCGTCGGCGAGGCGGCCCGCCACCTCGGCCGCGCCCTCGTGGAAGGCCGACATGTAGACGGGGGGCCGCCGGGGCGTGCGCAGATAGAGGCGCGCGCGGTGGGCGCGGAAGAAGCGCCCCTCGAAGTCGACCGTCTCGCCGTCGAGCAGGCGCGTGATGATGGTGAGCGCCTCCTCCGTGCGGGCGAGCTGCTCGCCGGTGCCGGGCCAGCGCATGCCCGCCGGCACCTCGTTCATCGCCTCGCCGGAGCCGACCCCGAGGAAGGCGCGGCCCGGGAACATCTCCTCGAGCGTCGCCAGCTGCTGGGCCACCACGAGCGGGTTGTAGCGGTGCACCAGCGCGGTGACGGCGGTGCCGATCGAGATCTCCGACGTCGCCTGGCCGACGGCGCCGAGCCACACCCAGGCGTTGCCGCACGCCGCCGGCGCCGCGTCGGGCGCCCACCACGGCGCGGTGTGGTCGCTGCAGCACACGCCGTCGAAGCCCGCGGCCTCGGCCGCCTGGGCCTGGGCGACCAGCTCGGCCGGCGCGAAGCGCTCGTGGGCCGCCGCCATCAGGTACGCCACGTCGTCCGGCTGGCGCCGCCGCGCCCACAGCACGCCGCGCACCGACTCGATCACCGACACCCCGACCTCCCCTCTCGGGCGCGCCGCGGCGGCGCCGCGCGCGCTGGAGCGGACGACCGCCGGGTACCCGCCCCCGGCCGCGCCAATCATCAGGCCCGCGGCGGCCGCTGGCAGGCCGCCGGCCGCCCAGGCGCCCGCCACCGCGAGCGCGGCCACCTCGGACGCGACGCCCGCCAGGGAGGTGACGGTCGCGCGCGAGGGGCCGGAAGAGGGCGCCACCGCGGCCAGGGCCGCGGGGTGCGCGGCCAGGCCGGCGCTCGCCAGCGCGAGCGCGCCGGCGAGCGTCGCGAGCGGCCCGGCGGTCGCCGGCGCGCCCCACGCGGTCGCCATCAGCGGGGGGTACTCCTCGAAGGCGTCGAGCGCCGTCAGGCCGGCGAGCGCCGCCAGCGCGGCGAGCACGGCGCGCGACCCGGCGGCGAGCGGCCGCCGCGCCGCGCGGCCGGCGGCCGCCAGGCACACCGCCACGCTGGCCCAGCCGGCCAGGGGGTAGCCGCCGGCCGCGCGGCGCGCGCTCGCGGCGCCCGGCCCACCGGCGGCTGCACGGCGAACGCGGCCGCCTGCGCGCGGCCGGCCACGGCGGCGTACCGGCCCTGCGCGCCGGCGGCGGCGAGCCCCTCGTAGCGCAGCGCCTCGAAGCTCCCCGATGCCAGGGCGCCGCCGGCGCCCCACGGGACGAGGCCCGCAACGAACCCCGGCAGCCCGGGCGCGATCATCCGGGCCGCGTGGCCGGCCGCCTGCAGCGCGCCGGCCAGCACGAGCGCCGCGCGCCGCGAGTGGCGGTCGGTCCAGGCGCCGGCCGGGACCTCGGCGACCAGGCCCACGAGCGACCACGCACCGAGCCGCAGCGAGATCGCCGCGTCCGTGAGCCCCGCGCCGGCGAACAGCGGCGCGGAGCGCGGGGAGCGCGGCACCGCCTCCGCGAGCGCGGCCCGGCACACGGCTCGCCGGGCGCGCCGTCGCGCGTCGGGCGGGTGCGGGGATCAGCGGTGGCGCATGGGCCCGAGCGTACCGCCGCTCAGGGCGGATGGCCGGGCTGGATGCGCCTGGCGCGGTGGAAGGTGAACGGCCGCCCCGGGTCCTCCTCGCCGACGGCGACGGGCTCGAGCACGTAGGCGGTGTGGTCGCCGGCGGGCAGCCGCTCGATGATGCGGCCGGCGAACCAGTTGCCGAGGTCGTCGAGCACCGGCGTGCCCATCGGCCCCGGCGTCCAGCGGCAGCGCGCGAACTTGTCGACCTCGTCGCCCGTCTCCGACCCGAACAGCTCCGCGAGCGCGGTCGCGTGCTCGGGGACCATGTGCACGACCATCACCTCGGCCTCGCGGGCGACGGCGAAGGTGTGGTTGCGCTCCGAGATGCAGACGAGGAACCGCGGCGGGTGGATGCTGCACTGGGTGGTGAAGCCCACGAGGCACCCGGCGGGCTCGCTGCGCCCGCGCACCGTCACGATGAACATCGGGTAGTCGAGCCGGCTCACCAGCCAGTGCACCACGGGCGCGCCCACGCGGTGATCGTCGCACGCCGGGCGGCCGGCGTGCGCCCGCCGGTCAAGACGCGACCCGCGGGGCCGAAGGAGGACCCATGCCGCACGACGCGCCGCCCGCGCCCGACGACCGCCGCCTGATCGCCCGGGAGCACCACGCGGCCGGCCGCCACGAGCTCGCCCTGGCCGCGATGCGCGAGGCGGTGCGCGAGACGGTCGCCGCCACGGACCTCAACGACCTCGCGGTGATCGCAGCCGGCGCCGGCCGCTTCGACGCCGCGCGGGCGGTGCTGCGCGCGGCCGAGGAGATCGCGCCCGGCGACCCCGACGTGCGCGAGAACCTCGAGGCGCTCGGGCCCGGGCCGCTCGACGTGGCGGCCCTGCGGGCGGGCTCGCTCGGGCCGGCGCTGTCGCCGAAGCTGCTGGGCCATCTGCTCGGCAGCCCGCCGCCCGGCGACGAGCGCCTGTCGGCGCGCATCGACCGCATCCCCTCGGCCACGACCCCCCGCGAGCGCTGGCTCTACCACAACACGATGGCGCTGCTGTGGTCGGGGGCCGCCGACGTCTTCGAGAACGGGCCGCTGCTCGGCGGCACGACGCGGGCGGCGTGCCTCGGCATGCTGGCCAACCCGCGCCGGGCCGACGGCCCGCGCCTGCACACCCACGACTGGTTCCGCACCGACGTGGCGCAGGACGGCGGCGACGCCGACCTGTCGGCGCTCGTGCCGGCCGGGCAGCTCGATGGCCTGGTGGCGCAGGGGCTCGCCACGCCGGGCGCGCTGGCGATCCTGCGCGCCGAGGGCGACTTCGAGCCGCTCGTGCGCGAGCTGCACGCGGGCCAGGACTACTCCCCGCTGCTCGACATCCACCGCTCGGCGCTGCCGGACGCGCCGGAGGACGTGGGCCGGCTGCCGGGGCTGTGGGCGCCCCCGCCGGGCGCGCGCTACGAGATCGCCTTCGTCGACGCCTGCAAGAGCTGGTTCGGCACCCGCTGGTTCCTGGAGCGCATGGCGCCCGCCACCGGGCCCGGCTTCCTGCTGGCCCTGCAGGACTTCGGCTGGCACACCTGCTTCTGGGTGTCCGCGGCGATGGGGCTCATGCTCGACCGGGCCCGGCTGGTCGCGTACGAGGGCACCACCTACGTCTTCGAGTTCCCGGACGGGCTGCGCGCGGACGACGTGGCGCGCATGCCGGCGACGCTCGAGGAGCTCGGCGGGGCGGGGGTGGACGAGGTCTACGGCCGCCTGCTCGCGTGGGCGTGGTCGCTCGACGACAGCTGGCTGCTGCTGTCGCTGTCGCTGCAGCACGCCGCGGCGCTGGCCTCGCTGGGCTACCGCGAGGAGGCCCGCCGGCGCATCACCGCGCTGGCCGGACGCCCCGAGTACGCCGGCACCGAGGCGCCGGCGGCGTTCCACCGGCCGATGGCGCTCCGGCTGATCCGCCAGGCGCGCGACACGCCGACGTACCGCCCCGACGGCTCGGCCGTCCGCCTCTAGGAGGTTCGGCCCGGTCCCTGTGGCGAGGGGGGCGGGCGACCTCGGGAGGGAACGGATGCGGGTGCACGGGGTGCGGACACACCGGTCGGCGGAGCGGGCGGCGCGCGCCGGGGGCGGCGGTGAACGGGCTCGCGCCGGCGGTGCGGGTCTCGGCCGAGTGGGCCGCGTGGGCCAACGGCGTGGCGGTGCGCGAGCTCGACATGCACGACACCCTCCTCGCCGCCGACTACGCGCACCCCGGCGACAACATCCCGCCGGTCGCCGCCGTCGCCCAGGCCTGCGGCCTCGACGGCGCGGCGCTCGCGCGCGGCGCCGCGACGGGCTACGAGGTGCAGACCGCGCTGGTGCGCGGCGTCTGCCTGCACGAGCACCGCATCGACGACATCGCGCACCTCGGCCCGTCGGTGGCCGCCGCGATCGGCACGGCGCTGGGGCTGCCGGCGCCGACGATCCGGCGAGCCGCCCTCCTGACCGCGCCGGTCCCGCGAGGTGTAGCGTCGACCGGGTGAGGCCGCTGACGATCGGGGCGCTCGGGATCACCCGGCCGCCCGTGGACGCCGTGCTGCGGCAGGCAGCGGCGCTCGAGGCCGGCGGCGTGGACGTGGTCTGGTACTCCGACCACTTCCTGCACTGGTTCCCGCCCGGGGTGTGGACGCCCGACCTCGTGCCGCACGCCGCCGCGTCGCGCACCCCGCACGTCTTCCTCGACCCGGTGCCGCTCATGGCGGCGGCCGCGCAGGGCACCGGGCGCATCCGCTTCGGCACCGGCGTGACCGACGCCGTGCGGCGCCACCCGGCCGTGCTGGCGCAGACCTTCCTCACCCTCGACCACGTCACGCGGGGCCGGGCGATCCTCGGCATCGGCGTCGGCGAGGCCGAGAACATCGTGCCCTTCGGGATGGCGTACGAGCGCACCGCCTCGCGGCTGATCGAGGCCGTCGAGGTGATCCGGGCGCTGTGGGCCACGACCGAGCCGGTCGACTTCGACGGCGACCACTTCCGGCTGCGGGGCGCGATCCTCGGCGCGGAGCCGTACGGCGACCGGCCGCCGCCGCTGTGGATGGCCGCCCACCGGCCGCGCGTGCTCCGCGCCGCCGGGCGGCTCGCCGACGGCTGGCTGCCGCTGATCCTCGACCCGGCCGAGTACGCTGCCTCGCTGGCCGCGCTGCGCGCGGCGGGCGCCGCCGCGGGCCGCCCGGAGGACGCCGTGGTGGCCGGGCTCTACGCCTGGCTGGTGGTCGCCGACACCCGCGAGGCCGCCGAGCGCCTGCTCGACGAGTCGCTGCTGCTGCGCCTGGTGGCGCTCACCGCGCCGGCCGAGGAGTACGAGCGGGCCGGCGCCGAGCACCCGCTGGCCAGCCGCTGGGGGCTGCTCGACTTCGTGCCGACCGACCTCACCCGCGAGCAGGCGCTCGCCGCAGCGGCCGCCGTGCCGGGCGAGGTGATGCGCCGCCACTACATGTGGGGCACGCCCGACGACGTGGTGGAGCGCCTCGGGCGCTTCCGCGCGGCGGGGATGGAGCACGTCGACCTCGTCGACGTCGCGGCGCTCGGCGACCCGGCCCTCGCCGCGTCGGCGCCCGAGCGCCTGGGGGCGATCATCGCCGGCCTGCGCGCCGCCGGGGGCTGAGCGCGCCCGTCGCGAGCGGCGGCGGCCCCTCCGAGCCCGGCCGGTACCCCTCGAGCGGCACCGCGCCGGCCGCCCACGCGTCGAGCACCGGCGAGACGATGCGCCAGGCCTCCTCGGCCTCGTCGCCGCGCACCGAGAGGGCGCTGCGCCCCTCGAGCAGGTCGAGCAGCACGCGCGCGTACTCCGGCAGCGGGCTGGGCGGCACGGGCGCCGCCAGCGCCATCGGCGCCGGCTCGGGGTGCGGCCCGGGGGTGGCGCCGACGAGCACCATGCCGACCTCGGCCGGCTCGCCGAGCCCGATCCGCAGCTCGCCGGCGGCGCCGGCGAACGGGCCGCCGGCGGCGGGGGCGAAGCGCACGACGGCCTCCATCCGGTCGCGCGCGAGCGCCTTGCCGGTGCGGATCCTGACCGGCGTCCCGCCCCACCGCGCGCCGTCCAGCGCGAGCACCACCTCCGCGAAGGTCTCCGTGCCGCGGCCCGGGTCGACGCCCTCCTCCCGCGCGTAGCCGTCGTACCGGGCCCGCCGGGTGCGGTCGGCCATGGCGTCCGGCTGCGGCGGGCGCACCGAGCGCAGCAGCGCCACCTTCGCGTCGCGGAGGGCCTGCTGCCCCAGGTCGGCCGGCGGCTCCATCGCGAGCAGGCAGAGCACCTGCATGAGGTGGTTCTGCACCATGTCGCGCAGCTGGCCGGCGCGGTCGTAGTAGGCCGCCCGGCCCTCCAGGCCGAGGGTCTCCTCCCAGACGATCTCGATCGCGGCGATGTGCGCGCCGCGCCACGCGGCCTCGAGCGGTGGGTTGGCCAGGCGCAGCCCGAGGATGTTCGCGACGGGGGCGAGCCCCAGGAAGTGGTCGACCCGGAAGGCGGCGTGCTCGCCGAGCTCGCGGGCGGCGCCGGCCAGCAGGCGGTTGAGCTCACGCGCGCCCTCCAGGTCCTCGCCGAACGGCTTCTCGACCGCGATCCGGCTGCCCCGCGGCAGCCCGGCGGCAGCCAGAGCCCCCACGGCCGGCGCCGCGAGCGCGGGCGGCAGCGCGATGTAGGCGGCCACGGGGCCCTCGCCCTCGACGGCCGCGGCGACCGAGGCGGGGTCGCGCGCGTCGAAGGGGCGGTAGCCCAGGGCGTCGAGCACCCGGCGCCGCGCCGCCCGGGGCACGTCGGCGGCGTGCTCGTCGAGGTCGCGCGCCGCGGCGTCGCGGAACGCCGCGTCGCCCATGTCCCGGCGGCCGGCGCCGACCACCCGCATGCCCTCCGGCAGCCGGCCGGCCGCCGCGAGCGCGGCGAGGGCGGGGAGCAGGTAGCGCCCGGTGAGGTCGCCGGTCGCGCCGAGCACCGCCAGCCGGCGGATGGGCGCCGTCCCCGTCAGCTCGCCCTCCCTCCGTCGCCGGGCCTCGACCCGCTATCCTGCGCGCGACCGCTGCGGGCGAAACGTCGACGGGGGACGGGACGACGAAGGCACTCAGGCACCACCGGCTGCGCGCCGCCGCGGCGGCGCTCCTCGCCGTGCTCGTGCTCGCGCTCGCCGGCTGCGGGGGCGACGGCGGCGACGGCGACGACGAGGCGGCCGGCTCGTCGCCGGCGACCGCGTCCGCCCCGGCCGCGGCGACGGCCCCCGCCACCGCGACGGCGCCCGCCCCGGCCGGCGGCGCGCCGGCCACGGGGGCGACGGTGGCCGACATCCCGGCCATCGTGGACCGCGTGGCGCCGTCGGTCGTCGCGATCCTGGTGCGGACCGGGCAGGGCGAGGGCGAGGGCAGCGGCGTCGTGATCCGCGAGGGCGGGGTCATCGTGACCAACGCCCACGTGGTGGCGGGCGCCTCGCGCGTGACGGTGGCGCTGCGCTCCGGCGAGCGCCTGACGGGCCGGGTGGAGGCGTCCGACGAGCGCGGCGACCTCGCCGTCGTGCGGGTGGACCGCGACGACCTGCCGGTCGCCGAGCTGAGGACCGACGCTCCGCGCGTGGGCGAGCTCGCCATCGCGATCGGCAACCCGCTCGGCTTCGAGAGCACGGTCACCGCCGGGATCGTCTCGGGCCTGCACCGCTCCATCCCCTCGGGCGGCCGCACGCCGGCGCTCGTCGACCTGGTGCAGACCGACGCGGCGATCTCGCCCGGCAACTCCGGCGGCGCGCTGGTCGATGGCCGGGGCCGCATCATCGGCATCAACGTCGCCTACATCCCGCCGCAGGCGCGGGCGGTCTCGATCGGGTTCGCGATCCCGGCGTCCGAGGTCGACTCCGTCGTGACCCAGCTGCTCGACAGCGGCCGGGTGCAGCGCAGCTACCTCGGGCTCGTGCCCGGCCCCGTGCAGGCCGAGCTCGGGTCCACCGACCAGGGCGCGGCCGTGCTGTCGGTGGTCGACGGCGGCCCGGCGGCCGAGGCCGGCGTTCGGCCCGGCGACGTGATCGTGTCGGCCGGCGGCGACCCGGTGAGGCAGGTCGAGGACCTCTACGCCGCGCTGCGCCGCACCCAGCCCGGCGACGAGCTGCGGCTGGAGGTGCTGCGCGACGGCGACCGCCGGGCGGTCACCGTGACCCTCGGGGCCCGCCCGTGACCCTCAGCGGGCCGGGTCCCGCTCCTGCTCCTCGTCGGCCGCGGGCGGCTCGGCGTCGAGCCCCTCCGCCTCGTCGCGCACCCGCTCCAGCCGCTCCTCCTCGTGGCGGCGCTCGCGCCGCTGCTTCGCCGCCTGGGCGATGGCGTGCGCGGCGAGCGGCGAGGTGATGAGCAGGAACACCACCACGAGGGCGGCGCTGGTGATGATCTCGGCCTGCCGGGTGGCGACGGCCGCGAGCAGGATCAGCACCAGCGCGGGGCCGGTGATGAGGCCGGCCGGGTGCACCTGGTGGAAGATCTCCGGCATGCGCAGCAGCCCGTAGAGGCCGATCGTGGCCAGCAGCAGGCCCAGCATCAGCAGGGCCACACCGACGACGTCGAGGACGGCCTCCATCAGAACGGCCGCCCACGGGTGGCGTAGCGGGCCACGACGAGCGTGGCCGTGAAGGAGAGCAGCGCCAGCGCCAGCGCGGCGTCGATGTAGTACGAGACGTCGCGCAGGTAGGAGAGGATCGTCAGCAGGGCGACCACGATCGAGACCAGCACCTCGAGGGCCAGGATGCGGTGCATGGCGTCCTGCGCGCGCAGCAGCAGCAGGCCGCCGCCCACGAGCAGCAGGGTGGCCCAGCCGAAGGCGATGTCGAGGGCGAGCTGCGGCATCAGCGCGCCACCCGGCGCCGCCAGCGCTCGTGGTCGCGCCGGTGGCGCTCGCGCACGCCGTCCGGGTCGCTCGCGTCGGTCAGGTGCACGATCATCACCTCGCGGGCGCGGTCGATGTCGACCACGACCTCGTCGGGGGCCTCGCCCGTCAGGAGCCCCCACATCGCCAGCTCGTGGCCGGTGCGGTCGCCGCGCGGCACCTCGACGAAGCCTGGGGCCTCCGGGCGGCCGAGGCAGAAGCGCACCACCCGCCACGAGCCGATGACCATCTCGCGCGCGGTGCGGGTCAGGGCCCCGGCCGCCGCCACCACGAGCTGGAGCGACTCGCGGGGTGTGCGCGGCACGTGGCGCGGTCGCAGGGCGAGCGCGATGAGCAGGCCGATCGCGCCGCCCACGAGCACGTCGCCGGGCTGGACGCTGGTCAGCACCAGGAGGTAGATCGCCGTCAGGGCGCCGGCGCGCACCAGGACGCCGATCACGGGCCGGCCCCCCCGAGGGCGGCGGCCGCGTCCTGGCTCAGCGACAGCAGCGGCTCGGGCCAGACGCCGCCGGCCAGCACGACGAGCGCCAGCACGCCGATCACGGCCTGCTGGCCCCAGCGGCTGCGCCGGCCGGCGCGCTGCGACCGCCAGAAGTCGAACTGGTAGACCTGCAGCGCGTAGACGAACGACAGGGCTCCCCCGAGGAAGACGAGCGCGAGCAGCAGGGGGTCGTCGGCCATGGAGCGGAACAGCTCCAGCTTGCCGATGAAGCCGGCCGCGGGCGGGATGCCCACCACGCTCAGCGCGCCGACGAGGAAGGCCGCGGCCACGATGCCGCCGCGCATGTGGGCGGTCAGGAAGAGCAGGGTCTTGTTCACGGCGTTGACGGCGGTGTACAGGATCGCCGCGGCGAAGCCGACCGGCCCGCCCACGCCGATCGCCATCAGCACGTAGCCCACCTGGCCGATCGCCGAGTAGGCCAGCATCTCGCTGGCGCTGCGCCGCGACACCGCCAGCACGCCGCCGTAGAGCACCGAGGCGGCGCCGAGCGCGATGAGGCCGGCCGACGCGAACTCCAGCTCGCGCGGCAGCAGCTCGCCGCCGAAGCGCAGCAGCCCGTAGGCGCCGATGTTGGCGAGGCCGCCGCTCAGGATCGCGGCCACGGCGGGGCGGGCCCCGGTGTAGACGGTCGGCAGCCAGAAGTGGAAGGGGAAGAGCCCGAGCTTGACGCTGAAGGCGGCGAAGAAGCCGATGGCGATCATCACCGCGACCGCCGGGTCGACGAACGTCATGCGCTCGGCGATCGTGGCCATGTCGAGGCTGCCGGTGACGTGGTACACGCCGGCGACCGACAGCAGGAAGATGAACGTGCCGATGAGGTTCACGGCGGTGAACACGAGCGCGGCGCTCAGCTCGCGGCGCCCGCCGCCGTAGGTCGCCAGCACGTAGGCGGCCGTCATCGCGAGCTCGAAGAAGACGTAGAAGTTGAAGAGGTCGCCGGTCACGAACAGGCCGGTGAGCCCGGTCGCCAGCAGCACCACGAGCCCCGGGAAGACGCGCTCGCGCACGCCGTCGAGCACCTCGTGGACCATGGCGGCGAGCACGGCGAACGACGAGAAGCAGGCGAAGAGGGCGCCGAGCGCGTCGGCGCGCAGGGTGATGCCGACGCCCCGGGGCCAGTCGCCGGTCGTCTCGGACACGGTCCCGTCCTGCAGGACTGAGGTGGCGAGGGCCACCAGCGCGACGAGGTTGACCACCAGCGCCGCCACGGCGAGCCAGCCCACCCAGCGCCGCCGCCCGTCGAGCAGGCAGAGCACGGCGCCGGCCGCCCAGGGCACCACCAGGGCCACGACGAGCGCGCTCACCGGGCCGCGGCCTCCTCGTCCTCGTGCTCGCGGGCGGTGCGGCGCTCGCGCCGGGCCTCGCGCTCGGCCTCCTCCTCGGCGACGTCGTCGAGGCCCTTCGCGCGGTAGGCCCGCACCACCCGCAGCACCAGCACGAGCAGCAGCGCCGTCAGCGCGAGGCCGATCACGATCGCGGTGAGGGCCATCGCCTGGCTGAGCGGGTCGCTCACCAGCGCGCCGCGCAGCGGGTAGATCGGGGCGACGCCGCGCGTCAGGGCCGCCGCGATCAGGGTCAGGGTGGCCGCCTGGGAGATGATCACGATGCCCAGCACGACCCGCAGCAGGTCGCGGTTCAGCACCAGGTAGGCGCCGATGCCGAACAGGGCCGAGGCGGCGAGGGCGAACACCAGGGTCATGGCGGCGGCTCCTGCACGAGCCGGGCCAGGTGGTGGACGAGCGTGACCAGCGACCCGGCCACGAGCATGAACAGGCCGATGTCGAAGCCCACCGCGGTCAGCAGCTCGAGGGTCCCCACGTGGACGACGTCCTCGCCGGGGCGCGGGTAGTGGGTGAACGGCGGGTCGCCCACCAGGACGCCGCCGAAGCCGAAGCCGAGCGCGATGAGCAGGCCGGTCATCGCCACGACGGGCGAGTGGCGCAGCACGGGCAGGCTGCGCTCGGTGAGCTCGGGGCCGAGCGTGATGTAGCGCAAGGCGATGGCGAGGGCGACGATCACGCCCGCGCTGAAGCCGTCGCCGACGTCGGTGTAGCCCTTCACGATGATCGCCGCGGCGACCATGAGCGCCGGCCCGAGCAGCCGCGGGGCGATGGTGTCGATGACCGCGTTCACCAGGCCTTGCCCCCGCGCCGGAGCAGGCTGGCGACGCCGACGATCGCCACCGCGAGCACCGTGATCTCGACCATGGTGTCGAGCCCGCGGAAGTCGGCGAGCGTCACCGTCACCACGTCGCCGCCGTGGGCGGCGGGCGTCGCGTCGATGTGCTTGGCGGCGTCGCCCTCGGCGACGCTGGTGCGCGAGAGCGCCGCCCAGATGGCCACGAACGCGCCCACGCCCGCGATCGCGCCGGCGATCGCGTTGCGCGAGCGGCGCACCGGCCGGCGCCGCCGCACCTCCTCCTCCGACTCGGCGGCCGGCAGCCGCGAGTAGACGCCGATGAAGGCGAGCGTGATCACCGACTCGACCACCACGGCCACCAGCGCCACGTCGGGGGCGCCCACCACGGCGTAGACCGCGGCGAGCGCGAAGCCCATCACGGAGATCGCCAGCACCGGGCGCACCCGGCCGCCGTCGCGGGCGACGGTCACGCCGGCGGCGACCGCCAGCGCGAGCAGCACGACCATCGGCGAGTCGCCCCAGTCGAGCGAGCCCACGCTGTAGACGTCCTCGGTCGGCGTCAGCGCGAAGGCGATGCCGATCAGCACGCCGGTGGGCAGGAAGACCGCCGCGATGCTGTTGCGCAGGTCGCGCACCTCGGCGCCGTGCAGGGCGTCGGACCAGCGGTTGATGGCGAGCAGCGCGGAGCCGTACAGCCGGCGCGGGCCGAGCACGTCGCCGGCGCGGCCCACGGCGGCCGCCACCCGCGTGCGGGCGCCCGTCGCCAGCAGCAGGAGCGCCCCGAGCGCGTACGCGGCCAGCGCCATGAGGTTCTCGGCGCTCGCGTCGAGGTGGTAGGCGGGGTCGACGGCCACCGGGCCGGCGTGGGTCACCTCGGCGGCGCCCCCCGCGAGCCGCGCGAACGGCTCCACGATCACCCCGCCGGCCACGGCCACCAGCGCGAGCAGCGCGATCGGCCACACCAGCAGCCGCGGCACGGGCCGCGGCGCGGCGCCGGGGGCGCCCGCGAAGAGGCCGAGCCAGAAGCGCCCGATGTACGCCACCGTCAGGGCCGCCGCGAGGACCGCCATCGCCGCGATGGCGGGGCCCGACTCGACCGCGGCCGCGAAGAACAGCTCGTCCTTGAAGAAGCCGAGCGTCAGCGGCAGCGCGGCGAGGGTGGCGGCCGCGGCGCCGCTCGCCGCCGCCAGCACCGGCATGCGCCGCGCCAGGCCGCCGAGCTCGGAGAGCCGCGACGCCCCGGTCGCCTCCGTCACGGTGCCCGCGGTCATGAAGAGGGCGCTCTTGGCGATCGCGTGGGCGACCACGTAGAGGGCGGCGGCGCCCGCCCCCTCGGGGCCGGCCATGCCGTAGAGCGCCACCACGTAGCCGTACTGCGAGATCGTCGAGTGGGCGAGGATCTGCTTGAGCTCGTCCTGCGCCAGGGCGAGCACGCCGCCGATCACGATCGACGCGAGCCCGATCGCCAGCAGCGCGTCCAGCACGCGCTCGTCGCGGGCCAGCAGCGGGTGCACGCGGCCGATCACCAGCACGCCGGCGGCCACCATCGCGGCCGAGTGCAGGTAGGCCGACACCGGCGTGGGCGCCGCCATCGCGCGCGGCAGCCAGAAGTGCAGCGGCACCTGGGCGCTCTTGGCGAGGGCGGCCACCGCGATCAGGGCGCCCGCCGCGGCGGTGGTGCCGTCGGACTGCGCCCGCTCGAACAGCTCGGGCAGCGAGAACGTGCCGTGCTCGGCGTAGAGCAGCACCGCGCCGATCAGCATCGCGACCGCGCTGATGCCCGTGACCAGCATCGCCATCAGCGCCGCGCCGCGCGCCTCGCGCTGGTCGCGGTCGAAGCCGATCAGGAAGTACGACGCGATGGCCGTCAAGTCGAAGAAGACGAACATCAGCACGAGGTCGCGCGCGCAGGCGAGCCCCACCATGGAGGCGGCGAACAGCAGCATCCACGGCCAGAACCGGCGCGCGTGGCGCGCGGGGCGGCGGCCGTGGGCGAGGTGCAGCGGCAGGTAGCCGGCGCCGTAGGCGAAGACCACGGCCCCGATGCCCGTCGCGAGCAGCGCGTAGAGCGCCGCCAGCCCGTCGAAGGCCAGGTCGAGGCGCAGCCCCAGGGTCGGTGCCCACGCGACGTCGATCGCGCCGCCGCCCGCGATGCGGCCGGCGACGCACGCCACGAAGCCCACGGCCGCGCTCGCGACGGCCGCCCAGGCGAGCGCGCCCCCCGGCGCGCGGGTCAGCGCCCGGCCGATGGGTGCCCGGCGCCGGCGGTCGCGGTCCTGGGGGGTGGGTGGCCGGCGGGCATGCCGGAAATCTAGCGGGCCGCCCGCCGCCCCCGGCACGCCTCGCCGGCGGCGCGCGCGCCGTGGTAGCGTGGCGCGCCGCATTTGGGAAATATGGGTTACCTAAACCAAGGGGTGAGGATGACACGAGTCCTGGTGTTGCTGGGCGTGCTGGTGCTCGCGCTCGGCGCCGCCGCGTGCGGGGAGGACGAGGGCGAGGCGTCCGGATCGACCGCCGCGGCCGCCGCCGCCGGGGCGTTCCCGGTCACGATCGAGCACGCGTTCGGCTCCACGACGGTCGAGGCGCCCCCCGAGCGGGTCGTGGCCTGGGGCTGGGCGAGCGCCGACGCGGCGATCGCGCTCGGCGTGACGCCGGTGGCGATCCCGTTCCAGGAGTACGGCGGCGACGACGCCGGCGTGCTGCCCTGGATCCGCGACGCCGTCGAGGGCCGCGGCGAGGAGGTGCCGACGGTGCTGCCGAAGTCCGGCGACGAGCCCCCCTACGAGGCGATCGCCGCGGCGGAGCCCGACCTGATCCTCGCCCCGTACTCGGGCGTGACGGCCGAGCAGTACGAGCTGCTGTCGGACATCGCCCCCACGGTCGCGTACCCGGAGGAGGCCTGGGCGACCCCGTGGCGCGACACCATCCGCATCGTCGGCAGGGCGCTCGGCAGGGACGACGAGGCGGCCGCGCTGCTGGAGCGCATCGACGCCACGCTCGCCGAGCAGGCCGAGGCGCACCCCGAGCTCGCGGGCAAGTCGGTCGCCATGGTCTGGGACGCCGCCGGCACCTTCTACGTCTACAAGCCGGCCGACCCGCGGGTGGAGGCGACCCTCGCGCTCGGCCTCACCAGCGCGCCGTCGGTCGAGGCGCTGGCGAACGGCGACGAGACCTTCTACTACACGCTGTCGTACGAGCGGCTCGACGAGCTCAGGAGCGACATCCTCGTGAGCTTCGCCGACACGCGGAAGCTGTCGAGGGACTTCCTCGCCTCCAGCCACGCGCGCACGATGGCGCAGGTGAGGAACGGCACGGTCGCCCAGGTGATCGGGCCCGAGTTCGTGGCCGCGGTGTCGCCGCCCACGGCGCTGTCGCTCACCTGGGGGCTCGAGGAGTACGTGGACATCCTGGCGGCCGCCGCCGCCAGGGTGGACCAGGGGTCCTAGCGCCCCCGCGCGCGCGCCGGCATGGCCACCGACCTCCACACCGCAGCGCTGCCTCCCGCCGCGCCGGGGCCGGCGCGGCGGGGCCCCGCCCGCCTCGCGGCCGGGCTCGTCGCCTGCCTGGCGGCGCTGGCCGGCGTGCTCGTGCTCGGCGTCGCCCTCGGCGCCCGGTCGGTGCCGTTCGACGTGGTCGTCGACGCCCTCGTCGCCTACGACCCGGGCGTCAACGACCAGGTGGTGGTGCGCGAGCTGCGGGTGCCGCGCACGCTCATCGGCCTGGCGGCGGGCGCGGCCCTCGGGCTCGCGGGCGCGGTGATCCAGGGCGTCACCCGCAACCCGATCGCCGACCCCGGCCTGCTCGGCGTCAACGCGGGGGCGGCGCTCGCGGTCGTGTCGGCGATCACGCTGCTCGGCGTCTCGACGCCGGCCGGCTACGTCTGGTTCGCGTTCGCCGGCGCCGCGCTGGCGGCGACGCTCGTCTACGGCATCGGCGCGGTCGGCCGCGATGGCGCCACGCCGGTGCGGCTCGTGCTGGTGGGCGCGGCGGTGACGGCGGCCGCCACCTCGCTCACCACGATGATGCTGCTGGGCGACATCGAGACGCTCGACCGCTACCGGTTCTGGGTGGTCGGCTCGCTGGTCGGCCGCGACCTGGGCACGCTGGCCGCCATGGCGCCCTTCCTGGCGGCCGGCGCCGTGCTCGCGCTGGCGGTCGGCCGGGTGCTCAACGTGATCGCGCTCGGCGACGACGTGGCGCGCGGCCTGGGCCAGCGGCTCGGCGCCGCCCGGGCTGCCGCCGCGCTCGCGGTGGTGCTGCTGTGCGGGGCGGCGACGGCCGTCGCCGGCCCCCTCGTGTTCGTGGGCCTCGTGGTGCCGCACGTGGCGCGCCGCGTCACCGGGCCGGACTACCGCTGGATCCTCGCCTACTCCGCGGTGCTCGGGCCGATCCTGCTGATCGCCGCCGACGTCGCCGGGCGGCTCATCGCCCGGCCCGGCGAGATCGAGGCGGGCCTGGTCGCGGCCTTTCTCGGCGCGCCGGTGATGATCGCCCTCGTGCGCCGCGCGGGACCGGCGCGCCTGTGACGACGGCGACCGCGCAGGCACCGGCCGCGGCCGTCCGGGCCGCGCGCGCCGCCGGGCGCCGCCGGGGGCGCGTCGTGGTGCTGGGCCTCGCCCTGCTGGCGCTCGCGGTGGCGGCGGGCAGCCTGTGCGTGGGCGACTACGCGGTCGCCGTCCCCGACGTGGCGCGGACGCTGCTCGGGCGGGGCGACGGGATGGAGGAGTTCGTCGTCATGCGGCTGCGCCTGCCGCGGCTCGTGATGGCCGCGCTCGTCGGCGCGGCGTTCGCGCTGTCGGGCGCCATCTTCCAGTCGGTCCTCGACAACGCGCTCGCCAGCCCGGACATCATCGGCATCACGTGGGGCGCCACGTTCGCCGCGGTGACGGCGCTGGTCGTGTTCGGCCTCTCCGGCGTGGTGGTCGCGTTCTCCGCGTTCGGCGGCGCCCTGCTGGTGGCGCTCGCCATCTGGCTGCTGTCCTGGCGGCGGGGTGCGAGCGGCCACCGCTTCGTGCTGGTGGGCATCGCCCTGGCGTTCATGATGAACGCGGCCGTCGGCTACCTGCTGACCCGGGCCGACATCCACGACGCCCAGACGGCCTGGGTGTGGCTGGTGGGCAGCGTCAGCGGCCCCGGCTGGGACGAGATCGGCACCGCCGCCGCCGCGATCGCGCTCATCGCGCCGGCCGTCGCCGTGCTCGCCCCGCGCCTGCGGGCGCTGCAGCTGGGCGACGACGCGGCCACGGGCCTCGGCGTGCGCGCCGAGCGCGCCCGGCTGCTGCTGCTGCTGGCCGCCGTCGCCCTCGCCGCCGTCGGCACCGCCGCGGCCGGCCCGGTCGCCTTCGTGGGCTTCCTGTCGGCGCCCATCGCGCGGCGCCTGGTGGGCGACGGCTCGCCGGCGCTGGCCGCGTCGGCGCTCGTGGGCGTGCTGGTCGTCACCGCGTCCGACCTCGCGGCACAGCACCTGCTGCCCGGCGGCGTCCAGATGCCGGTCGGCGTGGTGACCGGCGCCGTCGGCGCCCCGTACCTGCTGTGGCTGCTCGCCGTCGCCGACCGCGGGCGGGCGCTCGCGTGAGCCGCCCCCGCGCAGCCGCCCGCGACCTGCGCGCCGCCGGGCTGAGCCTCGCCTACGACGGCGCCCGGGTGGTGCACGACCTCGACCTGGCCGTGCCCGACGGCAGGGTGACCGTCATCGTGGGCGCCAACGCCTCCGGCAAGTCCACCCTGCTGCGTGGGCTGGCGCGCATCATGCGCCCGGCGGCCGGGGCGGTGACCCTCGACGGCGACGACATCCACCGGCTGCCCACGAAGCAGGTGGCGCGCATCGTGGGGCTGCTGCCCCAGCAGCCGCAGGCGCCCGACGGCATCACGGTCGCCGACCTCGTCGCGCGGGGGCGCCACCCCCACGGCGGCTGGCTGCGCGGGTCGCGCGGCGACGACGACCGCATCGTGGCCGAGGCGCTCGCGGCGACCGGCACGCTGGCGCTCGCCGGCCGTCGCGTCGACGAGCTGTCGGGTGGCCAGCGCCAGCGGGTGTGGATCGCGATGGCGCTCGCCCAGGACCCGGAGATCCTGCTGCTCGACGAGCCCACCACCTTCCTCGACATCGCGCACCAGATCGACGTGCTGGACCTGCTGCACGAGCTCAACCGCGGCCGCGGCACGACCGTGGTGATGGTGCTCCACGACCTCAACCTGTCCGCCCGCTACGCGGACCACCTCGTCGTGATGGCCGCCGGCCGCATCGTGGCCGCCGGGCCGCCGGGCGAGGTGATCTCGCCGGCGACGGTGGGCGACGCGTTCGGCCTCGAGGCGCGGGTGGTGGAGGACCCCGTCTGCGGCGCGCCGATGGTCGTGCCCGTCGGCCGCGTCCACCGCGCGCCCGCCCCGGGCGCGAGCGACGTCACCGCGGGGCCGCCGCCCCGCTGAGCGCCGGCGCGCGGTGCGCGCGGTCGCCCAGCGGCACCGGCGGCCCGCGCCGGGATTGACCCGGGCGGCGCGAGCGCGCGGCCGCGTCAGGCGATCTGGCCGGCCGACGCCGCGAGCGGCGCCGACCGGGGGGCGTCGTCCGTGGCCGGCAGCCCGCACCCCGCCGACGTGCGGGTGCGCGGCGCGGCCGTGATGGCCGTCAGCCGAGGCGCGTCACGCCGGGGGCCAGCGCTCCTCCTCGGGGCGCCGGCCCCCGGCGAAGACCTTCGAGGCGGTCCCGCCCACGGCGAGGTAGGGCGCCACGGCCGGCCGGCGCCAGTGCTCGTAGGCCGCGCAGGCGGCGTCCGGGTCGTCGGGGGTGGCGGCGATCGCGATCGCCAGGGCCTGCGCGTCGCCCATGCCGAGGCCCGAGCCGATCCCCACCTCGGGGTTCATCGCGTGCAGCGCCTCGCCCACCAGCGCCACGCCTGGCGACCACCACGCCTCGCAGCGCACCTCGGTCACCTCGCGGTAGAACAGCTCGTCGACCGAGCTCAGGGCGGCGAGCGGCGCCTCGGCCTGGGGCAGCAGGCGCACGAAGGCGCGCCGGAAGGCGTCGAGCCCCGGCGCGAGCGCCTCCGCGGCGCCGCCGGGCACGCGGTCGATCTGCCAGCCGCCGGCGCTGCCGCCGGCCCAGTCGAGCAGCGTCACCTGGCGGCCGTCGGACAGGAACGCGATCGAGAACGGCTCCGGCGCGTGCACCGGGCTGCGGAACGACACGAAGGCCGTGTCGGAGGCCCGGGTCCGGGCCGGGATGCCGGCGAGCTCGCGCACCCGCGAGCCGGTGCCGTCGGCGCCCACCACGATCCCGGCCGGCAGGTCCCGCTCGCCGTCGGGGCCGCGCACGCGTGCGCCCACCACGCGCTCGCCCTCGCGCAGCAGATCGACCAGCTCGTGCTCCCACAGCAGGTCGACGCCCTCGCGCAGGATCTCCACCACGTCCTGCCGCGGCACCGAGATCGACACCGGGCGCCCGTTGCGGAGCGGCGGGACGTCGATCCCGCGCGCCCGGATCGGGTCGAGCACGCCGAGCTCGTCCAGGGCGTCGTACGCCTGGAAGGGCAGCATGATCGGCCCGGGGATGCGCCGGTCCGCCGCCGCCCGCTCCACGACGACCGCCTCGCCGCCCCGCGCGGCGATGCCCCGCGCCAGCACGAGCCCCGCCATGCCGCCGCCGGCGATCACCACCCGCATGCGCGCCCCTCCCGTCGTCCGCCGTGGGTCGCAGGCTAGCGCCGCGCCGCGCCCCCGGGCCTTCACCCGGCGCCGGGGGCC
Organism: Miltoncostaea marina; assembly: GCF_018141525.1. Taxonomy (GTDB): domain Bacteria; phylum Actinomycetota; class Thermoleophilia; order Miltoncostaeales; family Miltoncostaeaceae; genus Miltoncostaea; species Miltoncostaea marina. Next base: position 414,827 of record NZ_CP064655.1, read on the forward strand.
GGGGTACCCTCTCCACGTGCCGCCGGGCGTCCGGCGGCGGGGGAGGAGCGGATGGCGAAGGACGTGCGCAGGGCCCTCGGCGTGCAGCCGCCGAGGCGCCGCCGCGCCTGGCCGGCGGTCGTCGCGGCGGCCCTGATCGTGGCCGTCGCCGTGGCGATCGGGCTCAGCGTGGACGGCGAGGATGGGGCCGACCGGCCGCCGCCGGCGGCGCCGGCGGGCGTGATCGACCGGGAGCTGTACCGCATGGTCAGCACCGGATCGTCGAAGTCGCGGGTGCGGCGCGTGCTGGGAGGTGGCCCGCGGCGCGTCGAGCGGTCCCCGCTGCTGCGGCGCGGGCCCGAGTGCTGGGTCTACGGGCGCCGCTCCGGCGCCGAGGGCGTCTACCGCTTCTGCTTCCGGGGCGACCTGCTCGAGGCGAAGTACCTCGCCTGAGCGGCGGGCTCAGCCGCCCTCGCGCACCAGCAGCGCCACCGGCAGCCGGCCGAGCACCTCGGCGACGGGCAGCAGACCGCCATCGAGCGTGCGCTCGCCGAGCGCGTCGCGCCAGCGCCCCTCCGGGAGCGCGACGGTCGCGCTGCCCCAGCCGCCCGCGCGCTCCAGCCCGATCGGCAGGCGGGTCGCGACGGCCGCGACCCGGCCCGCGCGCAGGACGCCGACCGCGTGCACGCTGCCGGCCGGCAGCGCGGCGTAGCCCGCCTCCGGCCCGGCGAACCACCCGGGGTGCTCGCGCCGCAGGCGCAGGGCGCGCGAGGTGACGAGCAGCTTCTCGTCGTCGAGGTCGGCCGGCGCGCCGCCGCCGTCGAGCCGCGCGAGCCGCGCGCGGCGCTCGTCGTAGTCGACCGGCCGGCGGTTGTCGGGGTCGACCAGCGACAGCGTGACCAGCTCCGTTCCCTGGTACACGTCGGCGACGCCCGGTAGCACCATCTGCAGCAGCTTCTGCGAGAGCACGTTGGCGCGGGTGGCCGGCGCGAGGCGCTCGACGAGCGCCGCCACCCGCCTCCGCAGCGCCTCGTCGGCGAGGACGCCCTCGGCCACCGCCTGCAGCGCCGCCTCGTACGCCTCGTCCGGGCTCGTCCAGCTCGAGCGCAGCTTGCCCTCGCGGACCGCCTTCTGCAGGTACGGCACCAGCCGCTCCGCGTCGATCGGCCAGGCCCCCACGAGCGTCTGCCACAGCAGCAGCTCGTCGGCGGGGTGCGGCCGGCCCTCGGCCGTGCGCAGCGGCGCGGTCGCCTCGTGCAGGGCGCGCGCCTCCGCGGCCCACTCCTCGCCGATCTCGGCGAGCGCCACGAGGCGGGCGCGCACGTCCTCCGAGCGCTTCGTGTCGTGGGTCGTCAGCGACGTCATGCCGCGGGGGTGGGTCGACTGGCGCGCCTCCGCCCAGGCGTGCAGGGCGTCGGCGGGGATGCCGAGCACGCCCGGCTCGCCGCCCACCTCGTTCAGCGCGGCCAGCCGGAAGTAGCGGTAGAAGGCCGTGTCCTCGACGCCCTTCGCCATCACCGGGCCGCAGGTCTGCTGGAAGCGCACGCAGAACTCGTCGCGCATCGGCCCCCGGCCGCGGCGGCCCAGGGCGAGGTCGGCGAGCAGGTCCACCTCCTCGGCGCGCTCGGGCAGTCGCTCGCGGGCGGCCGCCGCGGCGCCCTCCACCCACCCGGCGGCCTCCGCGGAGGGCGCCTCGCCCGGCACGACGTACGCGCGGTAGACCGGGAAGGCCACGAGCAGCTCGACGAGCGCCTCCTCGATCGCCCGGCGGGTGTGGTCGCGCAGCATGATGTCGTCTTGGCAGATTGCCGCGACGAGCGCGACGAGCCGGTTGACCTCGGCGCGCAGGGGTCCGGCGAGCACCTCGCGCTTGGCCTCCTCCGCCACCTCGTGGAACGTCCGCGGACCGCCCGCGAGGCCGGTCCACACCGCGGTCAGCGGCTCGGCGCCGGCCACGTCCACCAGCACGGCCATCACCCGGTTGAGGGCGTCGTAGCCGGTGGTCCCGTCGCAGTCCCAGTCGGCCGGCAGGCGCTCGTCGCCCTCGAGGATCTTCTCCACGACCACCCACGCGCCGCCGGTCGCCTCGCGCAGCCGGCGCAGGTAGCCGCGCGGGTCGGCCAGCCCGTCGGGGTGGTCGATGCGAAAGCCGTCGATCGCCCCCTCGGCGTGCAGGTCGAGCAGCACCCGGTGCGTGGCCTCGAACACCTCCGGCCGCTCCATGCGGATGCCCGCCAGGGTGTCGACGTCGAAGAAGCGGCGGTAGTTGAGCTCCTCGTCGGCGACCTTCCAGTGGGCCAGCCGGTACCACTGGCGGTCGAGCAGCTCGGGCAGCGGCAGGTGGTCGGTGCCGGGGCGGACCGGCAGCACGTGGTCGAAGTAGCGCACGAGCGGCTCGTCGCCGGAGCGGTCCAGGGCGATGGTGCCCTCGCGCAGGCAGCGGCCGATCGGCTCGCCGAGGATCGGCATGAGGATCGCCCGGTCCTCGGCCGACCAGTCGACGTCGAACCAGCCGGCCTCGGGCACCGCCGGCCCCTCGCGCAGCACCTTCCACAGCACCGGGTTGCGCCAGGCGGGGGTGGGGATGGCGACGTGGTTCGGCACCACGTCGACGACGATCCCGAGCCCGGCGGCGCGGGCGGCCGCCACGAGCCGCATGAAGCCCTCCCGGCCGCCGAGGTCCGCCGACAGCCGGGAGTGGTCGACCACGTCGTAGCCGTGGGCGCTGCCCGGCGCCGCCTGCAGGATCGGCGACAGGTAGAGGTGGGTGGCGCCGAGGGCCGCGACGTGCGGCACCACCGCCGCGGCGTCGTCGAAGGTGAACTCGGCCCGCAGCTGCAGACGGTAGGTCGCCGCGAGCGGCCGCCGCCCGGGCGCGCCGGCCGTGCTCACCGCCGCTCGATCAGCACGATGACCGACCGGGCGGCCACCTCCACGGCCTCGCCGCCGGGCACCGGATCGCCCTCCTCGTCGGCCTCCCAGCGGCCGGTCGCCGTGTCGATGACCCGGTCCCACGACATCTCGCCGGGGGTGGTGAAGACGACCGGCTCGTGGTGGGCGTTGAAGAGCATGAGGAACGAGTCGTCCTCGATGCGCTCGCCCTGGGGGCCGGGCTCCGAGATCGTGCGCCCGTTGAGGAACACCGCCAGGGAGCGCGCGAAGCCGGCCTCCCAGTCGCCCTGCTCCATCGCGCTGCCGTCGGGGCGCAGCCAGGCGATGCCGGGCATGCCGTCCTCGGAGCGCTCGTCGGCGCGCGGGAAGCGCCGCCGCCGGAACACCGGGTGCTCGGCGCGCAGCCGGCAGAGGGCGCCGGTGAAGGCGGTCATCTCCTGGTCGGCCGACGCCCAGTCGATCCACGACAGCGGGGCGTCCTGGCAGTAGCCGTTGTTGTTGCCGCACTGGGTGCGGCCGAGCTCGTCGCCGTGCAGCAGCATCGGCACGCCCTGGGAGAGCAGCAGCGTGGTGAGGAAGTTGCGGCGCTGGCGCGTGCGCAGCTCGAGGATCGCCGGGTCGTCCGTGTCGCCCTCGGCGCCGTGGTTCCACGAGCGGTTGTGCGACTCGCCGTCGCGGTTGTCCTCGCCGTTGGCCTCGTTGTGCTTCTCGTTGTAGGAGACCAGGTCGCGCAGGGTGAACCCGTCGTGCGCGGTGATGAAGTTGATCGACGCCGAGGGCCGGCGGCCGTCGTCCTGGTACAGGTCGCTCGAGCCGGACAGGCGGGCGGCGAACTCGCCGAGGGTGGCCGGCTCGCCGCGCCAGAAGTCCCGCATGACGTCGCGGTAGCTGCCGTTCCACTCGGTCCACAGCGGCGGGAAGTTGCCCACCTGGTAGCCGCCCGGCCCGACGTCCCACGGCTCGGCGATCAGCTTGACCCGGTTGACGACCGGGTCCTGGTGCACGAGGTCGAAGAAGGCCGACAGCCGGTCGACCTCGTGGAACTGGCGGGCGAGGCTCGACGCGAGGTCGAAGCGGAACCCGTCCACGTGCATCTCCTCGACCCAGTAGCGCAGCGAGTCCATCACGAGCTGCAGCACCTGGGGGTGGCGCATCAACAGGGTGTTGCCGGTTCCCGTGGTGTCCCAGTAGTGGCGCGGGTCGGCGTCGACGATGCGGTAGTACGCCAGGTTGTCGAGGCCGCGGAACGACAGCGTCGGGCCCATGTGGTTGCCCTCGGCGGTGTGGTTGTAGACGACGTCGAGGATCACCTCGATGCCGGCCGAGTGCAGCGAGCGCACCATCGCCTGGAACTCCTGCACCTGCTCGCCCAGCCGGCCCGTGGCGGCGTAGCCGTTGTGCGGCGCGAAGAAGCCGATCGTGTTGTAGCCCCAGTAGTTGCGCAGGCCGCGCTCGAGCAGGTGGCCGTCGTGCACGAACTGGTGCACGGGCATGAGCTCGATCGCCGTCACCCCGAGGCCCAGCAGGTGCTCGATCACGGCCGGGTGGCCGAGCGCCGCGTACGTGCCCCGGATCTCGTCCGGCACCAGCGGGTGGGTCATCGTGAGGCCCTTCACGTGGGCCTCGTAGACGATCGTCTCGTGGTAGGGGCGGCGCGGCGGCCGGTCGTCCTGCCAGTCGAAGAAGGGGTTCACGACCACCGACGTCGGCACGTGCGGAGCCGAGTCGGACGTGCTCATGCGGTCCGGGTCGTCGGGGTCGTAGCCGAGCACGGCGAGGTCCCAGTCGACCTCGCCGTCGACGGCCCGCGCGTACGGGTCGAGCAGCAGCTTGTTGGGGTTGCAGCGCAGCCCCTTCGCGGGGTCCCAGGGTCCGTGCACCCGGTAGCCGTAGCGCTGGCCGGGGCCGACGCGCGGCAGGTAGGCGTGCCAGACGCCCGCGTCGCGCTCGTGCAGCTCGAGCCGCGTCTCACCCCCCTCCCCGTCGAGCAGGCACAGCTCGACCGCGTCGGCGACGTCCGAGAAGACGGCGAAGTTGGTGCCGGCGCCGTCGTAGGCGGCGCCGAGGGGCAGGGGCGATCCGGGCCAGTTCTCCACGGGCGGCATACCTTCCCCGGGGCGGCGGGGGCAAACCCCCCGCCCCGCCGCGCTATCCGGGCTCGTCGGCGAGGGCGAGCGCGGGCGACTCGCCGCGCGCCCGGCCGGGCCGCGCCGGCACGCGCGCGCACGCCGCGCACGCGAGGCCGGCCAGGCGCCAGGCGGCCACGCCGACCGCGACCGTCAGCGGCATCGCCACGGCGAGCGGCAGCTCGCGCGCCAGCGGGGGGAAGACCTGCCAGTGGGTGAGGTAGATGAACAGCGAGGCGGCCGCGACCGCGCCCGCCGGGCGCACCATCCAGCGCGGCACCCGCACCGCGGGCGCCCACAGCAGCACGAGCAGCCCGCAGGTGACGACCGCCTCCTGGGCGGGGACGCCGAAGAAGCCGGGCACGGTCGCCACCACGAGCGCCGACACCGCGGCCCTCCGGCCGGTGGTCGTCGCCCGGTGGACGGCCCAGCCGAGCAGGAACACCCACGCCACGGCGTGCGGGCGGAACATCAGGTTGTCGCCGGCGCCGAACGCGAGCAGCTCGAACCGGAACAGCAGCGCTCCGGCGAGCAGGACGAGCACGACGGCGAAGGGCCGCCGGCGCTCCCACCGACGCACGGCCGGGATCGCGAACAGCGCGGTCAGCACGATCAGCGTCTGGACGAGCGCCTCGAGGAACCAGTAGTGCCAGCGGCCGTCCGGGCCGAGCTCCTGCGACCCGGTGTAGTTGTTCACGAGCATCGCCGCGCCGGCGCTGTACGACCCCGCGACGAGCACCTGCAACCAGATCCACGCCGAGGCCGGCACCGCCACCCGCGCGATCGCGGCGGCCGAGCGCGCCAGTCGCCGCGGCGCGTCCATCGCGGCGAGCTGGAAGCGGGCGAAGCTGTGGCCGGCGAGCCCGAGCAGCAGGTGCGCCCCGCCGGCGGGCCAGAACGCGGTCATGTGCGACGCCACCACGAGCAGGATCGCCGCCGCGCGCAGGGCGACGCTCGTTTCGAGGCGCGCCCCCCGGCCGCGCTCCCGGGCGCCCGCGGCCAGCTCGGCCACGGTCCGGCGCGGCCAGTCCGGGGGCAGGTGCCCGAGCTCCTCCTCCAGCGCGATCGAGACCTCGACGTACGAGAGCGAGTCGCCGCCGAGCGCGGCGAAGCTGTCGTCCGCGCCCACCCGGTCGCGGCCCACGGCGGCCGCGAGGATCGCCGCCACGCGCCCGGTCGCGGCGCCGGCGTCCGCGCCGGCCGCCGCGGCGACCCCCTCGGGGGCCGCGGCGGGCGGGGGCGCGAGGGCCGCGAGGGCCGGGTAGTCCGTCTTGCCGCTCGGCCCGCGGGGGATCCGCTCCACGGCGACGACCGCGACCCGCGAGGCCGGCACGCCGAGGCGGCCCGCGAGCGACGGGCCCAGGCAGGCGCGCGGCCCGTCGCCGGCCACGGCGACCACCAGGCGCTCGTCGTCGCCCGTGCAGGCCGCCGCGAGGCCGTCCGCGGCGAGCATGCGCTCGACCTCGTCGAGGTCGATGCGCAGGCCGAAGAGCTTCAGGAAGCGGCTGCGGCGGCCCACGATCTCGAGGAGGCCGTCCGGCCCCCGCCGGGCCAGGTCGCCGGTGCGCAGCTCGTCGACGACCCGGCCCAGCGCGAGGTCGGCGGCCTCCCGGGCGTAGCCGAGCATCACGTTGGGGCCGCGGTAGACGAGCTCGCCGACGCCGGGCTCGTCCGCCTCCGGCACGTCGGCCAGGCGCAGCGACCCGCCGGGCACGGGCACGCCGATCGCCGAGGGGCGGGCCTCCGCCAGCGCGGGCGGCAGGTAGGCCATGCGCGCCGTCGCCTCGGTCTGGCCGTACATCACCACGAGCTCCCACCCGCGCTGGCGGCCCAGGCGGGCGTAGCGGCGCACCCGCTCCGGCGCCAGCCGCCCGCCGGCCTGCGTCACGTAGCGCAGCGACGGCAGGTCCATCCCGGCGAACCCGACGCGCTCCAGCAGGTCGAACGTGTGCGGCACGCCCGCGAAGCTGGTCGCGCCGCCCTCGCGCACGAGCGCCCAAAAGGCCGGATCGGCCACCGAGCGGTCCGTCAGCAGCAGGCGCCCGCCGCGCAGCAGGTGCGAGTTCACGACCGACAGGCCGTAGCAGTAGTGCATCGGCAGCGACGTCGCCGCGCGGTCGCGCTCCGTGATCGCCAGGTAGGTCGCGATCGCCTCGGCGTTGGCGTGCAGGGCGGCGTGGGAGATGCGCACCAGGCGCGGCGCGCCGGTCGAGCCGGAGGTCGGCATCAGCAGCGCGAGCTCGGGGTGCAGCTCGTGGCCCGGCTCGGCGCCGCCGGTCGCGATGTCGACCCGGCCGTCGTCGACGGACACGACGGTGTCGGGCCGGAAGCGACCGACCACGGCGGCGTCGCGGGCCGGGGCGCCCGGCGCCGCGAGCCACGCGACGTGGCCGGCCCGCAGCGCGGCGAGGTAGGTGACGAGGGTCTCGACGTCGTTGCCGCCGCGCACCAGCACCAGGCGGCGCCCCGGGCCCAGCTCGCGCGCCCGGGCGTCGGCCCGCTCGGCGAGCTCGCCGTAGGCGACGGGGCGGCCGCGCGCCACCACGGCCACCCGATCGCCGAACCGCTCGAGGGCGCCGGCGAACGGCGGCGCCGCCGCGGCGGCGATCGCGACGGTCTGGGAGGCGGGGGGCGGCACGCCCGCACGTTAGGGGGGCCGAATACGTCTCGCAAGGGCGGTCGTCGCCCCGTATCGCCCCGCCGCGCGGCCCGCGCCGCCCGGCGCCGGCCGCGTTGCGGAGAGCCCGCAGGCGGCCGGCGTGGCGACGCGGATGGCGCGGCGGGGCGAGGGGGCATGATCGGGGTGGACCCCTGCGACGGGAGGACGCCATGGCGGTGCGCAGCAAGACCTTCGAGTACCGGGCGTCGCTCGGCCGCGACGGCGTCATGCTCGCCGAGGGCGCCGATCCGCTCACCACCGCCGCCGGGTGGACGCCGGACCACCTCGTGCTGGCCGCGCTGCTGCGCTGCGCCCTGGGCAGCCTGCGCCACCACGTCGGGCGCGCGGGGATCGAGATGGAAAGCGGCGGCGAGGCGCACGGCGTGGTGGCGCGCCGGGACGAGGACGGGCGCTTCGCGATCGTCGCGGTCGACGTGGCGCTCGACGTGCGGCTCGACCCGCTGCCGAGCGCGGACGACGCCCGCGAGCTCATCCGCAAGGCCGAACGGGACTGCTTCGTCGCGGCCTCGCTGCGGGCGCGCCCCCGCTACGCCTGGACGGTCAACGGCGTGCCCCTCGACGAGGGGGTCGAGGAGGCCGCCCGAGGCCGGGCCGCCGCCGGCGCGTGGTCAGCGGCCGCGACGCCGGGGGGCGAGCCACATGGCCAGGCCCGGGTCGGCGCCGGCTAGCGAGGCGCGCGTCGCCGACCGCGGCCCGAAACGGTCGCGCACCGCGTCGAGCGCCGCGTCGATGCCCGGCGGCGCCGGGGGATCGAGCGGCAGGGTGAGCTGGGCAGCGCCCTCCTCGCCGTCCAGGTTCGCGACGGCGACGCCGAGCAGGGTCAGCCCACGCGCCGCCACGAGCGGTCGAGCCTCGTCGAGCAGGGCCCGGGCCGCCGCGAGCACGGCGCCCGAGGCCGCGGTCGGCCGTGGGAGCGTCCGCGACCGGGTGGCCCGCGAGTAGTCGGCGAAGCGCAGGCGCAGCACCACGGTGCGGCCCGCCCGGCCGGCGGCGCGCATGCGGCGCGTGACCCGGTCCGCCAGGCCGACGAGCACGGTGTCGAGCTCCTCGGCCGATCGCGCGCGCGGCCCCAGGGCCGATTGCGCGCCGAACGTGCGCCGCCGGCGGCGCGCCCGCACGGGTCGCGGGTCGCGGTTCCAGGCGAGCGCGTGGAGCGAGCGGCCCGCCGCCGGGCCGAGCATCGCCGCGATGCGAACCTCCCCGAGCCCGGCGAGCTGACCGACGCGCTCGATGCCGTGGCGGGCGAGCCGGCGCGCGGTCACGGGCCCGACGCCCCACAGGCGCTCCACGCGCAGCCCGTGGAGCAGCGCCAGCTCGCACTCGGGGGGGACCACCATCAGGCCGTCGGGTTTGGCGAGGGCGCTCGCGACCTTCGCGAGGCTCTTCGTGGTCGCCACGCCGACCGTGATCGGCAGGCCCGCCGCCGCGCGCACCTCGTCGCGCAGCCGCAGCGCGATCCGCGTGGGCGTGCCCACGCTGCGCGCCATCCCGCCGACGTCGAGGAAGGCCTCGTCGATCGACAGCCCCTCCACGACCGGCGCGGTGCGCTCGAAGACCGCGAAGACGGCCCGGCTGGCCTCGACGTAGGCCTCCCAGCGGGGCGGCACCACCACGGCGCCGGGGCAGCGCCGGCGCGCCTCGGCGCCGCCCATCCCGCCGGCCACGCCGTGGGCCCTGGCCTCGTAGCTCGCCGCGAGCACCACCCCGCCGCCCACGAGCACGGGACGGCCCCGCAGGCGCGGGTCGTCGCGTTGCTCGACCGACGCGTAGAAGGCGTCGAGGTCGGCGTGCAGGATGGTCGCCTCCCGGGGCACGAACACATGTTCGCCTCCGGGCCGGACGGCGGGTGGGCGGCGCGACCGGTGGCGCGCCGTCGCCGGGGCGGGGGGCTTGTCCGTCCACCTCCGCCTCTGGTAGGACCGCGCTACGCGCCGGCGAGAGGCGGAACCGCGTGGAAGCGTTCGTCAGGCTCACCTCCGAGCAGCTCGACGACCTGCTCCGTCGGTCCCCTGCGCGGCGGCGCACCAGACGGACCTCCCCGTACGCAACCCCCGAGGGCGCGCTCGCGCGCCCAGGCGCCGCCGACGACCCCCGTGCGGCGGGCGGGTGCACGCGATGATCGATCGGGCGCGTCTCGTGGGGCGCTGGTTCCGTTCCGCCGAGGAGGACCAGGGGGGGCGTCTCGTGTTCCGGGGCCCGGAGCACGAGTTCCCGCCGTCGCGCGCGGCCCGGAGCTCGATCGACCTCGAGGCGGACGGCACGGCCGCGGTCGGTCGCGCGGGTCCGGCCGACCGGGCGGAGTACTCGCCGGGCCGGTGGGAGCTCGAGGGCGACCGCCTGCGGCTCGCCTGGCACGGGCGGGAGGAGCGGTACGAGGTGCTGGAGGCCGGCGCCGACCGGCTGGTCGTGCGCCGGGTGGAGGACGACGTGTGAGTGGCTGGACACCATCGAAGCGGGGTGCGCGATGACGACGGACGAGCAGGACGACGCTCGGACCCCGATGGTCCGGACGTGTGGCACCGAGCGGGTGCACGAACGGCTGATGCGGGAGGTGCCCGGCTACGCCGAACGGAGGGCCGCCGTCGAGAACCACGCCTGGCGGTCGGCGCGCGCCCCGTCGGCCGCGCGCGCGGGCTGCACCCGCATCCCGGTGGTGGTGCACGTCGTCAGCCGGGTGGCGGCCGAGGACATCGGCATGGCACAGATCGAGAGCCAGATCGCCGTCCTCAACGCGGACTTCCGGCGACGCAACGCCGACCGCACCCTCGTGCCGGCGGCCTTCATGCCGGTCGCCGCCGACGCCCGCATCGAGTTCGAGCTCGCGTCCGCCGACCCGTCGGGCGCGCCGACCGACGGCGTCACGCGCACGACCACGACCGTCAACGGCTTCACCGACGACGACGCCGTCAAGTCGGCGGGGACCGGTGGGGCCGACGCCTGGCCGGCCGATCGCTACCTCAACGTCTGGGTCTGCCGGCTCGCCGGCGGCCTGCTGGGCTACGCCCAGTTCCCGGGCGGGCCGGCGGAGACGGACGGGGTGGTCGTGACCCATACGGCGTTCGGGACCACGGGCACCGCGGCCGCGCCCTTCAACCTCGGTCGCACGGCCACCCACGAGATCGGGCACTGGCTCAACCTCCGGCACATCTGGGGCGACGACGGCACCGGCTGCAGCGGCGACGACTTCGTGGCCGACACGCCGAACCAGGCCGGGCCCAACACCGGCACGCCGACGTTCCCCGTCGTGACCTGCGGGAACGGGCCGGACGGCGACATGTTCATGAACTACATGGACTACACCGACGACGTCGCGATGTTCCTGTTCACCGCGGGGCAGGTGACGAGGATGCAGGCGGCCCTCGACGGCCCGCGCAGCGCGATCGGCCGCTCGGTGGCATGCGGGACCAAGCTCAAGTTCACCGATGAGCCGGTCACCTTGAAGTTCCGCGACGATCCGATCGACACGCTGAAGCGGGCCGACGACCCCATCGCGACGATCGCGAAGTTCCGGGACGACCCGGTCGGGACCGTCAACAAGTTCCGTGACGACCCGGTCGGCACGGCGGTGAAGTTCCGCGACGACCCGGTCGGCACCGCGGCCAAGTTCCTGGACGACGGCGGCACCGACCCGCGGATCGACCCCATCAAGCAGCCGGCGCTCGACAAGCCGCCCATCGCCGACCTCGCCAAGGCGCCCGCGGCGGACCTCGGCGGCATCCCCGACCCCGGCGGACCGGTCCAGCAGCCGGACCTCGGACGCGGCGGCCCGGCGCCCTTCGTCCTCGCCACGCCGCACCACTCGATGGCGTGGGCCGGTGGCGAGGCGGGCCTCGGCGAGTACGAGGTGGCGCTCGCGCAGTACGAGGAGGTGATCGCCCAGTACGCCCGCGCGGAGGCGGCGGGCGGGCTGGGCGAGGAGGACGCCCGCGCGGCGAGGGAGCTCTACGACGAGTACTCGCGCCTCGGCGAGGAGTACCGGCGCCTGGCGGGGCGGTGAGTCGTGAGCGTCCTCGTGCTGGCCACCGAGGCCGACCCGCACGCGCGCGCCGTGGCCGACGCGATCGCCGCGCTCGGCGGGCGCGCGCGGATCCTCGACCTGTCGCGGTTCCCTCAGCGGGCGTCGCTGACCATCCGCTACGACTGCTGCGGCGGCCGCGCCTACGCGCTCGGCGACGGAGACGACGCCGTGGACCTCTCCGCCGTCGAGGCGGTGTGGTGGCGTCGCCCGCAGCAGCCCGAGGTGAGCGACGAGATCATCGACCCCACCCGGCGCCTGTTCGCCGCCAACGAGGCCCACGAGGCGCTCGCGGGCCTGTGGTTCTCGCTCGACGCCCGCTGGATCAACGATCCCGCCAAGGACCACGTGGCGCACCGCAAGGTCAAGCAGCTGCGCGTGGCCCAGGAGGCCGGGCTGCGGATCCCCGACACGCTCATCACCAGCGATCCGGCCGCCGCGCGGCTGTTCATCGACCGCCACGGCTACCGGGACGTCATCTACAAGTCGTTCTCGGCGTTCGAGACCGAGTGGCGGGAGACGCGGCTGCTGCGGCCCGAGGAGCTGCAGCTGCTCGACTACGTGCGCTACGCGCCGGTGATCTTCCAGGAGTACGTCGACGCGGTCCACGACCTCCGCATCACGATCGTCGGCGACGAGATCTTCCCCGCGGCGATCCACTCCCAGGAGACCGAGTACCCGGTCGACTTCCGCATGGACATGCACAACGCGGCCATCGAGGAGGCCGTGCTCCCGGCCGGGGTCGCCGACCGGCTGCGCGATCTGATGCGCCGCCTCGGGCTCGTGTACGGGGCGATCGACATGCGGCGCCGCCCGGACGGCGAGCACGTCTTCCTCGAGATCAACCCGGCGGGCCAGTGGCTCTTCGTGGAGCAGGCGACGGGCCAGCCCATCGCCGCGGCGCTGGCGCGCGAGCTCCTCGTCGGGGGCGCCCGGCGCGGCGCCTCGGAGCCGGCCGTCGCGGCGAGGATCGCCTGAACGGGCGGGGCCCATCCGGCCCCGGGGCCGGATGGGCCCCGCCGTCGCGGCCGGGCGTCGCCGTCAGCGCGGCGGCGCGGCTCAGTCCTCCCCGCCCACGCGCTCGCGCGGGTCGATCCACTGCTTGTCGCGCTCGGCGACCTCGGCCTGACGCTCCTGCATCCGGTCGATCGCCTCGGGCGGGGCGTCGGGGTCGAACTCCTCCTCCGGATGCTCCATGGTCTGCCGGTCCTGCTCGGTGATCCTCGGCGGGTCGGGCTCGGGCACGGCGTCCTCCGGCTGCGTGCGGGGCGTTCGCCGGCCCTCCTACCCTCGTCGGGGCCGGGTCACGCGGCGGGGTGGGCGCGGTGCGGGGTGGCCGAGGTCCGTCCTGTGACGAGGTCGTCGACGGACCGGGTCGGCGGGGGCCGATCCATGGCGCGGGCGGATCCGGCCCGTCCTGTGACGAGGTCGTCGACGGACCGGGTCGGCTGGGGCCGATCGTCGGCGCGGGCGGGACCCGGCCCCCGCTTGACGAGGTCGTCGACGGACGAGGGTCGGCGGGGGCCGATCCTCTGCGCGGGCGGGACCCGGCCCTGCGGGCCGGCTCGCGCTGGGCGGGTGGTCGCGGTGCGGGGTCGGCTGGGGCCGATCCTCTGCGCGGGCGGGACCCGGCCCTGCGGGCCGGCTCGCGCTGGGCGGGTGGTCGCGGTGCGGGGTCGGCTGGGGCCGATCCTCTGCGCGGGCGGGACCCGGCCCTTCGGGCCGGCTCGCGCTGAGCACGTCGTCGACCGCCGTGCCCCTCACGCGGGGACCCGGCCTCTTTCGGGCCGGGTCACGCGGCAAATCGCCCCTGGCCGGGGCGATTTGCGGACCGGCGCACCGCCTTCGGCGGGGCGGGCGCCGGAAACCCCACTGACGTGAGCGTCCGTGGTGCGCGTGGGGGTGTGCCCGGCGCCCTCGTGGCCGGTTCTGTCCCGCTCCCGCCTTCGGCGGTCGTGTCTCCGACCACGTCGTCGCTCGATCAGGTCGTCCGGGACGCAGTGCGATCAGTTCGCCGCGCGGCGCGCCCCGGCGGCGCGCAGCGCCGACGGAGCCGCGCGGTGGGGGCAGATTGCCGGATCGCCGCGCGGCGCGCCAGCCGGCGTTCCTCGGTTCGACGCAGCCCAGGTCGCCCGGCTCCGCCGGGCGACCTGGGCTGAGCTTCTCTCAGGTCATGCGGCGGGCGAACTGCGCCAGGTAGACGACCGACAGGACGACGAACGTCCACCCCACCAGCGCGCGCAGCCACGGCTCCCGCAGCGGCGTGCGCCGCGACACCGGGCCGGCGACCGCGTCGGCCACCCGCGCCCGCCACCCGATCAGCCCCTCGCGCCCGCGCCGCTCCACCGCCGTGCCGAGCCGTCCCATCGTCAGCCTCCCTGTCGCTCACAGGGGGCGTGCCCGGGGGTGGGCCCGGCCCAAACCGCGGCCGCCGGGGTCAGCCGGTGCCCGCGAGCGACGCGGCGGTGATCGACCCGTCGCGGAAGGCCGCGCCGGTCAGGCCGCCGCCGACGAGGTCGACCAGGCCGTTGGCGCGGCGCACGGCGGCCTGGGAGATGCGCTGGTTGACGAGCACCTGGCGGTCGGTCATGCGGACGCCGGCGCCGGGGCGGCGCACCGGGGCGGCGACGGCCGTGACCGACGGGGCGGGCGCCGGCCCGGGCCCGGCCGCCGCCGCCGCGAGCCCGGGCGCGAGCTTGGACGGGGTCACGGCGCCGGCGCGCAGGTCGCCGCCGGTCAGGCCGCCGCCGAGGCGCCGTGCGAGCGCGTTGGCGCGGCGGACCGCCGCCTGGGAGATGCGCTGGTTGACCAGCAGCTGACGGGCGGACACGCGCAGCCGGGGCGCGCGGGCCGCGACCGCCGCCGGGACCACCACCGGCCGGGGGCTCGCCAGGCCGCCGCCGATCGGCTCCCCGGCCCCCGCGAGGGCGACGCCGGCGCCGAAGTCGGCGCGCCCCAGGCCGCCGTCGCGCAGGTCGCCGGCCACGAGGCCCGCGTCCAGCCAGGCCTCGACCGCCGCGGTGCGCCGCAGCGCCGCCTGCGAGATGCGCTGGTTCACCAGCAGCTGCGCCGGCGTCAGCCGCACCGGCCGGCGGACCTCGAACCAGGTCACCCCGTGCGGCTGGGCCGTGTACCGCCCGCCGACGCGCGGCCACACCCGCCAGATGTAGCGGCCGCCCCAGTCGAGCACCCCGCCCGGGACGCGCAGGCGGTTGGTGGCGGGGAAGCGCGACAGCACCTTGGTCACGCCACCGTCGCGCACCCGGTAGACCTGCACGTTGTAGAGGCGGGCGCCCGGCACGCGCGTCCAGCGCAGCAGCGGGCGCCTCGTGGTCACGGCGACGCCCGGCGCCGGGCGCAGGCGGCCCGCCCGCTCCACCCGCGGGCGCGGCTCGGCCCCCTCCGCCCCCGGCCCGGCCGGGGCGAGGCGGATGGGCGCCGACGGCGGCGCGGGCCCGCCGGCCGTCCCGGCGGGTGGCGGCGCCGGCGTGCCCCCGACCCGGTACTCGAGCCGCTCAGTGGCGACGTTGCCCGCGACGTCGGCGGCGGTGACCACGAACTCGCGCGGGCCCGGCGACGACGTGTCGACCGGCGCGCCGGACGGAACCGTGCCCGAGCAGCTCACGGCGCCCTGGCAGGCGTAGTCGGCGGCCACCGCGGCGCCCGGCTCGTACACGGCGCCGGCGGTGGGCCGCCTGACGGTCACGACGGGCGGCGTGGTGTCGAGCGTGAACGTGCGCTGGGTGCGCCCGGGGTCGTTGGGCGCGGTCTGGCGGGCGACCAGCCGCAGCTCGCCCTCGGGCGCGCCGGCGAGCGTCACCGTGAGCGGCGAGGCGCCCTCGCCGGCGCGGCCCGAGACCGCGACGTAGACGGGCCCGCGGCGTCGCTGCAGCTGCCAGGCGACCGTCGCGCCGGGCGCCGTCCCGGTGATCGTGTAGGAGGGCGGCGCCGTGGCGGCGTTCCACACCTGGTCGTCGGCGCCGGAGACCGCGGGCGCCGCGGCGGCGGCGCCGGGCAGCAGGCCGGCCAGCGCGGCGGCGACGGCGACGACGGTGAACCGCAGGATGTGGCGCATGCGAGGTGTCTACTCCACCCGCCCGCCGCCCGCCCGGCGGCCGGGTCCGGGCCGACGGGCGACGCCGACCGTGCCCGGCGGCGTAGGATCGCGCCCGCCATGCCGCTCTCCCGACGCCGCACGAAGATCCTCGCCACGGTCGGCCCCGCGTCCGACTCCGACCGCACCCTGCGGGCGATGATGGAGGCGGGCATGGACGCCGTGCGCCTCAACCTGTCCCACGGGACGCTGGAGGAGGCCCTCGAGATCCACCGCCGCGTGCGGCGGCTGGCGGAGGACCTCGGCCGCCCGGTGGGGACCCTCGTGGACCTGCCCGGCCCCAAGATCCGCGCCGCCTCGTTCGGCCGCAGCGCGGTCGAGCTGCCCGACGGGCACCGGCTGCGGCTGGTGCCCGGGCGCGATCGCTCGACGGCGGACGTGATCCAGGTCGACTTCGAGGGCCTGCTCGAGGGCATCGAGCCGGGCGACCGCATCTCGTTCGGCGACGGCGGGATCGACATCGAGGTGGTCGGCACGCCCGGCGACCACGTGGACGCCGTCGTGCGCCACGGCGGCAGCCTCACCGGGCGACCGGGCGTGCACATCCCCTCCGAGCGGCTGCGGGTGAGCACGCCGACTCCCGAGGACCTGCGGATCCTCGACGCCTTCGTCGAGGCCGGCGTCGACATGGTGGCGCTCTCGTTCGTGCGCTCGGCCCACGACATCCGCCGGCTCGGCACCGAGCCGCACCCGCGCGGGCCGCTGGTGGTCGCGAAGGTGGAGACGCGCAGCGCGGTGGAGAACCTCGCCGGCATCCTCGACGCCGCCGGCGCGGTGATGATCGCCCGCGGCGACCTCGGCATCGAGTGCGCGATCGAGGACCTGCCGCACCTGCAGAAGCACATCATCCGCGAGTGCATCGCGCACGGCCGGCCAGCGATCACGGCCACCCAGATGCTCGAGTCGATGGCCAACGCCCCCACGCCCACCCGCGCCGAGGCGTCGGACGTCGCCAACGCCGTCTTCGACGGATCGTCGGCCGTGATGCTCTCCGGCGAGACCGCCACCGGGACCGACCCCGTCAACGTGGTCGCCACGATGGCGCGCCTCTGCGCCCGCGCCGACGCCACCTTCGACGTCGAGGGCTGGACCCGGCTGGTCACCCGGCTGCGGGTGGAGGACCCCGAGGCGGGCATCGGCCGCGACCGCCGCATCACCGACACGATGACCGACGCCGCCTGGCGGGTGGCCCAGGAGGTCGGAGCGACGGCGATCCTCTGCCTCACCCGCACCGGCTTCACCGTGCGCGCGATCGCCCGCTATCGCCCGCGGGCGCCGATCATCGGCTTCACCACCGACGAGCGCGTGCGGCGCCAGCTCTCGGTGAGCTGGGGCGCCACCCCCCTGCTGCTGTCGGCGTTCGCGCCCAACGACGAGATGGTCGACGAGGCGGTGCGCACCGCGCGGGAGGAGGGCCACGTGCGGGCGGGCGACATCGTGGTGGTGCTGGCCGGCGTGGACGGGCGCTCGAGCACCACCGACGTGCTGCGGGTCGTCCACGTCGTCTGACCGCTACTCGTAGCGCAGCGCCTCGGCGGGGGAGATGCGCGCGGCCCGCCGGGCGGGCAGCAGGGTGGTGGCCATCGCGACCACGTAGACCGTCGCGAACACGACGGCGAGGTTGAGCCACGGCACGTCGAACGAGAGGTTCGACCAGCTCGGCTGCCGCTGCGAGTCGCGGATGATCGTGTAGGCCAGCATCAGCCCGAGGCCGGTGCCGAGCGCGATCGCCGTCACGGCGACGAAGCTCGACTCGAGCAGGAAGGTGGCCTGCACCAGGCGGCGGCGGAAGCCGATCGCCCGCAGCACGCCGATCTGCTGCCGGCGCTCGACGACCGACCGCGCGGAGATCACCCCGAGGGCGGCGACCCCGACGAGCAGGCCGAGCGCCATGAAGGCCTGCACCAGCAGGTTGAAGGTGCGGTTCTCGGCCACCGCCTCGTCGAGCTCGTCGGCGAGCGCGTCGGCCTCGACGCCCGACGCGGACAACGTGGCCTCGAGGGCCGCGGCGGTCGCGGTGGCGTCGGCGCCGGGGCGCAGCGACAGCAGGTGCAGCGAGGGCGCGGCGAGGTCGCCGAAGCGGCCGGCCAGGGTCGCCTGCGAGGTCCACAGCCCGGCCATCTCGTAGGGCGCCGCGTCGCTCAGGACGCCGATCACGGTGAGCCGCAGCGGCGGGCCGCCGGCCGGGTCGGCCACCTCGACGGGCACCGGGTCGAAGCGCTCGTCCTCGAGGGAGAAGCCGCTCAGCCGGAAGTCGGTCAGCGCGCCGAACGTGAAGTTCGAGCGCCGCGGCGCGGCCAGCGCGTCGACCACCGCCAGCCCCGGCGTCCGCTCGAGGGCCCGCCAGACCTCGCGCGCGCTGTCGTATCCGCGCGCCATCGTCGCGAAGCCGTACGTCGTGTGGTCGAGGAAGCCGCGGTCGAGGCCGCGCGCGAGGTAGTCCTCGTAGGCGCGCCCCGCGCCCCGCTGGCGGGCCTCGACCGGCACCACCGACTGGCTGCCCGACGCGACGACCTCGCGCGCGAGCCGGGGGTGCGCCGCGAGCGCCGCGTCCAGGTCGCGGATCGGGCTGGCCGGCGCGGTGCTCGCGCGGACGTCGAATCCGCCGCCCCAGGTCTCGAGGTCGTCGAAGGCGTTGGTGAAGGCGCTCGTCACCGTGGCGCCCACGACCATCGTGAACACGACGAGGGTGAACATCGCGAGCGTGACGCCCGTGCGGAACAGGCTCTGCAGCGGATAGGCCATGGCCAGCTTGGCGGCCGGCGCGACGCGCGGCATGTGCCGCATGAGGCGGGCGACGCCCGCCTGGAGGGCGGCGGCGTTGTAGAGGATCACCCATGTCGCGCCGACGATGATCAGCAGCCCGGCGACGATGAACACCGAGAAGTCGACGACCAGGTCGCCGATCAGCCATTCGCCCATCGGCAGCGTGAACCAGGCCACCAGCACCAGCCCGCCGACCGTGCGGGCGGCCCGGTCGGGCACGCCGAGGGCGCCGGCCAGGGCGACGAGCGCGAGGATGACGAGGCCCGTGCCGATGTCGAAGGCGACCCCGTCGCGGGACGACGCCGCGCTCGCGGTGAGGGCGGCGCCCACGGCCAGGCCGAGCGCGGGGAGCAGGAAGCGGCGGCGCCGGCGCGAGCGGACGGCCGGCTCGGGCAGGTTGCGGATCGCGGTGACGATGTTCATGCGGCTCACGCGCCGCGCCGACAGCGCAACCACCGCCAGCGTCAGCAGCACGCCGACGCAGTACGCGACGACCATGCTCCGCGGCGAGACGGCGAACGCCACGTCGAGGCCGCCCTCGCCCGCGAAGGCGTCGGCGATCATCAGCACCATCCCGTACGCGACCGCGATGCCGAGCAGGACGCCGACCGCCGCCGCGACGACGTCGTAGAGCACCCCCTCGAAGGTGAACATCTCCACGAGGTGGCCGCGGCGCGTGCCGACCGCCCGCGCGATGCCGAGCTCGGCCCGCCGCTCGGCGGCCAGCATCACGAAGATGAGGAAGATCAGCAGCACGCCGGCCGCGATCGAGAACGAGCCGAAGGTGGTGAAGAAGGCGAGGAACGCGCTGCCGGCCTCGTCGGCGGCCTCGATCGCGTCCCGCTTGACGGTCTCCACGCGCAGGCCCAGCCGGTCGGCGACCGGCCCCAGCCGGGCGACCACCTCGTCGGTCAGCTCGGCGCCCTCGACGTCGTCGCCGCGGTTCGACACGAGCACGTGGTTGATCCGGCCGGGGCGGCCCAGCAGCCGCTGCGCCGCCGGCAGGCCCATCAGCACCGCGCCCTCGTCGGCGCCCGTGCCGTCGTACGCGACCACGGCCCGCACGCGCACGAGCGCGGCCCGTCCGCCGGCCATCACGCGCAGCGGATCGCCGGCGCGGGCCCCCAGGTCGTCGGCCGCGTCGGCCGTCAGGTACGCCTCGCCGGCGCGGAGGTCGGCGAGCGAGACCTCGCCGCCGCCCTCCCGGAGGATGGGGCCGAACCCGCCGAGCCGCGACGGGTCGCTCGCGAAGAGCCCGACGCGCGGCTCGTTCTGGCGCGTGCGCGGCGCCGCGACCGCGACCCGCTGCACGATCGCGGGCGCCACCCCGTCGACGAGCGGCGACCCGCCGACGGCGCGCCGCACCTCGTCGGCGGCGGCCGCGTCGATCCACCCGGAGCGGACCGTCCCGGCGGCCTCCTCGAGCCCCGGGTCGACGCCGGCCCCCTGCGCGGAGACGCGCTCGTCGACCGACCCCAATGCGCCGATCGCGGTGGTGCGGATCGTGTGGCTCATCGTGTCGCCGGTGGCGAGCGCCGCCGTGATGATGGTCGTGCCGAGCATCAGGCCCGACACGATCAGCGCCGTGCGGGCGCGGCGCCGCCCCACGTTGCGGGCTCCCAGGCGCAGCAGCACGCGGTTGCGGAGCGCCAGCGTCGCGAGCACGCCGACGGCCACGGCCAGCGAGAGCGCCAGCATCACCGCCAGCGTGCCCATCGGGATGCCGAAGAGCTCGCGCACGGTCCCGGCCTCAGCCCGCGGGGACGCCCGGGCGATCCTCCACCACGACCTCGTAGGTCGTGCGCCCCGGCGGCGAGCGGAAGAGGGTCACGAACTGGTCGACCTGCGCCTCGTAGAAGCCGGTCGCCAGCCCGGCGTCGGCCGAGGCCTCGTCCTCCCAGAGGGTCATCACGAGCGCGGCGCCCTCGGGCGTGGCGAGCGCGTACAGCCCGCGGTAGCCCGGCTGCTCGCGCAGCGCGGGCAGGACGCGCTCGCGGACGCGGGCCACCGCCCGGTCGACGCCGGTCCGCAGCGTGTCGATCTCGGCCAGCGTGACGCGCGCGATCATCGCGGCACCTCCTCCAGGCGCTCCTCGTCGATGATCCGGCCGTCGCTCATCCGGACCAGGCGGTCGGTCCTGCGGCCCACGGCGATGTCGTGCGTCACGACCAGGAACGAGATGCCGCGCTCGCGGTTGAGCGCCCGCATGAGCGAGGTGATCTCCTGCGCGCTCTCGGAGTCGAGGTCGCCGGTGGGCTCGTCCGCCCAGACGATCGCCGGCTCGTTGACCAGCGCCCGCGCGATCGTCACCCGCTGGCGCTGGCCGCCCGAGAGCTCGTCGGGGCGGTGGGCCGCCCACCCGGCGAGGCCGACCATCTCGAGCGCCGCGACCGCCCGCCGCCGCGCCTCGCGGGCGGGGACGCGGGAGACCAGCAGCGGCAGCTCGACGTTCTCCACCGAGGTCAGCACCGGCATCAGGTTGTAGAGCTGGAAGACGAAGCCCATGCGCCGGGCCCGGTAGTCGGTGCGGTCGCCGTCCGACATCGCGGCGAGGGGCGTGCCCTCGATCAGGACCTCGCCCGCGTCGATCCGGTCGAGGCCGGACAGGCAGTTGAGCAGCGTCGTCTTGCCGCAGCCCGAGGGGCCCATGATCGCCACCATCTCCCCGCGGCCGACGGTCAGGTCGACCGAGCGCAGCGCCTCCACCCGGACGCTGCCGGTGTCGTAGGTGCGCACCACGCCGCGCGCCTCCACGATGGCGCCGCCGGTCGCGTCCCGCGCCTGCGGGGGTCGCGTCTCGATGGCGGTCCGCATGCCGGCCCCTCCTCTCGTCCGCGGTACGGGTCGACCGTCCCGCCGGGGCGCGCGGGCGGCATCCGGCCGCTCCGGGTGGCCGGGCGCGGGGAATCCCGGCGGCGGACGCGGGCATCCCGCGCGGCGGGCCGACGGGCAGGAGCGCCCGGCCCGCGCGTCGTAGGCTCCCCGGGCGGGCGGAGACGGCCCGGCGAGGCCACGGGAGGAGCTGCGACGCAGGGACCGGGTTCAGCGGGCGACGAGCCGCGCGCGCAGGCCCCCGCCGAACGCCGTCACGCCCGTCCGCGCGTCGACCGGCGCCAGGTGGTGATCGGCGTCGCCGCCGCCGCGATCCTCGGCTTCGGCACGCTCACGCTCGTCGGCCGGGTCGCCGACTTCGGTCGCATCGAGGAGGCGTGGGACCGGGCCGAGCTCGGCTGGCTCGCGCTGTGCCCGGCCGGGCTGGTGCTCGCCTACGCCGGCTACGTGGCCGGCTACCGCGACATGGCCCGGGCCGACCGCGGCCCCGTGCTCGCGCCGGGGGTGACCATGCGCGTGGTGGCCGTGGGCTTCGGCGCCGTGGCCCTCGGCTCGGGGCCGGGCGGCCTGGCGGTCGACTTCTGGGCCCTGCGCCGCGCCGGCGCCGGCCTGCACGAGGCCGCCCGGCGGGTGCTGGGCTTCAACACGCTGGAGTGGGCGATCCTTGGCGTCGGGGCCGCGCTCGCGGGCGCCCTTGCGCTGTCCGGCCTGGCCGGCGACGTGCCGACGGCCATGGCGGCGACCTGGCTGGCCGTCGTGCCGCTCTGCGTGGCGCTGGGCATGCTCGTCAGCTCGCCGCGGGCGGCGGCGCGGCTGTCGCGGGTCGACCCCGCCCGGCGCCGCCACGGCCTCCACGGCGTGGCGCTGCGCCGGCCCGGCACCTGGCTGCCCTGGGTCGCCGACAAGCTGCGGGTCGCGTTCGCCGACTCGGTCGGCGGGCTGGTGCTGGTGCGCCACGTCGTGCGCCGCCCGGTCCGCTACCGCTGGGGCATCGCCGGCTTCGGCCTCTACTGGCTGGGCCAGCTCACGATCGTGCAGGGCGCGATCCTCGCCTTCGAGGAGCACCTCAACCCGGTCGCCCTCGTGCTCGCCTTCGCGACCGGCTACGCCGCGA
Organism: Miltoncostaea marina; assembly: GCF_018141525.1. Classification (GTDB taxonomy): domain Bacteria; phylum Actinomycetota; class Thermoleophilia; order Miltoncostaeales; family Miltoncostaeaceae; genus Miltoncostaea; species Miltoncostaea marina. The sequence continues at coordinate 437,345 of NZ_CP064655.1, forward strand.
CCGCGCTGCCGCTGCCCGGCGGCGGGGCCGGCGGGGTCGAGGCGTCGATGGCCTTCGCGCTGCACGCGACCGGGGTGAGCCTCGAGGCGGCGGTCCTCGCCGTCTTCACGTTCCGGGTGGTGAGCTTCTGGGTGCCGATCGTCCCAGCGATGTTCGTCGCCACGTCGATCCCGCGGCTGCACGAGGAGCTGCTGCCGGCCACGCCGCGCCAGTCCTGGTGAGGCGGCCCGCTCAGCCCACCAGCGCGGCCAGGTCGGGCGCGACGACGTCCGGCGACGGCTCGACCCGCGGCACCTCCTCCGCGGCCGTCACGCCGCTCAGCACCAGGGCGAAGCGGGCGCCGAGGGCGCGGGCGAGCGCCCCGTCGGTCGAGGGCCGGTCGCCGACCACCGTGGCGACCGGCCCGACGCGCTCGGCCACGAGGGCCCGCATGGGCCGGTGCGGCTTGCCCGCCACCTCGGGCTCGGCGCCCGCGGCGTAGGCGACCGCGGCCAGCAGCGACCCGGCGCCCGGCAGCAGGCCGTCGGGGGTCGGGTAGGTGGCGTCCTCGTTCGTGCCCACCAGCCGGGCGCCCGCGCGGACCGCGTCGGCCGCCCGCGCCAGGCGGGCGAAGTCGAACTCGCGGTGCCAGCCCACCACCACGACGTGCGCGGGCCCCTCCTCCACGAGGCGGGCGCCCCGCGCGGCCAGCGCCTCGCGCACCCCGGCGCCGGCGCACGGCAGCACGACCGAGCCCGGGGCGACGAGCGTCGCGGCGGCCTGGGCGGAGGTCAGCAGGTCATCCCGCTCGCAGGGCACGCCGAACGACGCGAGCTTGGCGAGCTGCTCGCCGACCGTCGCCCCCGCGTTGTTGGTCAGGAACACCACCCGCACGCCCCGGCCCCGCAGCCGCGCCACGGCGGCGGCCGCGCCGGCGATCGGCGCCGTGCCGCGCCAGAGGACGCCGTCCAGGTCGAGGGCCCAGGTCGCCACCGCCGAAGTCTCCCACCGGGCGGGCTCGCCCGCGCCGGGCCGGGCGGCGAGGATGGGAGGGACGGCGGCGGGTGGTCCGCCGCGGCGACGGGGGAGGCGACGCATGCCGGCACGGAGCCCGCGGGAGACCGCGCTCGCGTACATGGAGGCCTGGAACGCGCACGACGCCGGCGCCTGCGCGGCGTGCTTCGCCGAGGACGGCGTGCGCGAGGGGCGCATCCTCGCCCGGGCCACCGCCGGCGGCGCGCGCTTCCCGCGCTTCGTCGGCCGCCCGGCCATCCGGGAGCGCATCGCCGGCTACATGGAGGCCGTGCCCGACCTGCGGGTCGAGGTGCTGCGCGTCGGCGAGGGGCCGGAGGACACCGCCTGGCTCGAGTGGCGCCTGACGGGCACCCACGAGCGGGACTGGGGCGCGTGGACCGCGCGCGGCGAGCGCGTCGACGTGCCGGCGGTGTCGGTCTACCGGGTGCGCGACGGGCTCATCGCGGAGGAGGCCGAGTACATCGATCCCGCGGTGATGATGACCCCGCCCGGCTGACGCGGGTTTCCCCGCAGGCGCGCACCGCGCCGTCGCGGTCGCGCCGGGGCGGTCCCGGGGCCATGCTCGGGTCGACGAGGAGGAGACCATGTGGGCGACGGTTGAGGGGACGGAGGGGCGGACGCGCCGGGCGGAGCCCGCGCGGCCCGGGCTGGCGGGGCTGGCGGCGGCGCTCGCCGACCGCGAGCGCGCCGCGCTGCTCGCGCCGGCCGGCGAGGCGGGCGAACGGCTGCGCGAGGAGGCCGCCGGCGCGCGGCTGCTGCTGGAGGCCGCCGCGGGCGCGGCGCTGTCGGCGGGCGCGTCCGTCTGGGACCTGCGCGCCGCGGTGATGGCGTCGTCGGACGCGCGCGGGCGCATGGGGGCCTCCGGCGCGGTCGCCGTGGCGTGCGCCCGGCTGGCCGACGTCGAGGACCTCATGCTCGACGAGGGGGGCGCGCTGGGCGGGGAGGTCCCGGCGGCCCGCACCGCCGAGCTGGCGCACGTGCTCGGGCGCGAGCGCGCGAAGCTGTTCGCGGCCGTGCGGGCCGCCCTGGTGCGCGGCGTGCCGCCGTCGGCGATCCTCGAGACCGCCGCGGCCGCGGGCCTCGACCTGGAGGAGGGCGACCTGGCGCTGGCCTTCGAGCGGCACCGGTAGCACCCGGCCCCGGGCGGCTGGCCCTCGCCGGGCCGCCCGGGGGATGATCGGCCCAGATGCGCATCGCGCTCGTCTGCCCGTACTCCTGGACGTCCCCGGGGGGCGTGCAGAGCCACGTGCGCGGCCTGGCGCGCGCGCTGACCGACGCCGGCCTGGCGGTGCGGGTCGTGGCGCCGGCCGACGGGCCCGTGGAGCCCGGGCTCGTGCGGGCGGTCGGCCGCACTGTGCCGGTGCGCGACAACGGCTCCGTGGTGCCGGTGGCCCTCGCGCCCGCTGCGGTGCGGCGCACCGCGCGGGCCGTCCGCGACGGCGGCTTCGACGTGGTCCACGTGCACGAGCCGGTCATCCCGGCGGTCGGCCTGACGGCCGTGCTCGCCGCCGGCGACGCGGCGCTGGTCGGCACGTTCCACCGCTACGCGGAGCGCCCGGGCTGGTACCGGGTCTTCGGCGCCCTCTGCCGCGCCGTCCTGGGCCGCCTGGACGCGCGCGTGGCCGTCTCCGAGGCCGCGCGGCGGCACGTGGCCGCCACCTGCCCCGGCGAGTACCTGGTGATCCCGAACGGCATCGACGCCGGCGCCCAGCCGCGCGGCCGGCGCGACGACGACGGCCGCGCGGGGAGGCTCGTGTTCGTGGGCCGGCCGGACGCCCGCAAGGGGCTCGGCGTGCTGCTGGACGCGTTCGCCCGCCTGCCGGGCCGCCCGACCCTCGACCTGGTGGGCGTCGAGGCGGCCGCGGTGCCGGCGCGGGCGCTCGACGGCGCGCGCGGCCGGGTGCGGGCCCACGGGGTGGTGAGCGACGCCCGCCGCGACGCCCTCCTGCGCCGGGCCGACGTGCTCTGCCTGCCCGCGCTCTCGGGCGAGAGCTTCGGCATCGTCGCGGCCGAGGCGATGGCGGCGGGGCTGCCGGTGGTCGCCACGCGGGTCGGCGGCCTGCCGGAGCTGGTGCGCCCCGGCACCGGGGCCCTGGTGCCGCCCGGCGACCCGGCCGCGACCGCCGCGGCGATCCAGCGCCTGCTGAGCCGCCCCGAGGACCGCCTGCGCGCCGGGCGGGCCGCGCGCAGGCGGGCGCTCGAGCTCGACTGGTCGCGCGTGGCGGCCCGCCTGCTCGACGTGTACGCCGAGGCGCTCGCGCGGCGAATGGCCCGGGCCGCCGGCGCCCGGCCCGGCTGATCCACGGGGCGCGCCGGCGGCCCGCCCGCCCGGTGGGGTAGCGTCGGTCGCCGGTGGATCCTGCGACGGCCATCGGGAGCGTCTTCGCGGCGGTGGGGCTGTCCGGCGCCGCCGGGCTCAACGCCTACCTGCCGCTGCTCGCGGGCGCCCTGCTGGAGCGCCTCGGCGTCGTGGAGCTCGGGGAGCCGTTCGGCGCCCTGTCCTCCGACGCGGGGATCGCCGTGCTGGCGGCGCTGCTGGCGGCCGACGTCGTGGCCGACAAGGTCCCCGGGGTCGACCACCTGCTCCACGTGGCCGGGGCGGTGATCCACCCGGTCGCGGGCGCGCTCCTCTTCGTCGGCGGCACGGGCCCCGAGACCGGCATCCCGGCCGCCGTGGCGGCGATCCTCGGCGCGGCCACGGCCGAGACGGTGCACGGCGGGCGCGCGGCGCTGCGCCCGGCCTCGACCGCGACCACCGCCGGCGTGGGCAACCCGGTGCTCTCGCTGGCCGAGGACCTGGGCTCGCTCGCGCTCACCGTGCTGGCGTTCGCCGCGCCGCTCGTCGCGCTGCTGGTCGTGCTGGCCCTGCTGGCGGCCGCGATCGGCGGCGTCCGCCGGCTGGTCGGGGCGGCGGCGCGGAGGCCACGCGGGCGCGGGTGACGCCCCGTGCCGGGTGGCCGCCGCGCGCCGGCCGCGGTCGCCACCGGCGTATCGTGGTGACGACGAGGGGGCCACATGGACGCCGACGTCCTCGGGACGGCTCATGAGGCATACGGGCGACGCGCGTGGGCGCTCGCGCACGAGCTCCTCGGGCGGGCCGACGCCGTCGCGCCGCTCGGCGCCGATGACCTCGAGCGGCTGGCCGTCGCGGCCTACATGCTCGGCCGGGACGACGAGCAGATCGACGCGCTCGCGCGTGCCCATCGCGCCCACCTCCGCGGCGGCCGGCGCGCGGGCGCCGTGCGCGCCGCGTTCTGGCTGGCCGTCCACCTGACCATCAGGGGGGAGGCCGCCCGGGCCACGGGATGGCTGCGCCGGGCGCGCCGGCTGATGGCCCAGGAGGCGGGCGACTGCCCGGAGCGGGGCTACCTGGCCTCGGCGGACGCGCTGCGGTGCATGGCGTCAGGGGACTGGGCGGGCACCCGCCTCGCGGCGAGCCGCGCCGTCGAGGCCGGGCAGCGGTTCGGCGACCCGGACCTGGTCGCGCTCGGGCTCGCGGACCTCGGACGGGCGCTGGTCGAGGAGGGCTCCGTCGTCGACGGCCTCGAGGCGCTCGACGAGGCGATGGTGGCGGCCACGGCGGGCGAGCTGACGCCGGTCGCCACGGGCTTCGTCTACTGCGGCGTGATCGAGGGCTGCCACGCGGCGTTCGATCTGGCGCGCGCCGGCGAGTGGACCGCCGCGCTGGCGGGCTGGTGCGCCCAGCAGCCGGATCTCGTCCCCTTCACGGGCACCTGCCTGTTGCACCGCGCCGAGATCCTGCAGGTGCGCGGCGCGTGGGACGAGGCCCTGGCCGAGGCGGGCACGGCGGCCCGCCGCTTCGCGGAGCGCCGGGATCGGCGCGCCGCCGGCGAGGCGTGGTACCGGTGCGGCGAGGTCCTCCGCGCACGGGGGGACGTGCCGGGCGCCGAGCGCGCGTTCCGGCAGGCCAGCCGGCACGGGCGCGAGCCGCAGCCGGGCCTGGCGTTGCTGCGGCTCGACCAGGGGCGCGCCGACGTCGCATGGGCGGCCGTCCGGGGGGCGCTCGACGCGGCCGGCGGCTGGGTCGAGCGCGCGCGCCTGCTCCCGGCGTACGTCGACATCGCGCTCGCGGCGGGCGACCTCGACGCGGCGTCGGCGGCGAGCGACGAGCTCGGGGAGATCGCCGCGCGCAACGGGCGGACCATGCTGCGCGCGGCGGCCGAGCAGGCGCGCGGCGCCGTGGAGCTGGCCGGGGGGCGCGCCCGCGAGGCCGCCGCGCGACTGCGGCGGGCCGCGCAGATGTGGCTCGACCTCGCGGCGCCCTACGAGGCGGCCCGCGCCCGGATGCTCGTGGCGGCGGCGTGCAGGGCCACGGGCGACACGGAGACGGCGACGCTGGAGGACGCCGCCGCGCGGGAGGAGCTCGCCCGGCTGGGCGCCGTGGCCGGGCGCGAGCGGCACGGCCTGACGCCGCGCGAGCTCCAGGTGCTGCGCCGGCTCGCCACCGGCGAGAGCAACACGGCGATCGCCGCGCGGCTCGGGGTGAGTCGGCGGACCGTCGACCGCCACGTGAGCAACCTCTACGCGAAGCTCCGCGTCTCGTCGCGCGCGGCGGCGACGGCCTACGCCTACGAGCACGAGCTCGTCTGACCCCGGCGTGGGTCATCCGACCCACGCCGGGGTCACGCCGGTCTGGGTGCGTTCGCCGAAGCGGCCGGGGGGGTCGGCGGGGCAGGCTCGCCGCAGTATCCGAGCGGAGGGGGCCGAGGTGACCACCGTCGACAGGAAGACGAGGACGCAGGCGGACGTGCTGGCGGAGGTGCGGCGCCTGGCGCCGGCGATCGGACGGCGGGCCGGCGAGGTGGAGGCGGGTCGCCGCGTGCCCCGCGACCTGCTCGACGGCCTCGCCGCCGCGGGGGTGTTCCGCCTGCTCCGCCCGGCCGGACACGGCGGCCTCGCCGCCGACCTGCCGGGCGCGCTGCGCGTCTACGAGGAGCTCGCCCGCGCCGACGCGTCGGTCGGCTGGATCGCCGCGCTCGGGTCGGCGTCGTGGCGCGACCTCGCCGGGCTGCCGCGCACCGGCTTCGACGAGCTGTTCGCCGGCGCACCGGACGCGATCACCGCCGGCGTCTTCAGCCCCACCGGGGCCATCGGCCCGGCGGACGGCGGGTATCGGGTCAGCGGCCGCTGGAGCTTCGCGAGCGGCTGCGAGCACGCCGACTGGGTCTACGGGAACTGCGTCGAGGGCGTCCGCGACGGCGTCCCGCGACTCCGCATCGCGGTCTTCGACCCCCGCGACGTCGTGGTGGAGGACACGTGGCGGGCGTCCGGCCTCTGCGGCACCGCCAGCCACCACTTCCACGTGGACGACGTGTTCGTGCCGTCCGAGCGGACGCTCGACCCGATGGGCGACGCACCGTCGGTGGACGCGCCGGTCGTCCGCGTGCCGCCACCGGCGCTGTTCGCGCTCGCCATCGCGAGCGTCGCCATCGGGTGCGCGCAGGGCGCCCTGGACGACATCCTCGCCCTGGCCGCGCACAAGGTGCCGCTGCTGCGCCACCGCCCGCTCGCGGCCGACCCGACCTTCCAGCACGACCTGGCCGCCGCAGACACGGAGCTGGCCGCGGCCCGCGCGCTCGTCGGCGGATCGGCGGCCGTCGCCCAGGCGGCCGCCGACGCCCGCCGGGAGCCCACGCCGCGCGAGCGGGCGCGCGTCCGCGCGGCGGCCGCCTGGGCCGCGGCCCGCGCCGCGGACGTGACCCGCTGCGCGTACCGGGCCGGCGGCGGCGGCGCCGTCCTCGCGGCCTCCCCCCTCCAGCGGCGCCTGCGCGACGTCGACGCCATGGGCCAGCACTTCCTGGTGCGGCGCGACACGATGACGACCGCCGGCGCCCTGCTGGCCGGCGAGGACGTCGACGTGATGGTCTTCTGACCGCGGCGGGGGCGGCCGCCGGCCGTCGCCGCGGGCCCGCTCGGGGTCCATCGGCGCGGTGTGGGAGGATCGCGCGGTGAGCCTCTACGAGCTCCTCGTGATCGTGCACGTCCTCGCCGCGGCGCTCTGGATCGGCGGCGGCGTGATGATGACGCTGCTCGCCGGCCGGGCCTGGGCCTCGCGCGACGACGAGCGGGTGGTCGAGCTCAGCCGGATGGGCGACTTCGTCGGCACGCGGATGTTCGCGCCCGCGACGCTGCTGCTGCTCGGCGCCGGCGTCTGGGCGGTCGCCGAGGGTTCCTGGGACTGGGGCGACGCCTGGGTGTCGATCGGCTTCGCGGGCTGGCTCGCGGGCGTCCTGATCGCGATGGCCTGGCACAACACCGAGGGGCGGCGCATCCGCGACGCCGTGGGCGACGGCGGCGCCGCCGGCCCCCGCGCCCGCCGGGTCGCGACGATCGGCATGGCCGTCGGGCTGTTCGAGATCGCCGTGCTGGTGGTGGTCGTGTGGGCGATGGTGGCCAAGCCGGGCATCTGACCGGCGACCCGGGGCCGGACCGCGGCGGCGGGCACCGGCTCTTCGCCGCGCTCTACGACCGCCTCGGGGCGCGCGCCGAGCGCGCGTGGCTCGGCGACCGGCGCCGCGAGCTGCTGGCGGCCGCGGAGGGCGTCGTCGTGGAGGTCGGCGCCGGGACGGGCGCCAACCTGCCGCACTACCGCGGCGTCGCGCGCGTGCTGGCCCTCGAGCCCGACCCGGCGATGCGCCGCCGCCTGCGCCGGAGGGCCCTGGCGGCGCCGGTGCCGGTCGAGGTCGGCGACGCCCCCGCCGAGCGGCTGCCGCTGGGCGACGCCACGGCCGACACCGTCGTCTGCACGCTCGTGCTCTGCTCGGTCGCCGACCCCGACCGGGCGCTCGCCGAGGCGCGCCGGGTGCTCCGCCCCGGCGGCCGCCTGCTGTTCATCGAGCACGTGCGCGGCGAGGGGCGGCGCGCCCGCCGTCAGGACCGCCTCACGCCGGTCTGGCGGAGGCTCGGCGCCGGGTGCCACCTCAACCGCGACACCGTCGCGGCGATCGGGCGGGCGGGGTTCCGCATCGAGGCGCTCGCCGTGCACGACGACGACGTCCCCGGCCCGGCGATCAGCCGGCCGATGGTGATCGGCCGGGCGGTCTGAGGGATTTCCCCGATGCAGCGGGCGCGCCCCGGGCGGTTCGGTCGACGGCGGAGGCGCCGGGCGGACCCCCGCCGCCGCCTCCGACCGGCGCGACGACCCGAACGGAGACCACCATGGCCGTGACCACCGACCTGACCGCCATCGCCATGCGCTACGCGGACGAGGTCTGGAACGCGCAGGACCTCGACGCGGCGGACGACCTCTTCACCCCCGACCACGTCTACCACGACACCCTCCTGCCCGACCTGCCGAGGGGGCCCGAGGGCGTGCGCGAGCGGCGCCGGGTCTACCTCGGGGCGATGCCCGACGCCAGGGTGACGGTCCACCGGATCGTGGCCGACGGTGAGCTCGTCGCCGCCGACTGGACCTACGGCGGCACCAACACCGGCGAGATCATGGGGATGCCGGCCACCGGCGCGGCGGCCACCATCACCGGGTCGCACTTCTTCCGCTTCGAGGGCCGGCGGATCGCCGAGACCTGGACCTACCCGGACACCCTCGGGCTGCTCCAGCAGCTCGGGCTCGTCACGATCGGCCCGGCCGGATAGCCCTCGCCGCGCCTGGGCGCCTCATCCCGCCCGGCGGGCACGGGCGCGGTGGGGCGCCCCGCGGAGGACGCGCCGCCGTCCGGCGCCGGCTCGTGCGCCGGCGGGTCGCCGCCGCCCCCGACGGGTACCGGGGGCGGAGACGGCGAGCGAGGAGGACGCATGATGCGCCCGGCGGACGAGGGGCACGGCGGCGGCGGGGCGACCGGCGGCCGGGACGGCGGCGGCGACGACGATCAGCAGGACCGGACGGAGCGCTGGAGGCCCTACCTGCGCTTCGGGGCGATGATCCTCACCTCGATCGTGGTCATGTACTGGGTGATGTTCGTCGGCTCGTGGGAGCTCTCCCACGTGCGCTTCAGCCAGAGCCGCGTGTTCATGGCGCTCACCATGGGCGGGGCCATGGGCCTGGTGATGCTCGCCTGGATGCGCGGTATGTACCGCGACGTGACGGGCAACGTCGCCGTCGTCGCCGGCAGCCTGGTGCTGCTCGGTGGCGGCATCGCCCTGGACCGCAGCCAGGCGACGGTGGGCGACGTCTCGTTCATGCGGGCGATGATCCCGCACCACTCGCTCGCGATCACCAGGTCCGAGCGGTTCCGCAACGACGACCTGCGCGTCTGCGAGCTCGCGGTGGGCATCAGCGAGGCGCAGCGCCGTGAGATCCGCGAGATGGACTGGCTGATCGGCGACATCCGCCGCAACGGCCCGGCGACGACCGCGGCCGAGGCCCAGCGCCGCGCGGTCCCGGAGTTCCGGGTGGCCGCCGACCGGGTGTGCGCCGACTGAGACCGCTGCGCCACCGCCCGGCGACGACCGCGGCCGTGGCGGGCGGGGGCGCCTAGCGCTGCTCCGGCCGGCCCTCGATGTCGGCCCGGGTGACCCGGACGCGCACGAGGCCGTCGGCCCAGCCGATGCCGGCGACCTCGTCGACGGGCACCCGCACCGTCCGCCCCGGGAGGAGGTCGCGCGTGTCGACGACCATGGCCGTCACGGTCCAGTCGCCGTCGTCGATGAGGATGTCCTCCACGTGGCCGACCTCGTCGTCGTCGGCCCGCACGTGGTATCCGCGCACCTCGTGCGCGCTGCGCAGGTGGGGGTCGCCGGCGTCGGGCCCGCCGGCCGCGGCGTCGGCGACCGGCGGGGGCACGGGGAACGCGCCGGCGCCGGGAAGGCCCCAGGCAAGCGGCTGGGCCCAGTAGGGCGCGTAGCCGAGGAACTCGTGCAGGTCGGCCTCCCAGCGCCGGGAGACGGGTTCGTCGGACGACAGCGCAGGGCTGCCCTCGACCTGCTCGCGCGTCAGCCGTACCCGCACGGGGTCGCCGGTCGATGCCACCGACGTCGGCGGCAGCAGGACCTGGCGCCCCGGGAGCCAGGTCCCCGTGTCGACGTGCACGTAGCGGACCGTCCAGCGGTCATCGTCGAAGAGCACGTCGCGCAGGGTGCCGATCGCGCCGTCCGTGGCCTCGATCGCGCGCCCGCGCAGGTCGGCGGTGCTCGCGATCACCGGTCCCCCTCGCGCCCCCGCCGCCCTCCGCCGCCCTCCGGCGCGGCCGCCGCCCCGCCGCCCCCGCCGACGTCCTCGCCCGCCTCGCGGAGCTGCTCGCGCATCGCCTCGTCGAGGCCGGTCCCGCCGCCCCCGCTGTCGGCGCTGCCGCCGGTGCGCTGCGCCTGCCCTTCGTCCCGCTCGTCACGCTCGTCGCGCGCCGGACGTCCCGTGGTGTCCATCACGCCTCCTCGTCACGCCGCCGTGCCGGGGGGATACCGCCCGGCCGCCTGCCCCGAACGGCGGGCGTTCCGCGGCGACGCCGCCGCGCGCGGCGGCCGCCGGGCCGCCCCGGCGCGCAGCCCGGGCGGCCTCAGAGGCCGCGGTCCTGCTCGATCACGCGCTCGCGGCCGCGCGGCGTGGTCTCGGCGCGCTCGACCGTGCGACTGCGCCGGAAGGCGCCGCTCGTCGGCAGGCCGATCACGGCGACGACCGCGCCGATCACGATCAGGATGAGACCGATGACGTCGGGGTCCGCGCCCTCGACCCCGCGCGTGACGCCCACCGCAGGATCGCGCCCACCGCGACCAGGAAGAGCCCGAAGCCGACCGACACGTTCCGCCTCCGTGACGAGTTCGCCGACGGGGCGGGATGCCGTCCCGCCCGAGGCGGTCGCGCCCGGCGGCGCTCCGCCTCACGCCACGCGATGGCCGAGTCGGGGCCCGTCCGGACGGAGGGGCGCCGGCGACCGCCGATGCCGTGCCGGCGCGCCGGACTGCGGCGCGGCGGTGCGGGGCGGCCGGGATGGGCCGTGTCGGGATCGAACCGACGACCTTGGGATTAAAAGCAGCCTCGGGTGTTCTCGGTCGGCCTCGGCTCGTCTCGGGAACTACGCTTCATGACGGCGTTCGCGTCGGTCTGCGGCGTCGCCTGTCTCGCGTCGCCTCGGCCGCTCTCGTTGTCACCCTGTTGTCACCCCGGCGAGCCGATGAATGCCGCACAGGCGCCGCCCAGGACGGGCGATCCGAGGCTTCGCGAGCTCCTCGAGCGGGGGCTCGCTCAGGCGCTCGAGCGCGAGGCGGTCACATCGGCGGACACAACAGAAGGTGTCTCGTCGGAGCAGCTGTCCAAGCCTGCTGCCCCCAGGTCACTCGGACTCGCCTCTGACAGGGCCTGCGTGGAGTCGAACCTGGCCCGCAAGGGTCTCTGGCGCTCGTCCGCCGGCGCCGGCGGAGAGCTGGTGCGCCTGCTCGACGCCACGGACCAGCTGGGCATGGTCCAGCGGATCGACGCGGGTCCGCCGCTCGGCGCGCTCGCCTTCGACGTGATCGTGTGGATCTGCTCGCGCTGGCGCGAGATCGGCTGCGCCGACGAGCGCCACGTGCCCTTCACCCTCGAGGCTTTAGCCGCCGACCTCGGCTGGCGAAAGGGCGGTGGCGCTGCCCTCGAACTCGCCGCCGTACTGGATGCGCTGCGCCAGGCGACCTTCCGCGCACGGGTCTACAACGCCTGTCTACAGGAAACGCGGATCGACACCTTCGGCCTCATCGACCGGTGGGAGCGCGGTGAGCCGTGCCGGTCGGGTCGGTCTGCCCGGCCTGGCTTTCTCGTCCTGGGCGATTGGCTTCACGACCAGCTCGCCCGCGATCACGTGACCTACGTCAGCTGGTCCGAGATGCGGGCGCTTCAGGGTGCCACCGCGCGGCGGCTGCTGGTCTATCTGGACGCCGAGCGCTTCACGGGCCGGCGGTGGTCCCGGCCTGTCGATCCGCCGCTTCTGGCGACGCTCGGGATCACGGCGGCTCAACCACACCACCAGCGGGCCACGTTGCGCCGTGCCGCCAGCGAGATCACAGGCGCGCCAAATCGCTACGGGCTCGTCGGCATCGAGCCGGGGCGACGCCGCGGCGAGCACCGACTCGTTGCCGAGCGACGGTTGCCGACCATGGCGATGAAGCGGGGCGGATGACGCGATGGAGCGGGGGAGTCGGCGCGATGACAACGCACGCAATTCACGCTTGCGGGGGCGGCGCAGTCGCTGCGATGCGGCAGGGCAGATCGTGCGGCCGAGCCGGGCGGTCCATGCGATGCGACCGGGGCAGGGAGGGCGATGCGCCACGCCGGGAATCGCCTGCAATCGCGAGAGGAGCCGATGGAGCAGTCCGTGATAAGTCCGGGATCAGTCCGGCGCCGATGCGCGTTCTCGCCGAAAGGCGCTCGTGGCGTCCCAGGCCGCTACCCTCGCGAGTCCGGGCGCTCCGCGCCCGAGGCGACAACGGATGTTGTCGCCTCGCGAGGGTAGCGGCCTGGGAGGACGGATCGAACGAGAACCGCTTCATGAAGCCGTTCTGCTCTCCGGAACGCGTCGAAAAGAATAACTACGACGCAACGCGTCAGTGATACGTTTCGGGCCGTGACGAACGCCCACACGCGCCGCCAGGCGGCCCTCAAGGCGATCGAGCAGGTGCGTGGCGGCACCCAAGCGGGCAGCGTCGAGACCGAGTCGATCGACTTCAAGGAAGAGGCTGGCAGCGTCGGTCGCGACGGGGCCCGCCGCCCGATCGATGCCCGGGACGAAGGTGCGGCGCGCGCGCTCGCCGAGGAGGCGGCGTGCCTGGCCAACTCGGATCAGGGAGGGGTCCTGATCGTGGGGGTCGATGATCGCGCCGCGGGCGAGGCGGCGTTCGTCGGCGCATACCTCGACACAGCGTGGTTGCGACAGCGGATCTACGCCCTCACCACACCCGGTCTGGCGGTCGATGAGCCAGAGGAGGTGACGGTCGCGGGCGCCCGGGTCTACCTGGTGAACGTCGCTCCGGCGCTGGAGGAGATCCGCTGTCAGGGGAAGTTGCGTGCGCGTCTGGGTACCGACTGCGTCGAGCTCACCGGGGACCGCGCGCGCCAGTTCCTCGAGCGGCGGCGCAATTACGACTGGAGCTCAGCGCCGTCCGGGCTGCGCCTATCGGACGCCTCGCGAGAGGCGCTCTCCTCTGCCCGCCGGCACTTCCGCGACGAGCACGGGGCCGAGGCCCAGGGCGACCTCGCGGTCGTCCGTCGGCTCGGCGTGGCCATCGATGACGGCGATGATCCGGTCCTCAGCAGGGCGGGCGCCCTGCTGCTCTGCGTCTACGACGACGATGGCGGCGGACTCGATCTTCAGGTCAAAGTCGGAGAGGGCGCGCCTTCCCAGGCGCGACTCGAGCTGCGAGCCCCCCTCATCGTCGCCTTCGATCGCGCGTGGGCCGAGCTCGACCGCGTTCTGCCCGCGTCCGCCGAGATCGTCGGGGCCCAGCGCCGGCAGATTCGACCGCTTCCGATGACCGCCATCCGGGAGACGCTCGCCAACGCGATCGCCCACCGCGACTATCGGCTCGTCCGCGGCGCGACGGTCATCCTGGCCCTTGGGGAGCCAACGCGCATCCTCAAGGTCACCTCGCCAGGGACACTCCCGCCAGGCGTATCGGTCGATCGGTTGATCGCCACTCCGTCCCGACCGCGCAACCCGGCGCTCGCCGGCGCGCTGCGCGCTCTTGGCATCGGGGAGGGCGAGGGCATCGGGATCGACCGCATGTTCGGCGCGATGCTCCGCGAGGGGCATCCGCCGCCCGAGATCGACGAGGCCGCCGGCGACGTGTCGGTGCGGCTCTCCGGCGGCCGGTCGGACCCGGTGATCCTTGACCTCTACGACCGGATCTTCAGCCGCGATCCCGCGCTGCAGGAGGACGTGCGCACTCCGATCGCCGTGAGTCTGCTGCTTGCCGAGACACCGCTGCGCCCGGAGCGGGTGGCCGGGGTCGCCCAGTGCTCGACCGCGGAGGCGCTCGAGGCGCTCGAGGCACTGGAGCGGGCCGGCGTCATCACTCGCCTGACCAACCGGGCGCGCTCGTTCTCTCTTGCGCCAGACGTTCGCACCGAACTCGGTGCGAGGGTCGCCTATCAGCCGCGGCGAGCGATCGAGGAGCATTGGCAGCTTGTCCGGGCATACCTCGACTCGCGTCCGGTCATCGGGCGCGAGGACGCCGCGGAGCTGTTGCAGGTCAGCGCGGTGCGCGCATCGCAGGTACTGAGTGAATTGAGCCGGCGAGGCGACATCGAGCCGGTTGACCGCGCCAGGGGGCGAGGCGTCCGGTACCGACGTGCAGCCTCAGACGGCTCGGCCGCGCGGCAAGCCGCGGCTCCCAAGTGAGAACCAACGGGAAGGCTGAGCTCGACGATCTCCTCGACTCAGCGCTGCGATCGACCGGACCCGGATCCCGAACGGTCCGGCGGCTCATGTCCTCGCCGTCATCGTCGCGACCCTCGTGCGCTGCCGGCGGCTTGCGAAGGCCGCTCGCCTCCTTTTCGATCACGATCTCCAACTCGAGGCGGAGATAGTCGTCCGCTCCCTCATGGAGACCGCTGTTGGCCTCGCCTGGATCGTCGGAGCCGACACTGAGATCCGGGCCGAACGCCTCCGGTTGAAGGATCTGCTTTCCCGCATCGATCTGGCGGAGCGAATCCAATCGCTCGAGACCGAAGCGTTTGATCGTGAGGGGGATACGCCGGCCGAGGCGCAGACCGAGGCCGTGCGCCTCGGCAGTGTCGAGACCGATGTCGGGGACCTGCTCAACACCATGCGCGAACAACGAGACCAGCTCCTCCAGCAGGGGCTCAAGCGGCCCCCCAATGTGAGGGCGATGGCAGAGGAAGCCGGCTACGGCGTCGGCTACCTCGACTTCGCGTTCAAGAGCGAGGGTCGGACCCACTTTCGCATCCTGAGCCTTGAGCCGTTCCTTCTGGACCGGTCCGAGGGGGATGAGTGGCTCGTAGATGCTGCGGGTCCTCGGACGCAGCTGGACGACCCGCCCTACGAAACCGCGGCCCTGTGGCTGCTCGTGCGCTGAAGGAGGCGGCAGCGGCGTTCCCGACAAAGACGCTGCCATGGATTGAACGCATTGAGGAGATCGAGGCGCGTCTCCGGTCCGGTATCGACGACGCACGATGAGCGAGGCCGGCAGCGAAGCCGAGCGCTACCTGCGGATGGCGTCCGCGACCTGGTCGGCGATCTCCTCCACGGTGTAGTCGGACGTGCGCAGCGCCACCTTGTCGGCCAGCGACGGGCTGGCAGCCAGCACTTCGGACTTGGAGATGTTGTGCCAGAGGGGCAGGACCAGCTGGCGCCCGCCATGCATCTCGCGAGCAACCAGCCCGTTCAGTTCGTAGTTCGTCCAGTTCTTCGCGAAGAAGGCCTCCGACAAGACGACGATGCCGAACCGGCTGCTCGCGATGCCCCGGTCGATGCTCTGGCGGAGGCTGGAGCCGAGCTTGAGTTCGAAGTCGTCGTACCAGACGTCGAGGTTGCGGGCGCGCAGAGCATCAGCCAGGGGACGGACGAGGCTGGCCTTGTCTTCTGTGGCATGTGAGATGAAAACGTCGTAGGCGGCTTCGAACCCCTCGCCGTGCGCGTCGTCGATCGCGTCGGCGATGGAGCCGAGCGCACCGCTGCGCGTGGTCCGTATGGGCGCTGGCTGCGGAGGAAGCACTTGAACGCCCCAGCGTCCGCGCCACGGACGTCCGCCGTTCTCAACAACCACGTACCAGCGACCCGAGCGCGGAATCTCGAAGTTGACCGGCGAGCGTGTCGCCCGGCCTCCCTGAGCGCGCCCGCCCCGGCCAGCCTTGAACGCCGAAAAGGTGCTGGTGTCCATCAACCAGACGTTCGCCGCCTGGCCCGAAAGCGACACCGACGCGATGGCACCCCGTGGCTGCTGTCCGAGGTCTCTGTAGAGGAACTCCACGACCCAACTATGGGGCACGGGCCGGACGCCAAATGCGCCGCTTTCCTCGGGAAGGGCCGGCACCGGCTGGGGCGGGCGGCGCTCGGTAGGACGTCGACACTCTGTCTCGTCTCCGGCGCCGAACCGTCACGCACCGAATCCTCGCCGGCGATCTCGAGCCCAGTCCGATTACCGTACGAGCTATGGCGAATGGAAGTTCAGCAGAAGAGACGACGCTGGCCGCGCTCGGCGTGCTGGCGCAGCGCGCCGCCGAGGCGAAGAGGTGGGAACGGGGGGCGCTGGAGGAGCGCGCGGCGGCCGTGGTGGCGGCTGTGCGGGCCGGAGCCCGTCTCGAGGAGATCGCAACGGCCGCCGGGATAACGAGGGCGGCGACGTCGGTGATCGCGCGCAAGACGCTGGCTCCACGATCCGGGCGCGGCGGCCCCTACCGACGCCGTCGAGGGGTCGCGGCCTCCATCAGTGAGGTCGAGCAGGCGGCAGCGCGTGCCACGGCGGCGACGCGGAGCCGGCAACTGGCCATCGGCGACCGGGACACGGCGGTGCTCGGTGCCGCTGAAGCGGGCATCGCCGTCCGCTCCATCGCGCAGGCCATCGGTATGGACTCCAAGGTCGTCCACACCCTCATCCGGCGCCGTCGCGGCGAGGCCACGCAAGAACCCAGTGGCACGCTTGCATCGCCTGTGGCGAGTGGTGGAGCGATGACATCATAGATTGACGAAAAAGCGCGCGGTCGTGTAGGGTCGGACCACAATCAAGAGGCCCGGCGGCGCTGCGAACGCCCCGGGCCGTGGCAACCGAAGGGAGACTTCGGATGCGTTTCGACCGTACCAACGGGCGATCGGCTGCGCTCGCGCGCGCCGCTGCGACCGGCCGGGGAAGTGGGGCCACCGATGCCCGCTGACCTCAACACCGTCGGCCTGGTCGGCCGACTGACCCGCGACCCGGAGCTGCGCTACACCGCGGCCGGTGAGGCGGTCTGCGGCCTGCGCCTGGCCGTCTCGACCCGGACACGCGCCGACGAGGGCTGGGAGGACCGGCCGAACTTCTTCGATGTCTCGGTGTGGGGCAAGGGCGGCGAGGCCGCCGCTGAGCACCTCACCAAGGGGCGGCGCATCGGCGTCGCCGGGCGACTCACCTGGCGCGAGTGGACGACCGATGACGGCTCGCGTCGCGAGGCTGTCCAGATCGTCGCAGCGTCGATCCAGTACCTCGACGCGCCGCGCAAGGACGACGCCGCGCCGGAGCCGGTGGGTGCGCCCAACGGGAAGGGGGCCGCCAGTGGCGACGACATCCCCTTCTGAGCGACCGCCGCTCGCCCTCGCACCGGAGCCGGCCTCCGACGAGCCGCCCCCGATCGATGAGGCCCAGGCCGACCGCCTCTACGCCGACACGATGGCGGCAGCCCGACGCGCCGCCCGCGTCGCCGCCGAGCTGGAGCGCGCCGCCCGCGCCGGTCACCCGGCCTGGCAGGCGGCCGCGACATCGGCCCGTCGGGCCGAGGCGAGCCTTCGCACGGCCGCCCAGGTGGTCCCGGACGTTCCGCCGGACGCGCCCGCCGACCCACGCCGGGCGACCGTGCTCGGCGACCTCACCATCGACCGGGCCAGGCGCGCCGCCTTCTGGACCGACACGCCGCTCGCCCTCACCCGCTTGGAGTTCGACCTGCTGGTCGCCCTGGCGGAGCGCCCCGGCGAGGTTCTCACCAAGGACGATCTGCTGCGGCGCGTGTGGGGCTACGCCGGACGGGCCCGCACCCGCACCGTCGACTCCCACGCGTCGCGCCTGCGCCGCAGCCTGCACGCCGCCGGGGCGCCCGGCGCGACGGTCGTGAACGTGTGGGGCATCGGCTACCGCCTCACGGTCACCGACGACCCCGAGGCGGCATGAACGGCGTCGACCACCAGGCCGCCGGCCTTCGCGCCACCGTCCGCGCCGCCATCGCGGCGGGCGGCCTCGAGGACACGGTGCGGGCGGTCCTCGAGCGGCGCTTCCCGGCCGAGGGGCCGGGCGCAAGCCTCGACGAGGCCGGGGCCGCCCTCGGGATGAGCCCGGCGATGGTCGCCCACATCGAGTTCGCCGCGCTCTGCGCGATCGCCGCCGGGCGCTCCGGCAGAAGCGCGGCCATCCCGACGAGCAGCCGTGATCCGCATCCCGGGCGCTCGCACACCGAAGGAGGGGGAGCATGACCAGCGACACCGCGCCGACGACCCTCGCGGTGCTGCCCATCGACGCGATCAGCGTCCGCGAGGGCTGGAACCCGCGCAGCGGCGACGATGAGGTCGAGCACCAGGCGCTCACCGACTCGGTGCGCGCGCAGGGCATCCTGCAGCCGCTCTTGATCGAGCGCACCGACGAGGGCGCGGTCCTGCTCGACGGGCACCGACGGCTCGCGGCCGCGCGTGCGGCCGGGATCTCCGACGTCCCGGTGATCGAGCGCAGCGGGGAGGACGGCGAGGCGCCCCAGCTCGCCGCCGCCCTCGCGGCCAACATGCGCCGCCGCGGCCTCGACCCGATCGAGGAGGCGCGCGCCTACGAGCGCGCCGCGAAGGCCGGGTGGCCGCAGCGGCGGATCGCCGAGGCGGTCGGCTGCTCGCCGCGTCACGTCTCCCAGCGGCTGCGCCTGCTGCGGTTGCCCGACGGCGTTCAGAAGGCGATCGGCGCAGGGGCGCTGCCGCTCTCGGTCGTGCCCACCGTCGAGACGATCGCCGCCGCCGCGCCCGCCGTCGCCGACGCCCTGGCCGCCGCCCTCGCCACCGGCACGATCACGGCGGCCGAGGTCAGCGACCATCCCGAGAGCGCGCTCGCCGAGCTCGCGCAGACCGTGAACGACGAGGGGTGCCCGAGGCTCGTCGCGGTTCCCGGCTACCAGGATCTCGGGGCGCTCGCGCTTCCCGCCGACCTCGCCGCGCGCGCCGAGGCGGCCGGAGTCCACGGCGTCAGCTTCTCCGCCGACGACATGGACGCTGCGCGTGCCTTCGGTTGCCTGATCGAGTTCACGAGCGGTGAGGATCGCTACTGGCACCGGGGCTTCGTGGCCGACGCCGCCTGGGTGGCGGACCGGGTTGGCCTGCACATCGAACGGGCCGAGGAGCGGACGCGCGAGGAGGCAGAGCGCAGCGCGACGATGAGCGCCGCGGACGGCCAGGAAGGCCCGGGCGACGCGGACCGCCCGAGCGAGTCGGAGGAGGAGCGGCGCCGCCGGGAGCGCCAGGAGGCCAAGGAGAACCGGCGCGCCGCCCACCTTGCCAACCTTGACCTCGGACGGCGGGCGCTGCTCGCCTACGAGGAGCCCGCCGAGATCACGATGCAGATGGCGAAGGCCGTTGTCCTTGTCGCCCTCCATCACCAGGCGCAGGACGCCGCCCAGGCGCTTCGCCTCACCCACGAGCGTCTGCAACGCACCGAGACGGTGACCACCAAGGCCGGGGCGACGCGCGAGCGGGTCCGGTACCCCGAGCGCCACGAGGCGGAGGCGGCGCTCGTGGAATGGATCGAGGGTGCGCGAACGCCGGCCCAGCTGATCGGGCGCGCGGTGCAGGCCCTGGTCGGGGCCTTCTACGCCGACCAGGAGGCCCTGCCGCAGTCCGAGCGGCGCCCGGCCGCCATGCCCGGCCGCTACGGCGGTGGGATCGCGGCCGGGCTCCCAACGGTGATGGACGGCCTCGCGCGTGAGGTGCTCCCCGAGCGCCTCGCGGCAGGCCTGCGCGAGTCCCCGGACGTCGAGGCGCTCGCCGCGTAGGACCCGCGACACCGACCGGGACGGGCGCGGCGCGGCTCAGCGGTCGCGCGCGACAGGCACCCGTCCCGGTCTGCGATCCGTGCGCCCTCGCCGGAACGCCGCCGGACCTCTTGAGGGGTCCGGCGGCTGGCCCTGTCCGCCGCAGGATGCGGATACCGGCGCTCTGAGAGGACGCCCCGATCGGCGATTCGCCGCAAGCCCCCCTGGGCCGGACGAGGCGAGGCCCAGCCACCGAGAGGACGACTGCCCGCGGAGCGTCCCGACAGAGCCAGCGACCCGACCGGCGATCAGGAGCCGGGCACCCTTGCATCTATAATGCGATCCGACGGTGTTGACGATACGAGCTGCCAAGGGAGCCGACTACTACGAGCGCGCCGAGTTCGCGCGCGACGACTACTACGCCGAGCGCGGGCAGGTGCGCGGGACGTGGGAGGGACGCGGCGCCGAAGCGCTCGGCCTCACCGACGCACCGGGGGACGGCGCGCTGGGCGCGCTCCTCGAGGGACGCGATCCCGCGAGCGGCGAGGACCTGCCCGGGCGGCGCAACCGCCGCGGAGGCAACGTCGCCTTCGATCTGACGTTCGCCGCCCCCAAGGGGCTGAGCGTGCTCGCCGCGGTCGGCGACGAGGCCGTGCGGGCGGCCATCCTCTCCGCGTACGCCGAGGGGGTGCGCGCGGCGCTCGACTACCTCGAGCGGCGAGCCTGCTTCGTGCGGCGCGGCCACAACGGCGTGAGGGTCCTTCGCGCTGAGGGTTTCGTGGGCGCCATGTACCTGCACGAGATGGCCCGCTCCGGCGATCCGCACCTGCACGCGCACCTGGTGCTCGCCAACCGGGTGCGCGGCGAGGACGGCCGCTGGACCGCCCCGGACATGAGGCCGGTGTTCGCCGAGGCCAAGACCGCAGGCTTCATCGCCGAGGCGGTGGCCCGCGCGCGCCTCAGCGAGACGCTCGGCCTTGAGTGGGAGCAGACCGCCAACGGCTCGATTGACCTCGTGGCGATGCCCGCGTCGGTGCGCGAGCACTTCTCGTCCCGCCACGCGGAGATCGTCGAGCTGGCACACGCGCGCGGCTACACCGGGGCGTCGGCGATCGAGGCGATCCAACGTGAGACCCGCGACCGCAAGCGCGTCGTCTCCCGTGAACGGGCGGCGGCCGAGTGGCGCGCGCGGGCGGCCGAGCACGGGTTCGGTGCCCGCGAGGTGGCGCGGGCGACCGGCGCGGCGCGGTCGCGCTCGCGGACGGCGTACGTCGAGGGTCTGCGCGAATGCCGGCGCCGGATGGAGAGCCCCGCCGGGCTCACCCAACGGGCGTCATCGTTCACCCGCCGCGAGGTGATCCAGGATCTCGCCGACGCCCACCCAGAGGGCATCGGCGCGCACGCCCTCGAGCGCCTCGCCGACGACTTCCTCGCGGCACGCTGTGTGCCCCTCGCGCCGGCGGGTGCGGCGCCTGGGCGCGGTTACGAGGAGGCGCGCTACACGACCCCCGACATGCTCGACGTCGAGACCCGGCTGATCGACACGGCGTGCGCGGCGCCGATCGACCCACGGCTGGCGAGTCCCCTTCAGGTCGAGCGTGCGATCGGCGCCAGGCGCTCGCTCGGCGATGACCAGGCGGCAGCCGTCCGCCATCTGTGCTCCGGCGAGGCGCGCACGCGGCTGATGGAGGCGCGTGCGGGCTCGGGAAAGACGTTCGCCCTGGAGGCGGTGCGGGAGGCCTATGAGTCGTCGGGCGTCGCGGTGGTGGGAACCGCCTGGCAGGCCCAGGCGGCCGAGGTGCTGCAGCGCGACGCCGGCATCGCCTCCGAGACGACGGCGCTCATCCTGGAGCGCGCAGCGCGCGGCCAGGACGCGATTCCCGGGGGCGCGGTCGTCGTCTGTGACGAGGCCTCCACCATGCCGACGCGCGCCCTCGAGCGACTCGTCCAGGTGGTCGCTTCGCGCGGTGGCCGACTGATCCTCGTTGGCGACAGGGCGCAGCTGCCACCGGTCGACGCCGGCGGCGGCTTCGCCGCCCTCTGCGACCGGCTCGGCTCGGTCGAGCTCACCGAGAACCGTCGCCAGCGCACCGAGCTGCAAAGAGCCGTGGCCGAGCGGCTCGCCGAGGGGCGCGCCGGCGATGCGATCTCGCTCCTCGCGGAAAACGGCCGCCTGCGGACGTTCGAGGACGGCGCCGACGCCCGGCGCGCCCTGATCCGCTCCTGGGCGCAGACATCGCTTGCGGATCCCGCTGACGCCGTGATCCTCGCCCACGACCGACGCGAGGTGCGTCTGCTGAACGAGATGGCCCGGGCCGAGCTCGACCGCGCCGGACGGCTGTCGGACCGCCGCCTCGTGGCGGAGGGGCGGGAGTGGGCGATCGGCGATCGCCTGCTCTGCCGGCGCAACGACTACCGGCTCGACGTGCGCAACGGCACCCGCGGCGTCGTCGTCGGACTCGACGAGAACGAGCGGGCGCTCACGCTCTGGACCGACGATGGGCGCGAGGTCGTCCTTCCCGCCGTCTACCTGCGTCACGCCGAGCGTGGATACGCGATGACCGGACACGTCAGCCAGGGCACGACCGTGGACCGCACCTACCTGCTCGCGACGCCCGAGAGGGGCGGCACGGAATGGGCGTACGTCGCGGGCTCACGCCAGCGGATCGATCTCGAGGTCTACGCGATCCACCCAGACCCCGAGACCCTCGCTGTCGCCCTTGAGCGCGCGTGGTCGCGGACGCAGGCGAAGGGACTCGCAATCGACATCGTCGCAGCGGGCGATCGCGGTATCGAGGAAACGGAGTCGGCCAGAGGACTCACCCACGGTCCGTCCGCGGGGTCGAAGCCGGATGTCAGTGCAGGACGAGCGTTGTCCGATCCGGATCTACGGTTGGCCGAGTCGCCCCGGCCGCACCCGCCGCCCGTGCCTGAGCGTGGGCTTGGTCGGGATCTCTAAGCACTCGCCCGAGCGAAGAGGCCGGTCCGATCACGAGCTGTGCCCCAGCACGTTTCGCGCATCACGACAGTGTCGCGAGCTGTCTGGTGGAGGACCCGGACCTCAGTCTGCGAGGATCATCCCATGGAGCAGTCGGAGCTCGGTTCGGCAGTCGCTCGCCTGGCTGCGTTCCTCGCCCACGGCCCGCTGACCGCCACCATCGCCGAGTTGGAGCATCAACTGGTCGGACTGGACGCCGCCGGCGTCACCGCCGCATCGAATGCCAAGGGTGTCGACGGCGACCTGCTTCGATCGGCGCTCATCGCGAGGAGCGAGCTCGGACGGGTGAGCGACCTCATTCACGCTGCGGCGATCGTCGTCTTGCTGCCTCGCCTGCTCGGCGAGGACGAGGTCGTCACGAACCGACCCTCCCTCGCCGCGGGCAACGACCCCACTCGCCCCTTCGATCTCGAGACCAATTTGAGGGTGGCTGAGTTCAAGCTCTCGCAGTGGGCGGGGGCGGACGCGATGAGAAAGCGGCAAGTGTTCAAGGACTTGGTGCACTTGGCTGCGGACAGATCCGGGCGACGTCCAGAGCTCTTCGTCGTCGGACAGGCGCCAATCGACTTCCTCCGACGGTCCAGATCCAATGCCGCGTGGGCGCTTGACCGCTTCCCCGCGACGCGCCAGTTCTTCGTCGAGCACTTCGGTCCGCTGGAGGTTCGGATCGCCGACTTCACCGCCGGCCCGGCGGCGCATGTGAAGATCATGGACCTCAACGCCTCGATTCCCGAGATCGGGACGGGGACCAGCAAGACTGATTGACGGCGACGACCCGAAGCCGTCGGCGGGCGGGGCTGCGATCGATCCGTCGTATTCTGGAGTCATCATGGGTGCCGGATGACGGCACCACCTTGGAATCGAGCGCCCGGCGCCGCCGGGGAACTCGAGCGGCTCGCGGGTGACCTGGACCGCGCGCTGCGGCACGTCCTCTCAAGGGCGACGATCGAGGACCGCTACACGAACAGCCCCGGCGACCCGGTGGTGTTCATATCGCCGGACCCCTGGGTGTGGGTCTTCGGTCCCGACGCGCTACCGGCTCGGCGGACCGCGCGACGCCTCCTCGATCGGTGGCTCGAGCTCGGTCAGCGCGTCCTTCGAGCCGCGGCGCCCGAGACCGAAGAGGAGTTCTGCGAGCGTGCCGGGGCGCTGCGATCGCCCCTCGATCTTTCGGAAGCGGCGGAAGGCCCCGGAGCGCGGGAGCTGGACAAGGCTGCGGGCTACGTCCTTGGGGCGCTCGCCGAGCAGCGCGCTCTCGTGCGACGCGTCCTCGGCTCAGAGCTGGAGCCCGGATCGTCCGAGCTCTGGCTGATCCCCGACACCAACGCGCTCTACCGGAATCCTTCGCTGGAGAAGTGGGCGAACGACCAGCCCGCGACGCTCGTTCTGATCCCCCAGGTCGTACGGGAGCTGGCCGCTCACAAGCAGCACCATCCGGTCGAGGAGGTGCGCCGGAAAGCCCAAGGGCTGCTTCGTCGCTTCGGCGAGTTCGAGCGACGAGGAGACACGTCGGCCGGCGTGCCGGTCGCCGGGCGGCTCCGATTCATGGAGATCGCCGTCGACGCGAACGTCCGCGAGTCGCTGTCATGGCTTCGCCCGGAACACGCCGACGACCAGATCTTGGCGAGCGTGCTCGAGCTGCAGTGGGCGTACCCCGCGAAGTCCATCACCCTCGTCACCGAGGATCGCGGGCTCCGCACCAAGGCACGGCAGGCGGCGGTGACCACCAGCCCTGCGCCACCGCCCCCAACGGTGGCGGTGAAGTCGCGCGGGAGTCGGAGACGTCGGGGCGCCGTGATCCGGGTGAAGTCGGCCAAGCTGGTCGCCCAGGACCGGCCCGCAGCCCCGTTCTTCGAGCGGAACGCCCCGACGAGCGTCCTCGTCGTGGAGGTGGTGAACGGCGGCGACGAGACCGCCTTCGACGTCCGAGGGGCTCTTCTTCGACGACACGCCGGAGGTGCGTGGACCTATTTCGGGAGCCTGGACATCCCCGTTCTCGAGGCCAACGGCACGCTCGAGCTTCGCTTCCCCGAAAGCGGACCGCAGCGGCCAACAGTTGTCCGTCCACGGGACGTTGTGATCGAGGAAGGCATGTGGACCGACCGCGACGGGGTCGAGCACGTCATCGATTAGTTCGATGCCGGTCCGTTGTCCCAGGGCGACCCGGGTCGGGCGGCTACGACAGACCGCGCGCGATCGCGACGGAGAAGTCCGCCTTCGCGGAGTCCGAGTAGGGGCAGCACAGCCGCGAGCTGCTGCGGCGCTGGTTACGCGACCTCGCGAAGTACGACATCCTGGCCGCGTGAGGCCAACGAGGCTCGGGAGGGTCCGTGAGGGGCAGTCGCGAAGACGCGACCCGGCTCACCCGGGGGGCCGCGGACGGCTCGATGCCTGTCCGTCGCGGACCTCGACGACCCGATCGAAGTGCTCCGCGTCAGCCTCGAAGTGGAGCCTCAGCCGAGGGTGAAGGCCCGAAGTCATCGGCCCACCGCACTCCGGACGATGACCAAGGCGTCCTCGACGCGCCTGCGCCGATCAGCGGGCGAGCCGTCGTCGTCGAAGGCGCGACGCACCTCGTCGAGCACGAGCCGCATTCTGAGCTCGTCGAGCAGCCGCTGTGCCATGGCGATCGCGTCGACTATTTCCAGATGACCGCGGCTCTCCTCCAGCAGACGTCGCGGCCGCAGGGTGGCCCGTTCGACCGAACCGAGCAGAGGCGCCGAGGCGCGGCTGGGCGGTGTGCGCACGGTGCCCATCCGGGCCCCGCTAGTGGTGCTCCGCGTGGTCCCCGGCCGGGACGTCCGAGGGCCGCCCGGCCGGCGTCGCAGCGGGGCTTGCCGGCTGCTCGATCGGTGTGCCAGCGGTGTCGCCACCGCGGATCGCCGGACCGATCACCTGGCTGGACACCAGAAACGCGGCGGCGAAGATGACCAGCGCGATGGCCGGCGCCCTCCACGAGTCGAAGCGCTTCTTCAGCCGCAGCAGGAAGGGTACCGAGAGCAGCAGCCCGAGTCCGCCGAACAGCGCGGTGCCCGCCGTACCGGCCAGTAGCGCTGCGCCGGCCAGCGGGCCGACGTGGTGCAGTACATGGGGAGCAATTCCGGAGACGGCACCGACCAGACCGGTGACCCAGGCCGCGAGGCGACGGCGAAGCCCGCGGATGACCCGCAGGCGTCGAAGGTCTTCCGGCGAGACCGCTGCGGGGGGAATCGGGTGCGAAAGCATGTCCATGACGTCATGGTCGGACGCAGCCGGGGACCGTTCGTCAGCGCGCGCACTGACGCGAGGTGCGGATTACTACGACGACGACGGCCGCCGTCATGTTCCCGTCACATCGGGGGGGGGCGACGTCCGGGCTAACGTAGGCACTCCTCGGCGTCGTCGGCGCCCATCGTGCCCGACGAGGCGGGTTCGTCCGCGAAGCCGTCGAGCGGGTCCCAGGAGCGGGTGTGATCCATGGCACGCAGTGAGCCGGGGCAGGGCTTCCCGGGGGGGCGATGAGGACTGATGCCCTGGCGGCCCTCGAGGTCGTCGGGCTCGAGAAGGTCTACGACGACGGGACGATCGCGCTGCGGGGGATCGACCTGCGCGTCCCGGCCGGGGCCTTCTACGGCCTGCTGGGCCCGAACGGCTCCGGCAAGAGCACGCTCATCGGGATGACCACCGGCCTCGTGCGCGCGCCGGCGAGGCGGATCGTCGTCTTCGGTCACGACGCCGTCGCCGAGGCGCAACCGCCCACGTGTTCGCTGCGCGATCCGGCTCAAGAAGTCGACGTTCGCCCGCGGCGTGTTCCCGCTCGGCGGCGCACTGCTTCCAGCGTCAGACGAAGCAGGCGCTTGACGGCCGCCGCCGTCGGTAACTCCGCGGCGCCGGCCATCGCGTGGACGCAGAAGGCGGCCAGCTCCCGGGCGGGAACATCGTCACGCAGTAGGCCGCCGCGGACGCCGTCGTCGACGGCGCCGGTCACGAGCTCCAGCAGGTGGGCCCTCGCCCGCGCAACGTGCTCGTCGGCGTGCAGCACCGGCACCCGGCCCGGAGGGTTCTCGCGCACGATCCGCCCATAGGTGGCCAGGAGCGCCTCGAGCGCCTCCCCTCCTGAGCCGTGGCGTGCGCGGACTGCCTCGAGCTCGTCCAGGTGCGCCCCCACCTGCCGCCGGTGCCAGGCGGTCAGCACCGCCTCCAGGCTCGGGAAGTACTTGTAGAGCGTCGCGCGCGCGATGCCGGCGGCCTCCGCGATCTGGGACATCGTGACCGACAGCGGCCCCTGTTCGGCGACGAGGCGGCCGGTGGCATCGAGCACCGCCTCGACGACCTCCAGCCGGTGGGCTGCGATGGAGTCGGACCACAGGCGCGGCATGTCGCCATCGTACCTCTCGGCCACGACAGAGCGTCCATTGTCATAGACACTGTGTCTCGATAGCGTGCGTCGTCCCGTCCCCGAAGGGGAGCAGTCCATGGCCCGCCCTCCCATCGACGCCGACCGTGACGAGCGCGCGACGCCGCAAGCCCCTCCTCCGCGGTGGGTGCGGATCTGGTGGGCGCTGGTGGTGCTCGTCGTCGTGATCGTCGTGATCGTCCACGCGCTCGGCGGCGGCCTCGGCGGACACGGCTGAATCCGATGCCGCCGCTCGTGCGCAAGACCACCCTCACCGCGCACGTCGTCTCCTCGGTCGGCTGGCTCGGGTCCGTGATCGCCTTCCTGGTGCTGGCGGCGCTGGGGTTCGGCGGCGGCGACCCGCGTACCGTGAGCACCGTCTACGTCTCGCTCGATCCGCTCGCGAGCTTCGCGGTGCTGCCGCTGGGGATCGCCGCCCTCCTGACGGGCGTGCTCCAGGCCCTGGGCACGCCATGGGGGCTGATCCGCCACCACTGGGTACTCGCCAAGCTCGTTCTCACGGCGGTCGCCACGGGCCTGCTGGTGCTCCATCTCGACCCGATCAGGGATGCGGCCGAGATCGCCCGCTCGCCGTCGGCGTCGCCCACGGATCTCGGCGAGCTCCGAGGGCAGCTCGTGGTGTACGCCTCGGCGGCGCTTGTCGCGCTCACCGCCGCGACGGCGCTGTCCGTCTTCAAGCCCGCCGGGCGGACCCGGTGGGGACGGCGACGCGAGCAGGCGGGCCACCGCCGAGCTTGACGAGAAGCGCCGACTGCGCCCGGGCCCCACATCGCACGAGTGAGGCGTTCCGACCTCAGGGCCTGACCGCTCCCTGGTAGTCCGAGCGGCCGGCGAGGCTCGACACCTTCACCACGTCGCCGGTCTGGGGTGCGTTCACGTACTGGCCGCCGCCGATGTAGATGCCCATGTGGCCGAGGTCGGGGCGGAAGAAGACCAGGTCGCCGGGCGCGAGCTGCCCCGACGGCACGCGCGGGAAGGCGCTCCAGATCGCGCCCGTGAAGTGCGGGACGCTCTTGCCGATCTGGCCGTACGCCCACGAGGCGAGGCCGCTGCAGTCGAAGCCCTGCGACGGCGACGCGCCGCCCCATACGTACGGGACACCCAGCTGGGTCATCGCGATCTGCGCGGCGCGGGCGTTGCCCGACCCGCTCGGCGCGGGCGCGGCGGGCCGCTCCGGCTCCCCCGACGGCGCGGCGGCGGGGGCGGAGACGGGCGGCTCCGAGGGCTCGGAGGCCGCCGCCGGCGCCGGCGACGACCGCTCGACCTCGCCCGCCGGCGTGGTCTGCGCCGCCTGGCGGCGGCGCGCGATCGCCGCCTGAACCGCCGCCTCCCGGGCACGGCGGCGCTCCTCCGCGGCGATCAGTCCGCGGAGCTCCTCGCTGGCGCCCTCGAGGACGGCCTGGCGCTCCGCGAGCAGCTGCTCGATCCGGGCCTTCTCGCGCTCGCGGCCCTCGAGCGCCTGCGCCGCCGATTGACGGTCCTCCTCGAGCCGCTCGCGCAGCTGCACGAGACGGGCCTTCTGCTCGCGCAGGCCGCCCACCACCCGCCCGTCCTGCTGTGCCACGCGGTCGAGCATGTCCAGCTGATCGACCACCGCGGTGACGCTCCCGCTGGCGACGAGCACCTCGATGAGGCTCGGCTCCGGGTTGGCATAGAGGCTGCGCAGGCGCTTGGAGAGCGCCGCCCGAGAGGCGGCGAGGCGCTTTGTGGTGGCGGCGGTCTGCGCCTGGTTGTCCGCGATCCGGGCGTTCACCTGGCCGAGCTGCCAGCGGGCGCCGTTGTACGCCTCGGCCGCGAGCTCGACCTGCACGCCGTATGCGTCGAGCTGGGCCTGGAGCTGCGCCACCTGGGCGCGCTTGGCCTCGATCGCGGCCGGTTCCGTGCTGGCGATGCCGGGGCCGAAGACCAGTGCCGCCGCGGCGACGAGAACCGTCAGGTGGGTGATCCGGGGACGCGCGATGGAGCGGCCTCCGTCGGGGCGGGCGGGGCGAAGTGATGACCGTACCCGGCGAATGTGACAGAGCTGTGACGGGCGCGTGCCGTTGAAAGGCGCCTACTAGAGGTACCCCATCGGGTCGACGGCCGCGCCGTTCACACGGATCTCGAAGTGCGAGTGGACGCCCGTCGAGTTTCCCGTCGTGCCCATGCCCGCGATCACCGCGCCCTGGCTGACGCGCTGGCCCACCGAGACGGCGATGCTCGAATTGTGCGCGTAGGCAGTGCTCATACCGCTCCCGTGGTCGATGACGACGAGGTTGCCGTAGCCCCCGCTCCAGCCGGCCACGATCACCGTCCCGGACGCCGAGGCGACGATCGGGGCTCCCGATCCGGCGGCGATGTCGATGCCCTCGTGCATACGGCCCCACCGGGGGCCGAACGTGGACGTCAGCGTCCCGCGCGCGGGCCAGATGAACCCGCTCGATGACGGCGCCGCCGTGGAGGGTGCGGCGGCCGGGGCGGAGGCCGGGGCGGAGGCCGGGGCGGAGGTTCCGCTCGATGGCGCCTGCGCGGCGCGGATGGTCGCGGCCAGCCGCGCCGACCGCGCCTGGAGGCCGCGCGCCTCTTCCTCGAGCTCCCGCCGGCTGCCGGCCGCGCGCCCGAGCAGCGCCCGACGCCCGGTGAGGGTCCGCTCCAGTAGCGCCCGGCGCTGCTCGATCTCCGTGCGGGCCGCGCGCGCCTCGGCGGCAGCGACCGCAACGCGGGCCTCCGAACGTGCGACCTCCTGCCGGGTGGTGGTGATCTGGTCCCGCCTGCGGCGCGTCTCGTCGGCGAAGCGCGAGATCGACTCGGCGAGCGCGGCATCTCGTGTAGCGATCCCCTCGAGCAGGTCCACGGTCTGGATCGCCGACGCGAGGCTTCCCGACTCGATGAGGACCAGGATGGGATCGGGCGTTCCTCGGACGTATATCTCCCGCAGCCGGCGTGCCAGCACAGCCTGGCGCTCTGCCAGTTCCGCGCGCGCCTCCGCCAGCCGCGCGCGCTCCACCGCGAGCCGTTCATCGAGCACCGCGAGCCGCTCTCGCAGCGCGGACATTTCAGCATCCAGGCTGGCGGACCGCTCGCGCAGCGGGACGAGCCGGGCCTGGAGGCTCCGGATCGTCGCGCCGTACCGTTCGACGTCCGCCGTGAGGACCTGCTCCCGTTCACGCGCGGCCCGCAGCTGGCCCTCCGTACGCTGGAGCTGCTCGTCCAGCGACTGGGCGCCGAGAGGGGGCGTCGCGAGGAGGGCCGCTGCCGCGGTGGCTGCAACCGCCGCGGCGGTTGCGCGGTGCCGAGGCCTCCTCAGCGGCCCCAACCACCGTTGAGCGTTCTGAGCCACGGCAGCGCATCACGCGCTGACACCGGCCGCACGCGGCGCGGGCCACTCGGACCCGCCCCCGGCGACACTCGTTCCTCGCCGGTGTCCGCCGATTCTCGGGAGCGCGGGCTGCTGCCGTATCGGGTCACTATCGCGTCATGCCGGTTACGAGGCGGCGCGCGAGCGCGTCCTGTGGCGCGACACCGCGCTCCGTCACGACGAAGCCGGCGGTGCCGCCTTGCCCTGAAGGCAGTAGGCGGACCCTGGCGGTGACCATGTGAGCACCCCCGGTGGGATTCGGAACGGCGCTCCATTCAACGTCGAGCCTCTGGCCGCGCCGCGCCGCCCCCCGTTCGAGGTCACCGAGTCCGGGGGCGGCGGCGCGCTCCGCCTGCTCGATCGCCGCTGAGCCGCCCGCGCTGTCGGCGAGGATGAGCGAGGTCATCGCCCAGGCGGCCAGGGCGAGGACCACCACTGAGACCGCGACGATCACCCACACCCGCCGCCGCCGCCCGTCGGAGGCCGCCATCCCCGCTGCTGGCGCGGGCCGGTCCGTCGCGTTCCCCGTCGGGTCTTCAGGGCTCATCTAGGCGCGGTCGGGGTCGACAGCGACGAGGTCGCGGTAGGGGTTCATCGGTGTCCAGCCGTCGCGGATCTCGAAGTGCAGATGGGGCGCGCCGTATCGGGCGTCGCCGCTGTTGCCCACGGTCCCGACGACCTGGCCGGCGCTGACCGAGGTCCCGACCTCGAGGCCCGCCGCGATCGTCTGCATATGGGCGTAGTAGTACTGCAGGCCGTCGGAGCGTCGGAGCCAGAGGTAGATCCCGCCGAGCCCGGTCTCGACGCGCGACAACTTCGAGACGACGGCGTCGTCCGCGGCGACCAGCGGCGTGTGGCGGTCGGCCATGATGTCGGTGCCCTCGTGCGAGCCCTGCGAGCGCGGCGCACCCCAGGTATCGGAGTACGAGTACTCGCCCTGGACCGGGAAGACCTTGAGCCGGCCGGTCGTGCGCCCGGCGCGGATGACGGCGCGCGGCGCAGAGGCGACCCCGCGTACGCGTAAGCCCACGCGGCGCAGCAGGCGGGCGTCCGCCACGCCGCTCGCCCGCAGGCCGAGGCGCCGCTGGAGCGTCTGGACGGCGCGCCGGGTCAGCGGGCCGAAGGCGCCGTCGACCGCGACCCGGATCCCCCGGCGACGAAGCTCGCGCTGGAGGTCGCGCACCCCCGGACCCCGCGACCCGAGCCGCAGGGCCGACTGCGCGGACGGTGGGGCCGTCCGGTGCATCGGGACGGCGGCCTGCCGCGACGACTTCGGCGCCGGCGGGATCTCGATCGCGCGGTCGGCGGCGTTCGCCACCGATGGGACAGCCGCAACGACCGCGACGGCGGTCAGCCAGCGGCGGACGACGCGGGCGGACTTCGGCATGGAACTCGATCGCTCCGTGGTGGCACTCCTCTCCGCCCGGCGGCGCCGCAGGGCGCCGAGGGCTCCTCGCTCGCCGGGTGGGCAGGCCCGGACTACGCCGGCGAGGCTACGCAAGGCGGCGCGCCGCGCCAACCGTCTATAGGCCCGCCCGTCATCGCGTCGTCACAAGTCGGCGCGGGCCCGTACGTATGACGGTCCTGTTTACGCCGGGCTCGCTCGGGCGTTTCCGGCTGGCGCGCGGGGGTACGGCCCGACGCGCCGACGACATGCGACCGGAGGAACATCGTGAGCAGATCGATCAAGCCCGGAGCGGCCATGGCGGCGGTGCTGGTCGCCGTTCTGGCGGCGGGGATCGCCGTCGCCGGGCCGTCAGGAGCGCACGGCGACGACAAGGCGGAGTGGCGGGCAAAGGGCGACGGGGCGGCCGTGACCGCCACTGACGCCCGGTGGGCCGCGATGATGATCCCCCACCACCTCGACGGCATCGCCTTCGCGCGGATGGCCCAGGAGAAGGCGCTCACGCCGGGCGTTCGGGAGGTCGCCGCCCAATCCGAGGCGGATCAGCGGGCCGAGCTGCCCTACTTGCGGAAGGTCGCTGCGGCCCGGGGGCTCGAACCCATGCCGCCGGAGGAGCCGCTCATGCGCTTCAACGAGCAGCAGATGGCGACGCTCAAGTCGCTCACGGGCACGGCGTTCGACCGGTACTGGCTTGACGTCTTCAGCGCGCACCACATGTCCGCGATCATGATGACCGATGTCGCCATGGCGGCGACGAAGAACGGGCTCGTGCGCCGGCTCGAGCACCGTATCCACTCCGGTCAGCTCCGTCAGGTGGACGCCATGAACGACCTGCGGGTGCGAGTGCCGGTTCCGGCGCAGTAAGGCGGCATGCCGAAGCATCCGCCCCTCCGGTGCCGTGCCACCGGAGGGGCGGCGCGGCTCGGTGCGCCGATTGCCTGTGACCGGCTGAACGGGTTCGTCACAGCGGTGTGAGAGCGTCCGGACGAGGCCTGCCGTGCGACCCACGGCTGGCGGGACGAGCCCGGAAGGAGAAGTGATGGCGATCCTCGGCCGCGCGGCCCTCCTGCTGGCGCTGGCCGTGGCGGTCTACGCCGTCGTGATGTCCCTGCTCTCCCGGCGCCGTGGCCACCGCGCCTGGGAGCAGAGCGCCGAGCGCGGCGTCTACGCGGTGTTCGGCTTCACCACGGTCGCGATCCTCACGATGTGGGTCGCGCTGGCGACCGACTCCTTCGAGCTGCGCAACGTGGCCGAGTACAGCTCGAGCACCCTCGACGCGCAGTACAAGGTGACCGCGCTCTGGGGCAGCCAGGCCGGCTCGCTGCTGCTGTGGGCGTGGATCCTGAGCGGCTTCTCCGCCCTGGTCGTCGCCACGAACCGCTCCCGCAACCGCGAGCTCATGCCGGTCGTCACGGCGGTGCTGATGACGATCGCGGTCTTCTTCCTGGGGCTGCTGTCGTTCGTGTCGAGCCCGTTCGAGACGCTGGCGGTCGTGCCCGACGAGGGCCGCGGGCTCAACCCGCTGCTGCAGAACCCGTACATGCAGGCCCACCCGCCGCTGCTCTACCTCGGCTTCGTGGGCCTCTCCGTGCCGTTCGCCTTCGCGATGGCCGCGCTCGTCACCCGCAAGCTCGACACCGCGTGGATCACCAGCGTCCGCCGCTGGACGATCTTCTCCTGGATCTTCCTCGGCGTCGGCATCGTGCTCGGCGCCAAGTGGGCCTACGAGACGCTCGGCTGGGGCGGCTACTGGGCCTGGGACCCGGTGGAGAACGCGGCCTTCATGCCGTGGCTCGTCGCCACCGCCTTCCTGCACTCCGTGATGGTCCAGGAGCGCCGCGGGATGCTGAAGGTCTGGAACATGGTGCTCGTCATCCTCGCGTTCACCCTCTGCCTGTTCGGCACGTTCCTCACCCGCTCGGGGATCATCTCCTCGGTCCACGCGTTCGGCGAGTCGACGCTCGGGCCGTTCTTCCTGGCCTTCATCGCGCTGGTGCTCGTCGGCTCGGTCGGCCTGCTGATCACCCGGCTGCCGCTGCTGCGCTCCCAGCACACGCTGGAGAGCTACGTCTCCCGCGAGGCGGTCTTCCTCTTCAACAACCTGCTGCTGGTGGGCCTCGCGTTCGCCGTCTTCTGGGGCACGGTCTTCCCGGTGCTCTCCGAGGCCGTCCGCGGCGAGAAGATCACGGTGGGGCAGGGCTACTACGACCAGATCGCGACGCCGATCGGCGTCGCCCTGCTCGTGCTGACCGGCGTCGGGCCGCTCGTCGCCTGGCGCAAGGCCTCCGTCGCCCAGCTGCGCCGGCGCTTCGTGACCCCGCTCGCGGTCGCCGCGGTCGCCGCGGTCCCGCTGCTGCTCTTCACCGACCTGCCGCAGGAGCCCGTCGCCGCGGGCACGGTCGTGGCGGGCGTGTTCGTGGCCGCCTGCATCGCCGGCGAGTTCTGGCGCGGCACGCGCGTGCGGCACGCCCTCGGCGGCGTCTCGTGGCCCGGGGCCTTCGTCAACATGGTCGCCCGCAACCGGCGCCGCTACGGCGGCTACGCCGTCCACCTCGGCATCGTCGTCCTCTTCATCGGCTTCGCCGGCTCGAAGGGGTTCGTCACCGAGACGGACGTCGCGCTGCGCGAGGGCGACCGCGCGGACGTGGCCGGCTACACGTTCGTCAACGAGGGCTCGACCCGGGCGGCCGACGAGCACTCGTCGGTGGTGAGCGTCCAGATGGGCGTCTTCAAGGGCGGCGACCGGGTGGCCACCATGCGGCCCGGCGTGGAGACGTTCGCGGTCGACGAGACCCGCAACTCGAAGGTCGCGATCGACACGAGCCCGACGAGGGACCTCTACCTGTTCCTCAGCCAGCTCACGGACGACGGCCTCGCGCGCGTGACCGTCTTCGTCAACCCGCTCGTCGTGTGGATCTGGGTGGCCGGCGTAATCATCTTCCTCGGCGGCCTGCTCGCCGCCTGGCCCGGGCCGCCCTCCGCGCGCCGCGAGCGCGCGAGCAGCCCGGCCGCCGAGCGGGGCGCACCCGCATGACCATCGGCCTGGCGCCGACCTTCGACATCGGACCGCTCACGCTCGCCTGGCACGGGCTCATGACGGCCATCGGGCTCCTGGTCGGCATCGGCGTCGCGGACCGGCTGGCGCGCGCCCGAGGGACCGACCCCGACGCCGTCATGGGTATGGCGATCACCGCGGCCATCACGGGGCTCGTCGGTGCCCGGCTCTACTACCTCGCACAGGAAGACCCCGCACGGCTGATCACGCCCTGGCGTGATCCATCGACGGGCTTTGCGTTCTACGGGACGGTCATCGCCGCGCTGCCCGCTGTGGGGATCTACCTTCGGGTCACCGGGCGACCGGTGCTCCCCAACCTCGACGTGCTCGCGCTGGCCTTCCCGATCGGCATGGCCATCGGCCGCGTGGGGGACCTACTGAACGGCGAGCATTTCGGACCTCGCACCGATCTCCCCTGGGGTGTCACCTACACCGACGAGCGGGCGCACGTACCGGACACCGGCGTCGCCTACCACTCCGGGGCACTCTACGAGATCGCGTTCGTTGCGGTCCTCTCCGTTGCCATGCTGCTCGTCCACCGGCGACTACGTCGCCCGGGCGACGCGCTGTGGCTCGTCCTCGGGGCGTACAGCATCGGCCGCTTGATCGTCTTCTTCTGGGTCCGCGACGTGGACGTCGTGGCGCTCGGTCTCAGGCAAGCGCAGTGGACGAGCCTCGTGCTCATAGTCATCGCGGTCGCCGGCTGGGCGAGCACGCGCCTCATCGCGGGTGGCGGAAGCCGCCGGGACGCGCAGCCCGCCGGCTCAGCGTGACGGCCCGCGCTGCGCTCGGCGCAACGGCGCGAAGGCAGTCCGTCAATGCGTCGCCCTCCCGGGTCGGCCGCTTCTGGGAGATCGATGTGGCGCGCACCATCGCGCTGGCGATGATGGTCACCTACCACGCGGTCTACGACATCGACATGCTGTCGCCCGGCCTCGGCCCGGATCCTTTCCTGGGTGGATGGGGGGCGCTCCCCGAGGCGACGGCGTCGCTCTTCCTGCTGGTCGCGGGCGCTTCCCTTGCGGTTTCGGACGCCCGCATGCGCGCGCGCGGCGACGGATCGCTGGCTCGGCTGCGACGACATCTGCGTCGCGCAGCGGTGATCATGGCCGCCGCTGTGGTCGTGTCGGGGGCGACCGCAGTGGCGTTCGATGACCGTTATGTCCGCTTCGGCATCCTCCACGCGATCGCCGCCGGCACGGTTGTGGCCGCCCTGACGGTCCGCTTGGGATTCCTCAACGCGCCCATCGGCGTGGCGGTCCTCGTCGGGGCGCTCACCCTCCCCGAAGCGGGAGAAGGTTCGGCCTGGCTGCTCCCACTGGGTGTTGTGCCCGCGGGCTTCAGCAGCGTGGACTACTGGCCCCTCGTCCCGTGGCTCGGTCCATTGCTGGTCGGCGTGGCGCTCGGGCGCCTCCTCTATCCGGGAGGCGGCCGCGGCCGGCTCATCGGCCGGCTCGACGGTGCCGGCGCCCGGGCGGGCGCTCTCACCGTACCCGCGCGGCACTCGCTCACCATCTACCTCGTTCACCAGCTCGTGCTCGTGCCACTCGTTTGGGCCATCCTTCTCGTGTCGGGAGCCGAGGTCTGGTCGCCGGCATGAGGTTCGCGCGATGACGATCTCCACCCGCCGGCCCGATCGAGCGCGCCGCCCGGCCCGCCCGGTCCTGAGGCGCGACTCCGCGGTCCGCGTGGCGATGCTCGGCGGGGTCGCCTTCGCCGCGCTGGCGGTCCTCCTGGTGCGGCTCTGGTTCCTCCAGGTGATCTCCCAGGAGCGCTATGCGGAGCTCGCCGACGCCAACCGGCTGCGCACCGTGCGTCAGGAGGCGCCACGCGGCGCGATCGTGGACCGCGAGGGACGGACGCTCGTCACTCATCGCACGGGGATGAGCGTTGTGGCGCGGGCGGCCGAGTTCGAGGACGGGCGCCGTTGGGGGGTCGTCCGCCGACTCGCCCGCGCGCTCGGCGTTCCGGCGCAGCCCCTCATCAAGGAGATCCGAGCGAAGGCGGGCACGCCGCTCGCAACCGTCATGCTCGCCGAGGATATCGACGACACGACGATGCGGTATCTCTCGGAGCGTCGTCGTGACTTCCCGGGCATCGACCTCGCGGAGACGTACCCTCGCGAGTACGTCGCGGGCACGTCGCTCGCGCACGTCCTCGGCTATACGGGCCCGATCACCGCGGAGACGCTGGACGAATACCGGGCGCGGGGGTACCTCGGCGATGAGACCGTGGGGGTCAGCGGCCTCGAGGCGCAGTACGAGGAGTACCTCGCCGGCACGCCGGGTGAGACCGTCGTGGAGGTCGATGCCTTCGGCGAACCGCGCGGCCGCGGTGCCGTCTCCGTGACGGCACCGCGCCGCGGGAACACCCTCGAGCTCGCGATCGACCTGCCGACCCAACGGGCGCTCGGCCGGGCGCTCGCGGAGCGCGTCGCCGCCAGCGGCAGCGAGGGCGGCGCGGCGGGCGTCGCGCTCGACCCGCGCACGGGCGAGGTGCTCGCGATCGCCTCCTATCCGTCGTACCGCCCGGAGGTCTTCTCCGGACGGCGGCCTGGCGGGGTCGAGCGCCTGCTGTCGGACCCTCGTCGGCCGCTCCTCAACCGCGCGGTGGGCGGGCTCTACCCCGCGGCCTCCACGTTCAAGGTCATCACCGCTGCCGCCGCGATGCGACGCGGCTTCCTGCACCCTGACGACATCCTCGCGTCGCCCGGCGAGCTGGAGCTCTACGGGCTGCTGTTCCGCGGCTTCGAGAGCCGGAGCTGGGGAGCCGTGGACGTGCGACGAGCCCTCGAGGTCTCGAGCGACACGTTCTTCTACCAGCTGGGCGACCGGTTCTACCGCGACATGCCGCGAGCCGCGCTCCAGGACGAGGCGCGACGGTTCGGGCTCGGAAGGCCGACTGGGATCGATCTGCCCGGCGGAGACGAGGCCGGGGTGGTGCCCGACCTGGAATGGAAGCGCACCGCGTTCCAGGACAGTCCGGACCCACTCGACCGCACGTGGAAACCGGGCGACTCCATCAACATGTCCACCGGTCAGGGGAACCTCCTCGTGACGCCGCTGCAGATGGCCGTCGCCTACGCGGCGATTGCGAACGGCGGGCGCGTCGTCACACCGATGCTCGGCCGCCGCGTGAAGGATCCGGCCGGCCGCGTCGTGCAGCGTCTGAGCGCCGCCGGGGGCGAGCGATCGGTCGGTATGGCGCCGGAGACGCTCCAGGCGCTGCGCGACGGCCTGCTCCAGGCCGCGAACGGTCACGACGGGACGTCGACCGCGGTGTTCGGCGGTCTCCCGGATCGCGTGCGCGTCGCCGGGAAGACGGGCACGGCCGAGAACGAGACGGGGGTCGACCACTCCTGGTACGTGGGTTTCGCGCCCGCGGCCGCGCCGCGCGTCGTCGTGGCCGTCGTCGTTGAGCAGGGCGGTCAGGGCGCCAACGCGGCCGCTCCGGCGGTCTGCTGGACGATGGCGGCGTACCTGAAGTTCGAGGCCGGGGCGTGCGGCGGGGGTGCGAGCGCCAACTGATCGGCGGACCATCGCCGCCCGGTTGCACGCATCGCGACGCTCGAGCCGGCGTCGCGCATCGATCCCGCGACGCATGCGGTGGCTCAGCGCTCCGTCGGGACCGCTCCAGTCGAATCCTCGCCCAAGGCGACCGCGGCATCGGGTGAGCCGATGCCTGCAACGCGTTGGACCGCGGCGACCGGGTTGTCGGCGAGTGCACGCAGATACTCGCGCTCGACTCGGGCGGCCACGAGGTTCCACGCGAACGGCGCGGCGGCGGTCCGCCCGGCAGCGCCGAGCCGTTCACGCAGCGCCGCGTCGGAGAGGAGGTCGGCGAGCGCGTCCGCGAGCGCATCGGGGTCGCCGGGCGGTACGAGTCGGCCGCACCCTGGGGTCAAGACGTCCTGGTAGCCGGGGATGGCGGAGGCGACGACCGGAATGCCCTCAGCCATCGCTTCGGCGACGACGATGCCGAAGCTCTCGCCCCGCAGTGCGGGCGCGCAGAGCACGTCGGCGCGCCGGAGCAGCAGCCGCCGCTCGCCGTCGGGGAGCCGGCCGTGAGCGGTGATTCGGCCCGCCCCATCTGCGGCCGGGCACGCGCGCAGAAGCTCGTGCCGGTCCACCCCGATCAGGTCGAGGCGGACGCCCTCCGGAAGCCGGCCGAAGGCGGCCAGCAACACGTGCAGCCCCTTGCGAGGTTCGGGGCGCCCGACGAAGAGTATCCGCCGCTCGGCGCCGCCGGGCGCGATTCGGATTGGGGGCTCCTCGGCGCCCGGCCAGACGCCGTTCGGGATCACGGCGTCGATACGCGACACGTGGCTCGCGCAGACGCTCGCCGGCCGTGATACCGCGATGCGCGTCGTGAGACGGCGCAGCCGCCACCGAAAGAACGGCGCCAGGAGCCGGTAGTGGAGCGCCGTGTCGCTGTACATGTGGAAGGTCGCCACGAGGGGCGCACCCCGCCAGCGGAGGACGCTCGATGAGACCGCCGGGACGAGCGGCTCATGGACGTGCACGACGTCGTAGCCGCCCGACTCGAGAGCCCGGCGCGTACGGCGCGCAGTCACCGGACCGAGCGCGATGCGCGCGATGGAGCCGTTGGCGCGCACCGGCACCGCCGCGCCGAGGAGGGTCACGCCGCGCTGCGCCCCGGTCGACGCCCCCGCCGCCAGCACGTCGACGGAGTGGCCGCGCGCACGGAGGGCCTCCGCGAGGCCGGCGACGTGCGTGCGGACACCGCCCGGGCGCGCCCAATCGTACGGACAGATCAGCGCGATCCTGAGTGCAGCCGCGGGCGGCGTATGACGTTCCGGGCGCGGCGCGACGGCGCGGTCGCCGGCGCCTACACGGCCCGGGTGCAGGAGCAGCGCCATCGCGTATCCCGCGACCACAGCAACGACGCCGAGCACGACGTCGAGCACGAAATGGTTGCCCGTCGCGATGACCACGAGCGCGATCAACGGTCCCCACGCCAAGCCTGCCAAGCGGATCCACGCGCGATCCGTGGACGCCGCGACGGCCGCTCCGACGGCGAAGGCGAAGCCCGCGTGGAGGCTCGGCACGGCGGCAACCGGATTGTAGAAGGCCGTCACGAGCGGGGAGTCGAGCGCGAACGGCGTCTGCGAGCTCACGGTGTCGAGCACCCCCATGTCCGCCAGACGGGGCGGCGCAGTCGGGAAGAGGGCATAGACCGGCAGCGCGATCACCCAGGTCGCGAGCACGGTGGTCCGGAGCCGTGGGTACAGCGCCGGCCGCCGGCGATAGACCCATGCGAGCGCGGCCGGCACGACCGCGAACTGGGCGACCAGGTAGAGCTGGTTCAGCATCCACATGACGGGGTGCCCGAGCAGGTGTTCTTGGACCGCCTGCTCCATCCCGATCCCGAGCCGCGCCTGCAGCTCGACGATGGAGCGCGCGTTTTCGACCGCCGTCCCGAGGGGAGCGGTCGTGGCGCCGCGGGCGAGCGAGTACGCGAGGTAGGCGGCGACGAAGAGCAGTGCCTCACGCCGCCACGAGAGGATCCCCGGCGGCCGTCGCACGGCCAGGGCGCTCATCCGGCTCCACCGAGCGGTCGGCGAAGGTTGCGCGCGGCCGCGTAGAGGCGCCCGAGGTCCTCGCCCTGGCGGGCGAGGGTCAGCGCACCGACGAGCGCGACGGGGCCGGACTGGACCAGCTGCAGGATTACACCGACAGCCACCGCCGTGGCGGGGGGCACGCCATAGGAGGCGACGAGCGGCAGCGCGGCGGCGGCCTGGAACACGCCGACGTTCCCCGGCAGCAGCGGGACCGTCTGCGCGACGCTGACGCTTACGAGCACGAGCGCCGCGGCCTCCCAGCCCCCCGCAATGTCGAACGCCCGCAGGACGGCGTACACGCCGCCCCCCTGCGCGATCCAGCCGCCGAAGCTCGCGGCCAGGAGCGGGACGAGGACGTCCCGCCGGCGGAGCGAGCGGTGGCCGAGGGCGACGGACGCCCAGACTCGCCGCACGGTTTGAGCCGCGCGAGCGACCAAGCCGCGTGCCGCGCCCCCTGTCCGCGTGCGGAACCGGAACGCAGCGGCGAGCACGAGCAGCCACATCGCTGCGAGGGCGACGACGACGAGCCAGACGCCGATGGGCAGCGGCAGCAGCAGCCCGACGCCGGCGACCAGCATGACCCACGCCGCCGTGGATACGAGCGTCTCGGTCACCGCGGAGCCGACCACCGCCGCCAGCTGCGCGGACCCGCCGTCGCTGGTCAGCCGGGCGTGGACCATGGCCACCCTGGCCGCCTCCCCGACACGGCCCACGAGCACGGTGTTGAGCAGCGCGCCGACCGTCACGGGCGTCATCACGCTGCCGAGGGGCACCGGGCGGTCGCCGAGCGCGGGCGCCAGGGTGCTTCTCCAGGCGACCGCCTTCATCGGAAGCGTCGCCAGGTGCAGCATCGCTGCGGTCAGCAGGAGGAGCCACGCGTGCACGCTCTCCAGCGAGGCGAGCGTCTCCCACTCCAGCCGCCACAGCGCCGCCGCGACGACGGCGAGCGCGAGCACGGCGGCGACGAGCCTTGATGCCGTGGGTGCGGCGGCTCGCATGGCGTGGCCGGGCGGCCCGCCGCGGGCGTTCCGACGCGGCATGGACCACACGTGTCGTCGCGTCCGCGCGTCGCTCCACCGGGGGGCCTGCGTCACCGTCCGGACGCTACCCCCCATTCCCTCGTATGAGGCCCGTCATCGCCCCGGACGGCCGTTTTTCGACGCCTGGCGTCATAGGCCCGTCACGATCCTGCTCTAGACAATGCGCCATGACGACTCGACCGCCCGCTCCGCCTCCCGCCACGCCGACCGCGGCCGGGCCGCTGCGCGCTTCGACCCGGCGGCATACCGGAGCCGCCGGGCAGCGACGCCGCTGGTCGCGCCGTGCGCGCTCGTGGAACGACGGCGTTGCGGCGAACGCCGGCCTGACGGCCGTCATCGATGCGGTGGTGACGTCGGTGGCCGCCCGCCCCGGGATGCGTGTCCTCGACATGGGCTGCGGCTCGGGCCAAGTCACGATTCCGCTCGCGCGTGCGGGTGCCGAGGTGATCGCCGTCGATGTCAGCCCGGCGATGATCCGCCTCCTCCGCGAGAACGCCGCGCGTGAGGCGCTGACCAACATCCGCCCCGTCGTGGACGCGCTCGAAAACCTCCGTCTTCCCGCGGCCTCGCTGGACGCGGTCGTCTCGAATTACGCCCTGCACCACCTCGCGGACGACGACAAGCGCCGGCTCCTCCGCGCGGCCACCGTCTGGTTGCGTCCGGGCGGTCATCTCATCATCGGGGACCTAATGCTGGGCCGGGGGGGCAGCGCGCATGACCGTGCAGTGATCCGCGGGAAGATCGCGGCGCTGGGGCGGCGTGGGCCCGGGGGATGGTGGCGTATCGCGAAGAACTCCTGGAGGTTCATGGCCCGCACGTGCGAGCGCCCGCTGCCGCTGTCGGCGTGGGCGCAGCTTCTGGAGGAGACCGGCTTCGCGGACGTGTCGGGCCGGTCGGTGGTCGCG
Organism: Miltoncostaea marina; assembly: GCF_018141525.1. Classification (GTDB taxonomy): domain Bacteria; phylum Actinomycetota; class Thermoleophilia; order Miltoncostaeales; family Miltoncostaeaceae; genus Miltoncostaea; species Miltoncostaea marina. Next base: position 479,668 of record NZ_CP064655.1, read on the forward strand.
GAAGCCGGCCTGGTCCGCGGCAGCCGCCCGGCCTAGAGCCCTCGTGCGCCGACGCCGCTCGATGCGCCGACGCGCCGTCGCGGCGGTCGCCCTCGTCGCCCTGGCGGCGTTCCTGGTCCGCGGGGTCATCGACGCGCTGAGCAGCGCCTCGGATCCGCCGTACGTATCCCCGAGCGGCCCGGTGGTTGAGATCCTGGTCGGTCGTGAACGGACCCAACGAGTCGATCTGACCTCGGCGATGCGCGATGGCGTGCCGGATCTCGTACGTGCGCGCGCGCTGCTCGCGGAGAAGGTGCCGCGGCGGTGGGTCGTGAGGACGGGGCGAGCGACCGTGATCTACCGGCTCGACACCCGGCTCGCGCTGCGCGCCGTCCGGGCTCGAGGTGACCGGTCCTCGATCCGCGTCGCTGCGCGGCCGGTCGCCTCCACAGTCGCAGCGCCCGTCGTCGCGCAGGCGCTGCGCAACAACTGCGAATCGGCTGCGCTGGAGGTCCTACTCGCCACCGTCGGCCGTCGCGCCCCCCAACTGCAGCTCCAGGCGGCGCTTCCGGTGAGCGGCGCACCCGACCCCGTGGGGTACGGGCCGTCGCGGGTGTGGGGCGATCCCGAGCTGGGCTACGTGGGGCGTCCAGACGGTGGCGGCACGGCGGGCGGCTTCGGTGTGTTCCAGGCTCCCGTTATGCGGGTCGCGGAGGGTCTTGGGGCGCGACTCGACGACCTCAGCGGCCGTACGTCGGGGGAGATCGTGGCCCGCGTGCGGTCCGGTACGGCGGTGATGGTCTGGATCGGGCTCTCCGACGGTCCGTACGGCGAGTGGCGCTCGCCGGCCGGGCGGCGCGTGCGCGTCAACTTCGGGGAGCACACCGTCGTCCTCAACGGCGTCACGAGGGACGGCCGCCTGCGGGTCGTGAACGTCCTACGGGGTACGCGCGAGCTCTGGACGAGATCCGATTTCGAGGTCATGTGGAATCGGCTTGGTCGGCGGGCGATCGGCGCACCTGTCGACCCGGCGCGCGCGTAGCCGCCCGCCCCTGTGCCCTGTCGCGCGCCGATCCTCCGGCCGCGGGCGGGCCGCCCGGCGCGGGGAGCGAGAGGACGAACGACGAGCCGCCGCCCGTCGTCTCGACCCCGAGGTCGCCGCCTTGTGCAACCGCCAGCCCTCGGGCGATGGTGAGCCCGAGCCCCGCGCCGCCGCTCCGGTCGCCGGCGTGCGCGCCGCGATAGAAGCGGTCGAAGAGCCGGACGCCTTCGTCGGCGGCGAAGCCGGGCCCGTCGTCGCGAACTCGCACGACAGCCCTATCGGCCTCGCGCCCGGTGGACATCCGGACGCAGCCGCCGTCGGGAGCGTACTTCAGGGCGTTGCTCAAGAGGTTGGTGATGATCTGGACGACGGCGTCCCGGTCGGCGACGGCGGCCGTCGGCGGCACGTCGAGCTCGAGCCCGAGGCCCCGGATCTCGAAGGCGGCGGCGAGCGCGCCGTGAGCCTCACGGGCGAGCGCATCGAGGGAGACGATCTCAGGATGGAGCGTCGGCGGGTGTGCCTCCGACTCGGCGAGGCGCTCGATCTGGCCGATCAGCCTGCTGAGGCGGAGCGTCTCGATATGAAGCGTTGCGAGCCCGGCTTCGTCGAACGGCATTACGCCGTCCTGCATGGCCTCGATGCGGCTCTGCAGCAGCATGAGCGGGGTCCGCAACTCGTGAGAGAGGTCTTGAGCCAACTGCCGGCGCGCTCGCTGCTGGCGATCGAGGTCCTCGGCGAGATGGCTGAGCGACTCGCCCAGCTCCCGCACCTCGCGGGAACCCGACGGCGGCAGGGGCGGCGGCCGGCGTCCGCTGCCGAGGGCGCGGGCCGCCTCCGAGAGGCGCTGCAGCGGGCGGGAGAGTCTCCCTGCCACGAAAAGTCCGGCGATGATCGCCACGATTCCGGCGACCCCGGCGGCGACAAGGTGCGCCCGATCGAGCTCACGCCGAAGTGCGTCGTCGGCCGGCATGTTGCCCCGGGGGCCGAGAGCGTACATCTCGAGCGACGCGACGTCGGAACCGTCCGGTCCGCGAACGGGCAGCCGCGCGACCCGCCGGAAGGTGGCGCCGTCGCTCTCCAGCTTGGTCGTGTCGAGGAGCACGCGTGCCCCGGCGAGGAGGCGGTAGTCGTACCCGGTCAGGATGAGTTCGTGGGCGAGGAGGTCGAGGCTTCGCTCCGCCCATCGGCCGGACCGTCCGTACGCAGCCTCCGCGAGCGCGACGGAGCTCTCGCCCGCCTCGTCCGTCCGCTGCGCGAGATACGAGTCGAAACGCTCGTGGAGACCGAAGCTCGTCAGCAGCGCTGCGACGAGCGTCGTCAGCGCCGCGATCCCGACGAACGCCGCGACGAGTCGGGCTCGCAACCCGAACCCGGCCGCCCGGCTCATCCCTGCTCGTCGAGGCGGTAGCCCACGCCGTAGACGGTCGTCACGTATTCCGCTGCTCCCGGCACCGCCTCGTCCAGCTTCTTGCGCATGCGCATCACGTGGACGTCGATCGTCCGCTCGAAGCCGTCGACGTCCGGCCCCTGCAGCGTCTGCAGCAGCTCGAAGCGCGAGAACACGCGCCGCGGCTGGCGGGCGAGGGTGGCCAGCAGGCGGAACTCGGTGGCGGTCAGCGGGACCGTAGTGCCGGCGAGACGTGCCTCATGGGCCGCAAGGTCGAGCTCGAGCCGGCCGCCGTCGATCACGAGCAGATCCATGGGCGGCTGCTCCGAACCGGGCGCTCGGCGCAGGATCGCCCGCGCGCGCGCGACGAGTTCCCTGGGCGAGAATGGCTTGACCAGGTAGTCGTCCGCGCCCAGCGCGAGGCCACGCAGGCGGTCGGCCTCCGCCGCCTTCGCGGTCAGCATCATGATCGGGACGGCCGTATGGCGTCGCAGTCGGACGCAGACCTCCTCGCCCGGGATGTCCGGGAGCTTGAGGTCGAGGACGATCAGGTCGGGCGGCTGTGTGGCGACGGACTCCAGGGCCCGCTGACCGGTCATGGCCGTCCGGACGCGGAAGCCGTCGCGGCGCAGGTAGGCGGACGCCACTTCGATGATGCCCGGCTCGTCGTCGACCACGAGCACCGAGCGGCTCGCGGGTGGAGCCGCCGGTCCTCGTGTCGTCATGGCCTCAGCCCTCGGGGAACCACTCGTCGCGCCACTCCTGCATCTGGCCGATCTCGGCGGCCTGAGCGCTGATGATGTCATCCGCGACCGTGCGGACCTCGTCGCGCGGAGAGCCCTGCAGGACCTGCTCGGCCATGGTGATCGCGCTTGCATGGTGGGGGATCATCGCCTCGAGGAACGCGGCATCGAACTCGGCGCCCGTCGCCGTCTCAAGGTCCCCCATGTCCATCGCCGCGTGCGGTCCCGTCTCGCTCGGCGTGAGCTCCTCGCCGAACCACTCGCGGTGCCACGCGCGCATCTGCGCGATCTCCCGCTCCTGCGCGGAGACGATCTCCTGCGCGACCCTGCGGATCTCGGGCCGCTGGCTCTTCTCCAGCGCCATGTTCGCCATCGCGACGGCGGACTCGTGGTGCGGCACCATCTGCTCGAGGAACGACCGCTCGTCCAGACCCGACTCGCCGTCCTCGGACATGTCGGTCCCCATGTCCATGTCCATCCCCGTGTCCATGTCGGACATGGCGGCGTCGTCTCCGTGGTCGCCGCCGGCCCAAATGGCCGCGCCGATACCGACGCCGCCGGCGATCGCGACCACAGCCACCACCGCCAAGATCGCCCAGAAGCGATTCGTCACCGAGGCCTCCTCATACCCGTGTCATTGTTGATGGGTATCACGGCCGTGTATCGGAACGATGACGATCGCCGGCGGTCGCGGCGGCTAGCACGGGCGCTCGCCGGCCGCGTGCCGTGCGGCAGGGCGGCGATGCAGGGCGAGCGATGACGAACTGATGACGAGCGACCGCGCCGGGCTTGCACGGCGGCGTGCCGGGTGACACGGTCCGCACGCATGGAACCAGGCGTCCACGTGGCGATCAGGTGGGAGCGGGAAACGGCTGGGCCGCAGGCGCGCGTCTGCGCGTCGCCTCGTAAGCAGGCCGATCTGACGATCCGGCCCGAGCCCGGTTGACGCGCCGTCCGCCGGGTTGCTCGCCGGATCGCTGCGGCGGGCGGCAGATCCCCGAGGGAACCACGGGCCGGTGACCAACGCGGTCCAGATCGCCGCAGCGCTCTTCCTGGTGCTGCTGAACGGCTTCTTCGTCGCCGCCGAGTTCTCGCTCGCCCGCGCGCGGATGACCCGTCTCGACCAGCTGGCCGACGCCGGCCGGCGCGGGGCCGTGCTCGCGCGCGAGCAGGTCCGGCACATCGACCGCTACCTCGCCGCCTGCCAGCTGGGCATCACGCTCGCCAGCCTGGGCCTCGGCTGGCTGGGCGAGCCGGCGTTCGCGCAGCTCTTCAAGCCCGCGTTCGAGGCCGTCGGCTTCGGCGCGGGCTCCTCGACCGCGACGGCCGTGGTGCTCGCCTTCATCATCATCACGGTGCTGCACGTGGTGGTCGGCGAGCTCGCGCCGAAGTCGGTGGCGATCCAGCGCGCCGAGGCGACGGCCCTCAGCATCTCCCGCCCGCTCGAGTGGTTCCGGATCGTCTTCTCGCCGTTCATCGTGCTGATGAACGGCGCCGGCAACGCCCTCGTGCGGCTCCTGGGCGTGCAACCGGCGACCGAGAGCGAGCTCGCCTCCTCCCCGGAGGACCTCCAGATCCTGATCGCGCAGAGTGAGGAGGGCGGCGCGATCGAGCCGGAGGAGGCGGACATGCTGGAGGGCGTCTTCGGCCTCCAGGAGACGCTGACCCGCGACATCATGACCCCGCGCCCGGAGGTGATGACCCTCGACGCGGGCTCGCCCGTCCGGTCGGCCCTCACCGAGGCCCTCGCCACCCGCCACAGCCGCTTCCCCGTGCTGAACGGCGACGGCGTCCGCGGCGTCGTGCACCTGAGCCAGCTCGCCCGCGGCCTGCTGGAGCACGGCGAGCAGGTGCCGGTCTCCCAGCTCTGCGGCGCGGCCATGTTCGTGCCGGAGACCCAGCCGGTCGACGACCTGCTGCGCCAGATGCAGAGCCGCCGCGCGTCCCTCGCCGTCGTGCTCGACGAGTACGGCGACTTCGCCGGCGTCGTGACCATCGAGGACGTGATCGAGGAGATCGTCGGCGAGATCGACGACGAGCGCGACCGCGCGCCGGCGGTCGACCACCGCCCGGACGGCCGGCTGATGGTGCGCGGTCACGTCCCGCTCGAGGACCTCGCCGACCACGGCGTGGAGCTCGTCGACGAGACCGTCACCTCGGTCGGCGGCCTCGTGTTCACGAAGCTCGGGCGGCTGCCGCGGACCGGCGACAGCGTGACCGCCGACGGCTGGCAGCTCACCGTGGAGGCGACCCGCGGCACCCGCGTCGTCCTCGTCGCGATCGAGGGGGCGGGTGAGGCCGCCACTGAGTCGCGCCGCCCCGGCCGGCAGCACGTGGCTCTGGGCGGGGGGCATGCGGGGCCGCCGCAAGACTCCGCCTCCGGTGGGATCGCGATACCGTGACGGCCGACTTGATTGATGACGAGCGGGAGCGGCGTACCCGCTCAGTGCGGCGATACGTCGCCGGCACGGTCGCCTTGCTCGCCGTCGCGGCGTTTGTGGCGCTTCTCGTCCTCGGATTGACCGCCCGAGGCGTCGACCGCAGCATCGACAGCGCGATCGCCCGGGGAGAGCTCGAGGAGGCCCCCGGGTTCACGCTCCCGGTGCTGGCGAACGGCGAAGCCCTCGGAAAGCGCGAGGGCGACGACCTGTCCCTGTCGGAGCTGCGTGGCCGTCCGGTGATCCTGAACTTCTGGGCATCGTGGTGCGACCCGTGCCGACGCGAGGCGGCGATTCTCGAGGACGCCTGGCGCGCCGGCCGGGCGAGGGGAGCCGTCGTTCTCGGGGTGGACGTGCAGGACCTCACGGGGAACGCTCGCGACTTCATTGAGAGGTTCAAGCAGACGTACCCCCACGTGCGCGACAAGGGCGAGGGCACGTACCGCCGCTATGGGCTCACCGGTCTTCCCGAGACGTACTTCCTCGACCGCGCCGGGCGGGTCCGCGCCCACTGGGTCGGTGAGATCGACGCCGACCAGATTGCCGACGGGCTCGACCTGATCCTCTCGCCGCCGAGCCGGTGACCGAGCTCGGCGTCACCGCGTTCGCTGTGGCGATGGCCGGCGGCCTGCTGTCCTTCCTCTCGCCCTGCGTGCTCGCGTTGGTACCCGGCTACCTGGCCTTCGTGTCGGGCGTGTCGGCCGACCGCATCGGAGGCGAGCGGCGCGCCGTCGTGATCCCCACGCTGGCGTTCATCCTCGGCTTCGCCGCCGTCTTCACCCTCCTCGGCGCCGGCGTGGGAGGGGTGGGCGCGGTGCTGAAGGAGGAGCGGCGCACGCTGGAAATCGTCGGCGGCGTCCTGCTGCTCGCGCTCGGGCTACTCATCCTCCTGGGCCCACGACTCGGGCTCGCCCAGCGCGAGTGGCGGCCGCTCGCATGGGCGCGCGGCCGCGGCGGCCGGGCGGGCGGCGGGGCGCTCACCGGGGTCGTCTTCGCGATCGGCTGGACGCCGTGCATCGGGCCGATCCTCGGCGCCATCCTCACCTTCGCCGGTACCGGGCAGAGCCCCGCAGGCGGCGCCGCCCTGCTGCTCGCGTACTCGGCGGGCCTCGGCGTCCCCTTCCTGGCGACGAGCCTGGCGTTCGACCGGTCACTGGGCGTCTTCCGCCGGGTGCGCCGGGCCGGCGCGGTGATGGCGACGGCCTCCGGGGCGGGCGTCGCGGCGATGGGCGTGCTCGTGGCGAGCGGGCAGCTGGCCGCGATCACCCGCGAGCTCGCGCGCTTCAATCAGTTCGGCTAGGGCGAGGCCGCCGGCTGGCGACAAACGACTGAATTGCCCTCATTCGGGCACTCACATGGAGCGATCCCGAGCCCGACAGGTACGGTGGATGAGGGCCAGCAGGAACGCAACCAGGCGAGAGGCCGGAGTGTTCGAGGAGCGTCAACAGTGACGATCGCGAACGCATCCCGCTGCCGATGCCAACGAGCCGAGGAGGACGCCGTGACAGGCGATGACGCCCACCACGCCGGTCATGCAGAGGACGGGGGTCACGAGGGCGCGCGCCATCAGGCGGGCGGGGTGGCCGTAGCGGATCGCAGCGGGCACGGCCGCTCGGAGGGTGCCGACGACTCCGGTCACGGCGGGCACGGAAAGCACGCAGGTCATGACGTGGCGATGTTCCGTCGCAGGTTCTGGTGGAGCCTGCTGCTCAGCATCCCGGTCGTCTTCACCAGCCACATGGTCATGGACTGGTTCGGCTACGAGTGGGACTTCGCCGGCATCGACCTGATCGGCCCGGTGCTCGGCTCGGTGATCTTCTGGTGGGGCGGCTGGCCCTTCCTCGAGGGCGGCTGGCGCGAGGCCAAGGAGCGCCAGCCAGGGATGATGCTGCTGATCGCCATGGCGATCAGCGTCGCGTACATCGCCTCCATGGCCACCTCGCTGGACCTGTTCGACCTCGACTTCTGGTGGGAGCTGGCCCTGCTGGTCACGATCATGCTGCTGGGGCACTGGCAGGAGATGAAGGCGCTCGGCCAGGCCCAGGACGCGCTCGCCGCGCTCGCCGCCATGCTGCCCGACGAGGCCGAGCGGATCGGCCCGGACGGCGAGGTAGAGACCGTCGCCCTCGACCAGCTCCGCGTCGGCGACGTCGTCCTGGTGCGCAGCGGAGCCCGCGTGCCCGCCGACGGCGAAATCGTCGACGGCGCCGCGGAGCTCGACGAGTCGATGATCACCGGCGAGTCCAAGCCGGTCGCCAAGGCGGCCGGCGACCGGGTGGTCGCCGGGACGGTCTCGACCGATTCGGCGATCCGCGTGCGCGTCGAGGCGATCGGCGAGGAAACCACGCTCGCCGGCATCCAGCGGCTGGTGGCGCAGGCCCAGGAGTCCAAGTCCCGCGCCCAGGTGCTGGCCGACCGCGCCGCCGCGCTGCTGTTCTACGTCGCCATGGCCGCCGCGGTGATCGCCGCCGTCGTGTGGCTGGCGGTCGGCGACGCCGACGACGCGGTCGTGCGGGTGGTCACCGTGCTCGTGATCTCGTGCCCCCACGCGCTCGGCCTGGCGATCCCGTTGACGACCTCGATCTCCTCGGCGCGCGCGGCGAGCAACGGCATCCTGGTGAAGGACCGCCTCGCGCTCGAGCAGAGCCGCACGGTGGACGCCATCCTGTTCGACAAGACCGGAACCCTGACGAAGGGCGAGCACCTCGTCGTCGGCGTCGCCGGCGCCGGCATCGATGAGGACGAGGTGCTGCGCCTGGCGGGCGGTGTCGAGTCCGACAGCGAGCACCCGCTCGCCCGCGCGATCGTCGACGCCGCTCGCGAGCGCGGCCCGGTAGCGGCGGCCGCGGAGTTCCGCTCGATCACCGGCCGCGGGGTCGAGGCCGACATCGACGGCGTCCCGTATGCCGTGGGTGGGCCCGCCCTGCTGCGCGAGCGCTCCCTGGACGAACCGGCGGAGCTCGACGCGTGGTCGCAGGGCTGGAAGGACCGGGGGGCGGCGGTGCTGTACCTCGTGCGCGGCCGCGACATCATCGGGGGGCTCGCGCTCGAGGACGAGGTCCGCCCCGAGGCGCGGGCCGCGGTCGCCGAACTCCAGGCGATGGGGCGCCGGGTCGTCATGATCACCGGGGACGCCCGCCAGGTGGCCGACGCGGTCGGCGCCGACCTGGGCCTGGACGAGGTGTTCGCGGAAGTGCTGCCGGAGGACAAGGCCGCCAAGGTCGCCGAACTCCAGGCCCGGGGGCTGAGCGTCGCGATGGTGGGCGACGGCGTCAACGACGCGCCGGCACTGGCGAGCGCCGATGTGGGCATCGCGATCGGCGCCGGTACCGACGTCGCGATCGAGTCCGCCGGCCTGATCCTCGGGAGCTCAGACCCGCGCGCGGTGGTGAGCGCCATCAGGCTCTCCGCGGCCGCGTACCGCAAGAGCCTCCAGAACCTGTGGTGGGCGGCCGGGTACAACATCGTGGCGATCCCGATCGCCGCCGGCGCCCTCGAGTGGGCCGGCGTCTCGATGCCCCCCGCCGTCGCGGCGATCCTGATGAGCGTCTCGACGATCGTCGTCGCCCTGAACGCCCAGCTCCTTCGCCGCGTCGATCTGCGACCCGCGCCGATCGAAGACGCCCCCCCGGCGCGGCCGGAGCCCGTGCCGGCGACGTGACCCGGGCAGGCATGCCCGCCCGCGCGGCACGCCCGCCCGTCGCCTCGGTCGTCCACGCCCGAGGCGAACGGGCGGCGGCTCCGGGGCGCTGCGGCTCAGAGCGGGAGCTCGAGCGTCTCGCCGGCGGGAAGTAGCCACCACCTGCCGGCGAGACCGGCCTCGAGCTCAAGGGCGGTGGCGCTGGGCGCGGCCGTGAGCCGGAGCCGGCTGCGGTCGAGCGACACGCGGACGCGGTGGCCTCGGTGGTGGATCTGGAACTGCACGTGGCGCAGGCCGTCCGGGAGCCGGGGGGCGAAGCCGATGCGGTTGCCGTGGAGCGTCATGCCTGCGAATGAGCGCGTCACGATGTCGATCGTTCCGGCCATCGCGCCGAGGTGGATGCCCTCAGCGGTGGTGCCCCCCTGGGTGTCGTCGAGGTCGGCCACGAGCGCATCGCGGAACAGATCCCACGCTCGCGATTGGTCGAACCGCGCCAACACGGACGCGTGCACGACCCGGCTGAGTGTGGAGCCGTGTGCTGTGCGCGCCAGGTAGTAGTCAACGGTCCGCTGCAGCGCCTTGCGGGTGACTGCATAGCCGAGACGATCGAGTTGAGCCATGAGCTGTTCGGGCCCCAGCAGGTAGATCAGCATCAGCACATCCGCCTGCTTCGCCAACTTGTAGCGGTTGGTCATGTCGCCCTCGGCTTCGAGGATGAGATCCAGGCGGCCGATGTTCCCGTACCTGGTCCGGTAGCTGGCCCAGTCGAACTCCTCGAGTCGTTCGTAGCCCTCGAACTGGCTGATCACGCCGTCCTCGTGGATGGGCACCGCGAGCCGTCGGCTGAGGCCGTCCCATGTCGCCGTCTCGGCGGGCGCGATCGCGAGCCGGCCGACGAACTCCTCCGCCGCGTGACCGGAGAGCATCGCGAGCGTGTCGAGGGCGCGCTCGCAGACCCAGGCGGTGAGCACGTTGGTGTACGCGTTGTCTCGTAGGCCGCTCCCCGGCGTCGCCGGGTAGCCATCGTGGTACTCGTCGGGGCCCATCACGCCTTCGATATGGAAACGGCCGTCGCCACTGTCGTAGCGGGCGAGCGACGCGAACAGGCGGGCCACCTCGATGATCAGCTCACCGCCCCGTTCGGCGAGCCAGGCGACGTCGTCGGTCGCCTGGAAGTGCTGCCACGCGTTGTACGCGACGGCGAGCCCGACGTGCCGCTGGCGTCGTGAATTGTCGGGCATCCACCGCTCCGAACGCAGGTTGAACAGCTGCTCCGGTGTCTCCTCCCGGCCGTCGCTGCCGCTCTGCCAGGGGAACATGGCTCCTGCCAGCGCCAGGCGGCGCGCCGCACGCCGGGCGGCCGGCAGCCGTCGCCACCGGTATTCGATCAGGGCGCGGGCGACCTCGGGGAGATGCGCGCCGACCACGGGCAGCACGAACAGCTCATCCCAGAAGACGTGACCCCGGTACCCCTCACCGTGGAGCCCGCGGGCGGGCACGCCGGCGTCGAGGCCGGCGGTGTGAGGCGAGAGCGTCGTCAGGAGGTGGTACAGGTGCAGGTTGAGCGTCAGTTGCACGTCGTGCTCGGCGTCGAGCGTGATGCCGAATCGCTCCCACAGCCGCTTCCACGCCCGCTCGTGCCCCGGTAGCAGCGCCGCCAGGCCACCGTCGATGTCGCCGAGCGCCGAGAGGGCTCCCGCGGCCGGTCCGGCGATCGCTGCGTCGCGCGAGGTCACGATGGCGACCGTCTTGTCGACCACCATCGGCTCGCCGTCGGCGAGGTTCACGCTGCACTCCTGAGCGAAGCGGAGGTCATCTTCCTCCGCGATCGTCCTGTCCGTCGCGCCGCTGATCGTTGTGCGCACGGCGGTGGCGATCCGCACGCGGCTCTGGGACGTCTCCGCCTCCACGATCAGCGTGTCCGGGCCCGCCGTCCGGCCGGAGACGCCGGTCAGATGTCGATCGGCGAGGGCGGCGTACTCGGCGACGTTCGAGTTCGCCACGCCGGCGTCCACCCCGGAGCGGACCGTGACGGTGCCGGTCCAGCCGTCGGCGGCCAACGTCGTCTCGAGCGCCGCCACGTGCGGGCGGTCCATTGACACCAGTCGCCGTTGAGTCAGCTGAAGGCGGCGCCCGGCCTCGTCGGTGAGGACCCCGGTCCGGGTCAGGAGGCCGCGGCGCATGTCCAGCTCGCGGCGCTCCGCGACGAGAGCGAGAGCGCCACTCGACCACCAGCCGCCATCACCGAGCCGCACATCGAGATACAGCCAGTCGGGCGCGTTGACGAGATGCTCGTCCTCGACCTGGCGGCCGGCCACCGTGCTCGTCAGCCGGTTGTAGACGCCGGCGAGGTAGGTGCCGGGGTAGTGGACGTCGTCGGCGAAGCGTTCCGGAGCCGCGCCGCGGGTCCCGAGGTAGCCGTTGCCGACCGTCGTCAGGGCCTCGCGGTGGCCCTCGTGGGCGGGATCGAGGCCGGCGTACGCGAGCACCCAGGGGTCGGTGCGCAGCAACCCCAAGTCGAGCAGGGCGACGTCGTTGACGACGACATCGGCTCCCGCCGCCTCGAGCGCGTCGCGCTGACCGTCGCGGTCGATGCCGACCACGAGCCCGAACCGGCCGGCATCCGCGGCCGTCACGCCGGAGGTCGAGTCCTCGATGACGGCCACGCGGGACGGCTCGACGCCCAGACGGCGTGCCGCCTCGAGGAACATGGCCGGGACCGGCTTGCCGGCCAGACCGAGGTCGGCCGCCGTGGTTCCGTCGATCACTACGTCGAACAGATCGCGGACCTCGGCCGCGGAGAGCAACCGGTCGGCGTCCCGGCTCGCGGTCACGAGCCCGGCCGGCACGCCGCCGGCGCGAAGCCGCCGGATGAGGTCGACCGTGCCCGAAAACACACGGACGCCGTGCTCGGCGAGCCGCTCGAGGAACAGCTCGTTCTCGCGGGCGGCCAGACCGTGCACCGTCCAGGCGCCGGGAGGATCGGCGGGCTCGCCCAGCGGCATCCGGGCGCCACGCGCCGCTAGGAAGGCCGCGACACCGTCCTCGAGCGAGCGGCCGTCGATGTAACGCCGGTAGTCCTCGCGGGGATCGAAGGGTGTCCGCGACGCGGCCTGGGCGCGTGGGTCGTCCAGAACCGCGTTGAACACGGCGGCCCAAGCCGCCGCATGGGTCGCCGCGGTGCCAGTGACCACGCCGTCCATGTCGAAGATGACGGCGCCGTACGGCGGAACGGCGCCGGTCGGCCGGACCGTTTCGACGTGACGCGGCATATCGGGCGCCGGACGCCCGGGTGGCGAAGTTCCGTGGAGGGGCACGCGAAGAATCGTCCCTAGACCGGCTCCTCGAGGGGCTCATTCCGCCCGAGCAGCTGGGGACCTCGTGCCGGCGTCCACTGCCAGTCCCGGATTTCCGGGAGGTCCTCGCCGTGGACGCGGATGAACTGGCGGTGCTCGATGAGCCTGTTCTTGAGCGCTTCGCGGGCGTGCGCGGCCCGGCCGTGCAGGCGTGGGACCTCTCGAGCACGGCGATGGCGAGGTTGAACCGGTCGATGCGGTTGAGGACGCACATGTCGAAGGGCGTCGTGGTGGTGCCCTCCTCCACGTAGCCGCGGACGTGCAGGTTGGCGTGGTTGGTCCGCCGGTAGGTGAGGCGGTGGATCAGCCACGGGTAGCCGTGGTAGGCGAATAGGATGGGCCTGTCGGTGGTGAACAGGGCGTCGAACTCCCGGTCGGACAAGCCATGGGGATGCTCGCGGTCGTCTTGCAGGCGCATCAGGTCGACGACGTTCACGATCCGGATGCGCAGGTCGGGCAACCAGCCCCGGAGGAGCTCGGCGGCGGCGAGGGTCTCCATCGTCGGCACGTCGCCGGCGCACGCCATGACGATGTCGGGCTCGACGCCGGCGTCCGTGCTCGCCCACTCCCAGATTCCGATGCCCTTCGTGCAGTGAACTACGGCGTCGTCGATGTCGAGGTACTGCAGCTGGGGCTGCTTGCCCGCCACCACGACGTTGACGTATTGGCGGCTGCGCAGGCAGTGATCGACCACCGACAGCAGCGTGTTGGCGTCCGGCGGCAGGTAGACACGGATGACCTCGGCCTTCTTGTTGACGACGTGGTCGATGAACCCGGGGTCCTGATGGGAGAAGCCGTTGTGATCCTGGCGCCACACGTGCGAGGTCAGCAGGTAGTTGAGCGACGGAATCGGTCGGCGCCACTCGATGTCGTTGGTCACCTTCAGCCACTTGGCGTGCTGGTTGAACATCGAGTCGACGATGTGGATGAAGGCTTCGTAGCTCGAGAAGAGCCCATGCCGGCCGGTGAGCAGGTAGCCCTCGAGCCAGCCCTGACAAAGGTGCTCGGACAGGATCTCCATCACCCGCCCGTCGGGGCTGAGGTGGTCGTCCGACTCGACGGCTGCGGCGTTCCAGGTCCGATCCGTGACATCGAGGACGGCGCCGAGCCGGTTCGAGTTGTTCTCGTCCGGGGCGAACATCCGGAAGGCCGTCATGTTCTCCGCCATGACTTCTCGGAGAAACGTGCCGAGCACCCGCGTCGACTCCACCGCCCCGGCGCCAGGCGCCTCGACGGCGACCGCGTGGTCCTTGAAGTCGGGCAGGCGCAGGTCCCGCAGCACCCGGCCGCCGTTCGCGTGGGGATTGGCGCTCATGCGCCGCTCGCCGGCTGGGTGCAGGTCACGGATGGCCGGCACGGGGGCGCCCGTCTCGTCGAAGAGCTCCTCGGGGCGGTAGCTGCGCAGCCACCCCTCCAGCACCTTGCGGTGGCCCTCGTCGGCGCGCGCGTCGGCGAACGGCACCTGGTGTGATCGCCAGGAGCCCTCGACCGGGTGGCCATCGACCTCGGCGGGCCCGGTCCAGCCCTTCGGTGACCGCAGCACCAGCATCGGCCAGCGGGGCCGCCCGCTGACGCCGCCGGCTCGCGCGCGGCGCTGGATGTCGGCGATCTCGTCCAGGCAGCGGTCGAGCGCGGCGGCGAAATCGCGGTGCATCTGGTCCGGATCGTCGCCCTCCACGTAGCGGGGCGTGTGGCCGAACCCGCGAAGCAACCCGTCCAGCTCGTCGGCTTCTATGCGCGCGAGCACCGTCGGGCTGGCGATCTTGTAGCCGTTGAGGTGCAGGATCGGAAGAACGGCGCCGTCGCGACGGGGATCGACGAACTTCGTCGAGTGCCAGCTCGCGGCGAGCGGGCCGGTCTCGGCTTCGCCATCGCCCACCACCGCAGCGACGATCAGGTCGGGGTTGTCGAACGCCGCGCCGTAGGCGTGGGCCAAGGAGTAGCCGAGCTCGCCGCCCTCGTGGATCGATCCGGGCGTCTCCGGGGCGACGTGGCTGGGGATGCCGCCCGGAAAGGAGAACTGGGTGAACAGCCGGCGCATCCCGCCCTCGTCCTGTGGGACGTCGGCGTACACCTCGCTGTAGGTCCCCTCCAGCCACGCCGCCGCCACGGGGCCGGGTCCGCCGTGACCGGGCCCCATCACGTACATCATGTCCAGGTCGCGCGCCATGATCGCGCGGTTGAGATGCGCGTAGATGAAGTTCAGTCCAGGCGTCGTGCCCCAGTGGCCGAGCAGTCGCGGCTTGACGTGCTCGGGCATCAGCGGCGCACGCAGCAGCGGGTTGTCCATGAGGTAGATCTGCCCGACGGACAGGTAGTTCGCCGCCCGCCACCACGCGTCGATGGTGTCCAGCTCCTCACCGCTCAGGGACTGCGGCGTATCACGGGCTACTGTGGGGCGCTGGTCGTGATCCATGGCCAACCTTTCGCTCGCGGAGTGGGCGCGATCAGGAGTTGCGCCCAGGAGGGGCGATGCCGACGAAGCATGACGGCGGACCGGGTGGTCCGCACGGTGACCGCGTGATGCCGCTCAGTGCGTTCGGCGATGCGACCGCTGTCTTGGCGTGTCCACGCATCGAGATCCCCTAGCCTCGGCGATGCTGCCGCGCGTGGCTACCTCGGCGCACGATCGCGCGGTGGCCGCCGGCCGGCTCGGCGGGCCGGCGCGAACGCCGCCAAGCGGCATCGCTGCGATCCGACCCCGTCGTCCGCGACGGCAACCGTGCGTGAGCGTTCACCGTGCTCACCATGTCGGACGGCCGGACTGGATCAAGGGCGAGTCGCGTCGTGCTTCACGACTTCGAAACGAGGACTGTGGACCCGCCTGATTGAGCGGCCGGCACTCGGCATCGACGCCGCAGCAGCCGCCGCCTTCAACGCCTCGCCGTCGAGGCCGTAGCGAGCGGCCGCCAGCTCGAGGAGTCCGTCGAGGTCATCGCCAAGATGGAGGACCTCGATGCTGACGCCACGTCCGCCGTGACGGACGAGGCAAGACTGAGGCGCAGCCTAGCGATCGACCGCGAGGAACCGGCCGGGGCGCCTGCCTCCGTCTCGTACGCAGGTTGCTCGAGGCGGAAGGCATACCCGGTCATGCGGAAGAATCCCGTCACTTGCGCCGGCCAAGCCCGGTATGGTGGCCAGTTGGCCGACGGCCTCGTCGTGGCCGTGGCGGACGCGTAAACCTGAACGTGGGATTCGGCCCACTCGGCCGCAACCCCCCGCCGTGGTGTGGTCGTTCTGCAGCACCAGCCGCACGGCCTCGCGAACTACCCGGTTGAGCTCGGCCGCGAGGCGCGCCCCATCTCGGACTCCTTCCTGAGCTCGGCATCTCGCCGAAGGCGCTCGGCAGCCGGGTGCGGGCCGAGCGGGCGGGGATTCGCCCGCGAGGCGGCGCCGGGAGCGCTCGTCGAGCCGAGCGAGGAGCTGCGCGGCTGCGCAAGGAGAACCACGAGCTGAAGCTCGAGCGCGAGATCCTGCGAGAGGCCGCCGCCTATTTCGCGCGGAAGACGACCCGGTGAGCCGCTTCCGGTTCGTCGCGGACCACCGCGCCGCCCACTGCGTCAAGCGACTGTGCCGGACCGCCGGCTGCTCGCGCGCGGGCTGCTACGACCGGGCCCGCCGGCCGCACTCGGCCCATGCCCGTCGCCATCATGAGCTGTCGGCGCTGATCGACCAGGTACACGAGCGCTCCCGCCGCACCTACGGCGCGCCGCGGATCCACGCCGAGCTGCGGCGGCTCGGCGCCCCACCTCGGTACTGCTGGGCCAGCGCAGGGACTACTGCTCCAGACGCACGCCGCTGAAGGGCCTGCCGTCGGACTTCACGTCCATGCGCCGACAGGTGGCGGCGTCGCGCTTGACCGAGTGCCCGCTTGACGTCCGGTCTGCGACCGGCCGCGGACGACGCTGATGCGGCAGCCGTACCCGGCTGGGCATTCCTAGACATCTCCATCACCTCGTTCCTGCAATGGAAGTCCCTGCTACCACGAGGGTTCCGTAACCTCACTGCAGTGCGGAGGTCGGACGGAGCGCGTTCGCGCGAGCGGGAACCGAGCCAGCAAGGCCCCGAGGCCGACCGGCCCGGTTGGTAGCCTGAGGCCCCACCTGCTGGGAGGACCCCTGGCGACTACCGGACCTGCCTGTGGCTGCTGAGTACAACACCGAGGAAGACGTCCGGGTCAAGTTCCTCGTGCCACTTCTTCAGGCCCGGGGCTACGACACTGCCTCCATCCGCTTTGAGCAGGCGATTGAGGTTCAGGAGGGTCGGAAGCGGAAGACCATTTTCGCGGATGCTGTGGTGTACGCCTCCTCGCAGCATGAGGCGCCGTTGGTCCTCTGCGAGACGAAAGCGCCCTCGGAGGCGCTGACGCGACGAGCCCGAGAGCAAGCCATCTCCTACGCTCGCCTCCTGCCGCGCATCGCGCCGCTCGTCGTATTGACGAACGGTCACCAGGTTCAGGTCTTTCAGACGCTGAACAAGAACCGGCTCAGCGAGCTGCCCACCCGCGACCAGTTGACCGCTGACGTTGTCGATTTCGTCATCAGTCGAGAACTGCAAGAGGCGCTCAGGATCGAGGCTCGCCACGAGCTCTTCATCATTGACGACGTTCAGAGCTTCAAGACATTGCTTGGCCGCTGCCACAACGCCATCAGGAACAACGAGGGATTCGACCCGGTCAAGGCCTTCGACGAAATGTCGAAGGTTCTCTTCTGCAAGTTGTACGAGGAAAAGAAGAACACGAACACCAACCGGTTCCGGACCGCGGTATTCGACGACACCCTCGACCGTCTCGGCATCAACGTCGTCCGGCAGATATTTGAAGAGACCAAACGCGACCCAGCCTATGCCGGCCTGTTTCCCCCAGAGGTCGCCATCGACCTACAGGACCGCACCATCCGGAGCATCGTCGAGCTGTTCGAGGACTTCGACCTTTCACTGACGGCGTTCGATGTCAAAGGCGAGGCGTTCGAGTACTTCCTTAGCGACACCTTCACGGGCGGCCTGGGGCAGTACTTCACGCCGCGGAACGTGGTCGAGTTCATGGTCGATGCCATGAACCTGCGCATTGGCGAGCGCATCATTGACCCGTTCTGCGGCACCGGCGGATTTCTTATCTACGCGTTCGAGGTAGTCGGAGAGAAGATTCGCCTCCAAGAGTTCTCGGACGAAGAGAAGGCCCGCTGGCGTTTGGAGCTGTCGAATCGGTGCCTCTATGGGACCGATTGGCTGGAGCGAGCCTCGCAGGCCTGCAAGATGAACATGATGGTCCACGGCGACGGCAGTGCCGGCGTCTTTCGCCATGATGGGTTTGCCAACGTCGAGGACGTCATTACGGAAGACCAGTTCGATGTCTGTCTGACGAATCCGCCGTTCGGTTCAGCGGAGACCTCTGGCGCCACACTCGGACGTTACGAGCTCGGCGGCGGGAGAGCGTCCCAGGACCGCATGGTCCTCGCTATTGAGCGCGTGCTTGACCTTGTGAAGGCCGACGGACGAGTGGCGATGGTCGTGGCGGATGGGCTTCTCGATAACGCATCAATGCGATACGTCCGCGAGCACCTGCGAACACGGGCGCGCATCCGTGGCGTCGTGAGCCTCAACGCCGAGACGTTCCAAGGCTACGGCGCCCGTGCCAAGACGAGCATTCTTTTCTTTGAGAAGAAGGGAGAGCACGACGGCGGCGCCCAGGGCCCAGTGTTCATGGCCATGGCCAATAACACGGGCTACGCCCCCAACGGAGCGGCGATTGCCGGCAACGAGCTGCCGGATATCCTGCTGGACTGGGAAGCGTTCCTGCGTGACGGCACCCTGAGTGAGCCGCGGGCCAACAGCTGGGTGACCACCATTGGTGACCGACTCGATGCCAAGTTCTACCGACCGGAGGTGAGACGGGCCGGCGGCGACATCGCCGCCGTCGCTGCCGAGGTCGAGGAGGCCCTGAGAGACGTCGCGGCGGAGCACAGCACGCTCGTCAAGAGACTAAGCGAACTGGCGAGCCGGGTGGATTGGCGTACCACCCTGCTTGGTGAGCTGTTCGACGAGGTTCGGGACCGCGAACGGGTCGAGCGCGACGCCGTCTACCGGCTCCTTGGCGTCCGCTGGTGGGGAGGCGGCACATTCCTGCGCGAGGAGAAGCCCGGGAGCGCCATCAAGGGCCGATATCTGCACCGTGTGCGGGCCGGGCAGCTCATCTATAACCGCCTTTTCGCGTACCGAGGTTCGTTTGCAGTGGTGGCGCCCGAACATGATGGCGCCCACGTGTCTAGCGAGTTCCCTACGTTTGTACCTGAGGAGAGGCGTGACACGAGCGAGCTGCTAACGCGTTTCGTTGTCCACGCGCTGAACAGCCCGCAGTATCTAGAACGCGTCGATGCGCAGTCTACGGGTTCGACCAAGCAAAGCCGCAACCGCTTCCGGCAAGAGCTGTTCGTCGATTTCCCGGTGGAGATTCCGGCGAGCGCTACGGCGCTCGAAGAACTAGTGGGTTTGCTGGACAACGCCGCCGCTCTCCGCAGGCGCCAGCACGACCTCGCGCTGGCGGTCACGAACCTCCGTGAGGAGGTCTCGCTTTCTCTGCCGTTACCCGGAAGCGGATAGCAGCGACGGCAGCCCCGCTATGACCGCGCGCGCTCAGTAAGTAAGGACAACTCCTAGCCGGCGGCTTCCGCCGCCCCTGGCTTCGTCAGGTCGCGCGCCTGACGTCAAGGACTGTTCGCCCACCAGGATGTCGCTGCGGCCGCCCGTGCGCGGAACTGCCAAGTCCACGGGTGGGTCATGGTTTCGAGCTGGGGACGGCCAAGAGCAACATCAGGCGGATCTCCGGAGGCTCCTCTCTGCGGGCTACGGGTCGCGAACTCCTATCGACAGCGTCTAGGTCAGCGACCACGGCTGCATCGACGGCCGGTGGGGCGGACGGCGGGGCCGCCGCTTACGCTCGGGAACGGGGGAACAGGGCCGCCGTGCCGTTGAGCCCGCGCGGGCCTCACGCCTCGACCGGCCGCTCCGATAGGTCGGCGTGCCGGGCCGGCTCCGCCTCGTCGGCGGCGCGCGGAAGCCGCAGCCGCTTGAGTAGCAGGGCGTTGAACGCGACGAGGAAACTGGAGCCCGACATGGAGAGTGCGGCGATCTCGGGCCGCAGGACGAGGTCCAGTGACGGCTCGAAGACACCCGCGGCGATCGGCAGCGCGATCGCGTTGTACCCGATCGCCCAGCCGAGGTTCTGGCGCATCTTGCGCAGGGTGCCCCGGCCGATCTGCAGGGCGACGGGGACGTCAAGGGGGTCGGAGCGCATCAGCACGACGTCGGCCGTCTCGATGGCGACGTCGGTTCCCGCGCCGATCGCGATGCCAAGGTCCGCCTGAGCCAGCGCCGGGGCGTCGTTGACGCCGTCGCCGACCATGGCGACGCGCCTCCCCTCGCGCTGGAGTTCAGCCACCTTCGACGACTTGTCCTCGGGGAGGACCTCGGCGATCACGGTGTCGATGCCGAGCTGGTCCGCGATCCGCCGGGCGGTGGCCTCATTGTCGCCGGTCAGCATCACCACCCGCACGCCGGACTCGTGGAGCGCCGCGACCGCCTCCGCCGCGGTCTCACGGGCCGCGTCGGCCAGAGCGATCACCGCCGCGGCGCGGCCGTCGATCGCCACCAGAACTGCGGTCCGTCCGGCGGCGGCGAGCTCGTCCCGGCGCCCGGCGAGCGAGCCGAGATCCACGCCCTCCTGTCCCATGAGCCGCCGGTTGCCGACGGCGATGCGGCGGCCGCCGACCTCGGCGACCGCGCCGTGGCCGGGGACGTTCCGGAACGCGCTCGCCTCGAGCACGGGCACCCCGCGCTCCTCTGCGCGGCGGACGATCGCGGCGGCGAGCGGGTGCTCCGAGTCGCGCTCGACCGCGGCGACGAGGGCCAGCAGCTCGTCCTCTGGGATGCCGTCGGTGGCGACGTCTGTCACCTCCGGCTCGCCCTTCGTCAGGGTGCCGGTCTTGTCCATGACGACCGTGTCGATCCTGGCGGACGTCTCGATGGCCGTGGCGTTCTTGAACAGCACTCCGCGCTTGGCGCCGAGCCCGGCGCCGACCATGATCGCCGTCGGCGTCGCGAGGCCGAGTGCGTCGGGGCAGGTGATCACCACCACGGTGATCGCGAAGAGCAGCGCGACCTCCACCGACGCGCCGACAGCCAGCCAGGTGAGGAACGTGGCCGTCCCGCCCACGAGCGCGACCAGGACGAGCCAGAAGGCGGCCCGGTCCGCGAGTCGTTGACCGGGCGCCTTCGAGTTCTGGGCCTCCTGCACGAGGGCGACGATCTGGGCGAGGGCGGTGTCGGCGCCGACCTTCGTCGCGCGCGCGCGCAGCGTCCCCGTCGTGTTGACGGACCCGCCGATCACCTCGTCGCCGGGCGCCTTCGCCACGGGCAGGCTCTCGCCGGTGACGAGCGACTCGTCGATCTCGGACTCGCCCTCCTCCACCAGTCCGTCAACGGGGACCTTGGCGCCCGGACGGATGAGCAGCAGCTCGCCGACGGCCACCTCGGCGGTCGGCACCTCGACCGCCTCGCCGTCCCGCATCACGAGGGCCATGGGCGGCGACAGCTCGAGCAGCGTGCGGATCGCGTCGTTCGCGCCGCCCCTGGCGCGCATCTCGAACCAGTGCCCCAGCAGGACGAAGGCCGTGAGGACCGTGGCGGCCTCGTAGAACACCTCACCGCCCCCGCTGAGAGTCACCCCGAGGCTGTAGAGCCAGCCCGCGCCGACCGCCACCGCGACCAGGACCATCATGTCAAGCGTGCGTGCTCGAAGCGCGCGGTACGCGCCGTCGAAGAAGATCCACGCCGAGTAGAAGACCACCGGGATCGACAGCAGCAGCGAGAACACGTCATCGCGCAAGCCGAACGGCGCGGCGACGTCGAAGCCGAGGACATCCCGGCCGATCGGCGACCAGAGCAGGATGGGGATCGACAGGAGCGCGGCGACCAGGAAGCGGTTGCGCATGTCCCGGACCATCGCGTCCATCGACATGCCGGCGTGATGACCGCCGTGGCCCATGATTTCCTGCGGGCTCCGGCCGGCATGGCCGCCGTCCGTGTGCGCCATCCCGGGGGCGTGTCCGTGCCCGATCCGAGCGTGGTCGTGGTGGGCCATCGCCGGCATGTCGTTCCCAGCAGGCGCCGGCGCGCCGCCGTTCACCGCGGTCGGCTCGCCCATGGGATCGCAGACATGCGCCGGCACCGACTGGCCCGCGCAGTGGTAGCCGCAATCCCGCACCCACTCCGCGAGCTCCGCAACCGAGGTCAGGTCGGGGTCGAAGACGACGTTGGCAGTCTGCGCCACCGGATTGGCCTCGACCGAGATGACGCCGGTGCGCCGCGACAGGACCGACTCGGCCACCGCCTTCTCGGTCGCCCAGTGCACCCCCGACACTTCGATCACGGCGGTCGTCCGCCGTCCGTCTGTGGACATGACGATCCCTCCTCGCTCGTTCGCGGCTACCGGCGGCCGACCAGGCGGACGAGCGCCTTCATCAGCTCCTCGCGTCGCGCCTCCTGGTCGTCGGGCCCCGCGTCGAGCAGGCAGTGGCGGGTGTGGTCGTCGACGAGCGCGAGGGCGACCTTGTCGAGCGCTGCCTGGGCGGCGCTGATCTGCTGGAGCACGTCGATGCAATAGCGGTCGTCCTCGACCATGCCGGCGATGCCGCGTACCTGCCCTTCGACGCGGCGCAGGCGCTTGAGCACGGCGTCCTTGCCGCCTGCTGCGGCGTAGCCGGGGACGTGCTGATGGGGCTTCCTCTGCGTCGTCATACGCCCAGGCTTGCATACAGGGACGGGGTATGCAAGCCTGCCAGCTAGTACTCCCCCCTTGTATAGGAGCGAGAAGATGTCGATGAGCAACGAGCGGATCTACACAGTCGCGGGTATGACGTGCGGACACTGCCGCGCGGCGGTCACCGAGGAGGTCGTCGCCGTGCCTGGCGTGACCCACGTCGATGTCGATCTGTCCACCGGCCGGCTCGCGGTGGTGGGCGATGGCATCACCGACGAGGCGATCGCGGCGGCGGTGACCGAGGCGGGATACACCCTGCAGTCGTGACCGCGCCCGCCCGCATCGCGGCGTTCGTCGCCATCCTCGCGGCCACGTTCGGCCTGGCGGCCGTCGCGGGAGGCGCGCTGGAGCCGCTCCGCGCGGATGGCGGCGAGCGCCCGGCCGGCGGCCACCCAGAGGCGCACGGCGGCGCCGAGGAGCCTGCGCCGGAGCCTGCGCGACCCCGGGGCCTGGCCGTAGCGGACGCTGGGTATCGGCTGGTGCTCGAGCCGGCCTCGCCGTCGATCGGCAGGCCGGTCGACCTCACCTTTCGCGTGCTGCGACGCGACGGACGTCCCGTGGAGGACTTCGAGCAGCAGCACGAGCGGGCGATGCACCTGATCGTCGTGCGTCGTGACCTCACCGGCTACCAGCACGTACATCCCGTGCGCGGCACAGGCGGCCGCTGGACTGTCCGGCTCACCCTGCCGGAGGCGGGGGTCTACCGCGCATTCGCCGACTTCCGCGCCGGTGGACGCGACGTGACGCTCGCAACGGATGTCCTGGTCTCCGGCGTGTTCCGTCCACGCGCGCTGCCTGCGCCGGTCGCTCGCGTCCGTGCGGACCGATACGAGGGCCGCCTGATCACGGGCGGGCTCTCGCCTGGCGCCGAGGCTCAGCTCACGTACGAGATCAGCCGCGCCGGCGTGCCGGCAACGGGTCTCGAGCCGTACCTCGGCGCCGACGGGCACCTCGTCGCGCTGCGGGAGGGCGACCTCGCCTTCCTGCACGTCCATCCGGAGCCGGCGTCGCGACCGGGGCGCGTGGCGTTCGGCGCGACGCTGCCGTCGGTCGGCCGCTATCGACTCTTCCTGCAGTTCAAGATCGACGGCCGCGTCCGGACCGTCGGCCACACCTTGGAGGTCGCTCCGTGAGCTCACCCGGCGGCGTCCCCGAGCGCCTCGAGCTCCCGATCACCGGGATGACGTGCGCCTCGTGCGCCGCTCGCGTGGAGAAGCGCCTCAACCGCCTGGAGGGCGTGGAGGCGTCGGTCAACTACGCGACCGAGACCGCGTCGGTGGCGTTCGACCCCGGCGTGGTGCCACCCGAACGCCTGGTGGAGGCCGTCGAGCAGGCGGGCTACGGCGTGCGCCCGTCCGTCGCCGCCACCACGGGCACCGAGCAGCCGGCGGACGTGGACCCGACCGCGGCGCTGAGGCGGCGGCTCGTCGTGTCCGCGGTGCTGTCGCTGCCGGTCCTGGTGCTGTCCATGGTGCCGGCGCTCCAGTTCGACTACTGGGGCTGGCTCGCGCTCCAGCTGACGACGCCGGTCGTCCTGTGGGGCGGCTGGCCGTTCCACCGAGCCGCCTGGATCAACCTCCGCCACGGCGCCGCCACGATGGACACGCTCATCTCGGTCGGCACGCTCGCCGCGCTGGGCTGGTCGGCGGTCGCGCTGTTCTTCCTCGGCGCCGGCGAGCCGGACATGCGGATGGCGTTCGACCTGATCGTCGACCCGGGCGCGGAGTCGCATCACATCTACCTCGAGGTGGCCGCGGTCGTCACGACCTTCATCCTGGCCGGCCGATACTTCGAGGCCCGGGCGAAGCGGCGGGCGGGCGCCGCGCTCGCAGCGCTGCTCGAGCTCGGCGCGAAGGATGTGGCGCTGCTCGACGACGACGGCGGCGAGCGGCGCATACCGATCGGCGATCTCGCGGTCGGTGACCGATTCCTGGTGCGCCCCGGCGAGAAGATCGCGACGGACGGCGTCGTCGAGGAGGGTGCCTCGGCCGTCGACGCATCGATGCTGACCGGCGAGAGCGTGCCAGTAGAGGTGGGGCCTGGCGCCCCGCTGGCCGGAGCGACGATCAACGCCGGCGGGCGCCTGGTGGTCCGTGCGACCCGGGTGGGGTCGGACACCGCTCTGGCGCAGATCGCGCGGCTCGTCACCGAGGCGCAGTCGGGGAAGGCGGCGGTCCAGCGTCTCGCCGATCGCATCTCGGCAGTGTTCGTGCCCGTCGTGATGGCCCTCGCCGCCGGGACGCTCGGCTTCTGGCTCGCCAACGGCGCGGGCGCCACGTTCGCGTTCACGGCCGCGGTTGCGGTGCTGATCATCGCCTGCCCGTGCGCGCTCGGGCTCGCCACGCCGACCGCGCTGCTGGTCGGGACGGGCCGCGGCGCGCAGCTCGGCATCCTGATCAAGGGGCCCGAGGTGCTGGAGTCGACGCGCCGGGTCGACACGGTGGTGCTGGACAAGACCGGCACCGTCACCAGCGGCGAGATGGCCGTGATCGACGTCGCCGTCGCGACGGGCGGGGACCGTGCGGAGGCGCTGCGGCTGGTCGGCGCCCTCGAGGACGGCTCCGAGCACCCGATCGCGCGCGCCATCGCCCGCGCGGCTCGCACAGAGCTTGGCGCGCTGCCGGCGCCGGAGTCCTTCACCAACCGCGAAGGCCTCGGCGTGGAGGGCGTCGTGGACGGGCGGTCGATCGTGGTCGGCCGGCCGATGCTGCTCGCCGACTGGGGCCTCCGCCTGCCGACGGCGCTCGAGACGGCCCTCCACGCCGCGCAGGGTGCCGGCGCCACGGCGGTCGCCGCCGCCTGGGACGGCGAGGCCCGCGCGCTCTTCGTCGTCGCCGACACGATCAAGCCGTCGAGCGCCGAGGCGATACGGCGCCTGCGAGAGCTGGGGCTGCGACCGGTGTTGCTGACGGGCGACAACGAGGCCACCGCGCGGGCGGTGGCCGCCGAGGTCGGCATCGACGAGGTGATCGCGGAGGTGCTCCCCGCGGACAAGGTGACCGTCGTCCGTCGCCTGCAGGACGACGGGCGGGTGGTGGCGATGGTCGGCGACGGCGTGAACGACGCCCCCGCGCTGGCACAGGCGGATCTCGGCTTGGCCATCGGCACCGGCACAGATGTCGCGATCGAGTCCTCGGATCTGACGCTCATCTCGGGCGACCTGCGAGCCGCGGCGGACGCGATCCGGCTATCGCGACGCACGCTCCGAACCATCAAGGGCAACCTGTTCTGGGCCTTCGCCTACAACGTGGCCGCCCTGCCGCTCGCCGCTGCGGGCTACCTCAACCCGCTGGTCGCGGGCGCCGCGATGGGGCTCTCCAGCGTGTTCGTCGTCTCGAACAGCCTGCGCCTGCGGGCCTTCGGCCGGCTACGAGCGGACGACGATCTTCCGTCCCCTCCGGCGTCGGCCGGTCGGACGGCGGTCGCCGCCAGAACCTGACCTCTCGGCGCTGGCATGCAGCCAGGAGCGCGGCGGCGTGGCGCCGAGCTCCTGGCCCGAGCGCTCAGCGCATTGCTTCGAGCAGGTTCCGGCACGCCTCCTCGCAGGCGCGGCAGTGCTGCGCGCAGACGGCGCAGTGCTCCATATGCTCCCCGTGGGCCTCGCACTTGTCGCCGCAGCTGCGGCACGCGGCGATGCACGCATCGAGGGCAGCGCGCGTGAGGTTCGCGTCGTACTCGGTCTGGCGGCTCACGATGCGCCCGGTGGTGATGCACACGTCCGCGCAGTCGAGGTTGAGGCGGATGCACTTCGCGAGCTGCTGCTGCTGCTTGCCCTGCTCGCTGAGGCAGGCGTCGGCGCACTGGGTGCACGCCTGTCCGCACTCGTAGCAGGCCTCGATACAGCGCACGAGCGCGTCCTGCGACACGTTGAAGTCCCGTGGATAGGTCTCGAGCATCCGGGTGGCGACGTCGGCGATGGACACGTGGCTCCTCCGATCGTTCGTGGGGTCACCGTCGCGTACCCGGGCTTCCGCTGGGACACGCCCGGCATGTGACGGACCCGTGACGACGCCGCCCGCCATCGTGGTTTCCCGTAGCGGGCTCGCACGATCGCCGGTCGATGTGTGTCAGGAGAACGGTCAGTCTGACGCCAGACACCAACGACGGGAGGTCGACATGCAACGACCCGAGGTGAACATCACGGCGCCGGAGCGCATCGGCCGGATCGTCGTCGGTCTGTCCGGGGTCGTCGGTGGCGTCCTGCTCCTTGCGGCCGCGGGCGGTGCCCTGGCCGTCGCGCTCGTGGTGCTGCTCATCGCGGCCGGGCTCGATCTCGTCGTGACCGGCGCCCTCGGGCACTGCCCGCTCTACCACCGGCTCGGCCGCTCGCCGATCTCGCCGAGGAGGCTGACATGAACGGACACGAACACCACGATCCGGACACTCCCGGAGAGCCCGAGCCCGGCGGCGGCCACGGTCACGGCCGCTGGATGATGATCGCGTGCTGCGTGCCGATGCTCGCCATCGCCATCGCGCTCGTGGCGACCGGCGTCGTCGGCAGCGGGTTCATCATCGTGGCCATCGCGTGCACGCTGATGATGGCCCTCATGATGGGGGGGATGTCCCACGGCGGCGGTGGAGGGACAGGCGGCCGGTGAGCGGACGTGGCGCTGCCGGAACGCCGCCCGCAGCGCCTCGCGCGTTCACCGCACCGGTCGAGATGCGAAAGGGAGTGTGAGTGATGCTGGACGGACATGGAATGGGAGTGGGCGACTGGGTCTTCATGTCGCTCTTCTGGATCGCCCTGGTCGCGTTGGTCATGTTGGCGGTGGGGAGGCTCTCCCCCTCGTCGGGCGCCGGTGCGCCGGCTGACCAGGGGCCGGTGCCTGCGACCCCTGAGCGCCTGCTCGACGAGCGACTCGTCCGCGGTGAGATCGACATCGAGACCTACGAGCGCCTTCGCGACGTGTTGGCCGGCCGCGGTCGGCCGGAGAAGTGAGGCCGATGGCATACGAGCGCGTCGGGTGCGCGATCGCGGGCATCGCCTCACACCCATGGGCCGTCGCCGGAGCGGAGGACGATCCGCGCGGGCGATGCGTCCAGCACGAGACGATCGGCGGGCCGCCGCGCGCGACGCGCGCAAGCGACGACCTCTTGCGGCAGGCCGTCAGGCCGATGAGGTCACCGGCTTCGGCGGGCCGGCGTGCCAGTCCGGGCGAAGCGGTTCGGTGACCCGCCTGCGCAGGACTCGCGGGGCGGACCGTCGCTCGAGGGTCACGGGCGAGCCTCTACCGGCTCGGACGCAACTACACGCGCGTCCGGGAGCCATGAACACGAGCTCCGTACGACGCTGACCTCGAGACCGCGCCTGATCGACCTGGTGCCGCTCGGCGGCCCTACCGCTGAGGCGACCCCAAGCGGGTGCGGAGTCCGGCGCTGCCCGCGCGGTCGCCCGACGCGTTGTCCATGTGCGGGACGTTCTGTGGGCCGGCCGGTGCGGCGCGCGCCACGACTCCGATTATCATACCGACACCGAACGCGATGATGGCGACCACTATGAGCACCACGATTCGTCGCATCAGCCCCCCGTACGTCTTGGCTATCGGTCTACCACCAGCTTGTGACGGATTCGTAAATCGTGGAACGACTCGTCCTTTCAACGCGCCGCTCGATAGACCATCGTCCCGAGTCATGATCACTGCCGTCGGCCTGTGGACGAAGACGAACCGGCGCGCTCGAGTCCTCCTCGGCGCGGCAACAGCCGTGCTCGTGCTGCTGGCGGCCGCGTGCGGCGGCGGGACGGAGGCAGAGGCCCCGGCTGCCGAATCGGACCCGATACACGCGCACGGCCTGGGGCTAAACCCGGCCGACGGGGCGCTCTACATCGCGACCCACACCGGCCTGTTCCGGATGGAGTCGGGATCGGACGAAGCGGCCCGGGTCGGCGACCGCCGCCAGGACACGATGGGCTTCACGGTCGCCGGAGCAGACCGCTTCCTCGGCTCCGGGCACCCGGACCTCCGCGAAGGGCTGCCGCCGCTTCTCGGCCTGGTCGAATCGCTGGACCGCGGCCGCTCCTGGGAGCCGATCTCCCTACTCGGCAAGGCAGACTTCCACGCGCTGCGCGCCACCGGCTCGTTCATCCACGGCTACGACGCGAGCGGCGGCCGCCTGATGATCAGCGACGACGGCGGCCAGACGTGGCGCGTCCGTCGGCCGCCGCCGCTCATGGACCTGGTGGTCGACCCGGACGACCCATCGCGGATCGTCGCCGCGTCAGAGGGCGGCCTGATCGTTTCGCGCAACGACGGGCGCAGCTGGCGGCCGCTCGGGGGGCAGCCCGGCCTGCTCGCCTGGCCGCGGCGGGACGCCCTCTACGCGCTGTCTCTGGACGGCGAGCTGAGCGTGAGCGGCGACGGCGGCGCCTCCTGGGCGCGCGCCGGGCGGGTCGGCGGCCGTCCCGAGGCGATGACCGCGCCGACCTCCGAGCGGCTGATCGTCGCGCTTGAGCACGGCGCCCTGCGCAGCAGCTCGGACGGGGGGCGCACATGGACGGACGGCGCATGGCCGTTGTGAACAGCGGGCAGGACGCGCCGCATGGTGCGAGGAGCCGATGAGGCATTCGACCAAGCGCATGTGGGTGTTCGCCGCCCTCGTCGCCGCGATCATCGCCTTGGCGGCTGTCGGAGCGGGCGGCTGGCTGTTGCTGCTCGTCGTTGGCTGCATAGCGGTGATGGGCGCGATGGTATGGATGATGCTCGGTGGAGCCGGTGATGGACGCGGCTAGTCGCCCATGATCACCATCACGCGCTGTGGTCTTGCCCCATTTCCGTTGACTCGGTTGGTCGCTAGACCGAGCATGACCTGCTGCGGTGCTCGCGATAGTTCGCCCACGAGCGGGCGCGCTGTGCTGGCCGCGCGGCGAGAGTCGCTCAGCGGGTGCGCGCGGGAGCCCGGGCACGCTCGTCCGGGATCTGCGGCGCGTGGGCGACATGGGCGTCCTCAATGACCCGCGTGAGCGGGAGCTCCTGGCGTTCGCGCTCCGTCCCGAGCGCCGCCTCCAGCGCCGCAGCGACGCGGTGTGTCGCCTCGGCGTACGAGGCGACCTCCTTCGGGGCCGCATCCGCCCATCCGGCGACGTACGGCACCGATTGGTGGCCCGTGTCGAGCCCGACGCCCGCCAAGGCGATGTGGGCGGCCGTCTCGGCGACGACCTCCGCCCCCGCGCGACCGAGCTCGGCGTAGCGCGCGCCGTGGACGTGGGCCAGCTCATGGACGAGGACGGCGACCTGTCCGTTCGGCGGGAGCGTCGACGCGAGAACGATGAGGTGCCGGCGGTGGTCGACATACCCCTGAGCTCGACCGGGGAGGACGTCGTGCCGCTCCACCCGATAGCCGGCGCGCGCCGCATCCTCCTCGAGGTGAGGGAGCAGCCGGGCGTGGGACGCTCCCGTCAGCGGCGCGATCGGCGGTGGCTCGGGCAGGGGTGGCCCCTCGGTCTGGGAGATGTCGAACACCGGCACCAGCACGAACCTGCGGACCGCGGCGGTCTCCTCGCCGGTCGCCTCGTCCCGCTCGCGCCGCACCGAGGGCGCCCAGATGCGCAGGGCCTGCTCTCCCCGGCGGACCTGGCGCCCGAGCGCGATCCAGCGGCGGTAGCTGGCGACGGTGGTTGCGTCGGGTCGCTGGGAGAGGATCAGGAGCGTGTTCGTGAGCGACTAGCCACGAAGAAGCGCCCGCGCCTTCGCGAAGCGCTGCCAGCCCTCTGAGCTTCGGAGCTCCTCGCAGGCCGCCTCGAAGCGGGCGCGGGCCTCCTCGCGGCGCGCCTCGGCCCGGCGACGGCCGGCCTCGGGGGGTGGCTCGGTCAACCTGTCGTCTCAGCGGTTCTCGCCGCCCGGCGCAGGGCCCGGTCGCGGTACCAGGGCCGTAGCGCCAGGCGCGCCGGCGGCAGGTGCCCGTAGACGAGGATCGCCTCGCCCGGCGGAATCCCCCGCACGGCGTTGGCGGGTGCCAGCCGCGTCTGGCGCGTCCCCCGGGTGCGGCTTGCGGATCCGTGCTCGCCCCGGGTGTGGCTCTCGTCCGACCTCCTCCTCGCCGAGCGCCCGGCCGAGGTAGTCGAGGGTGCGTGCGTCGCTGATGCCCGACAGGAAGAGCTTGGCCCGGTGGTTGGCGAGGATCGTGTCGGCGGCCTCGCGTTAGCGTCCCCGGGCCTGGGCGAGGTCCTGGAAGACGCTCACCACCTGGATGCCTGCCCGGCGGCCGTCGCGGCGATCTGAGGCAGGTTGCGGATCGGGGCCGTGTTGGCCGCCTCGTCGAGCACGAGGAGCAGCGAGGGCTCGCACGGGCGCCCCGCGGCAGCCGGGCGTAGGCGGCGTCGACGATTGCTCGATGAGCCCGGCGAAGAGCGGGGCGAGGCGCTCCTGGTCCTTGGCGGGGGCGACCACATAGAGCGTGCTCGCTCCGTCGAGGACCGCATGCGGGTCGATCTGCGGCAGGGTGGTGCTCCGCAGGACGGCGGGATCGGAGAAGGGGGCGAGCACGGCCTCGGCGGTCGCGTAGACCGACGAGAGCGTCCGCTCCTCCCGGCGGCAGGTCGCGACAAAGGCGGCGTGCGCGTCCGGCTCGCCGAGCTCCACGAGGATGCGGCTGACTGCCGTCTGCTCGCCCGAGTCGAGCCAGCCGACCACGTCCCGCATCGAGCCGCCGTCGCGGCCGGCGGCGGCGAGGAGTAGCGGTGCGATCAGCTTGGCCGCCAGCTGCAGCCAGAACTCCGCGTCGCGTCCGCCGGCCGCCCCCTGGGCGCTCGTCAGGTTGTGGGCGATCCGGCGGGCCTCGGGCCATTCCGCGCACGAGGCGACCGGATCCCATCCGACGAGCCCCTCGTCGTCGAGTCGCGCCGCGCCGGTCGGGTCGTAGATCAGCACCTCGCCGCGGGCGCGCCGCGCCGCCAGGGTGTGGTCGAGCAGGTCCCGCTTCACGGACACGGCCACGACCGATCGGCGGCCTCGAGGATCGCGGGGATCGCCAGTCCGGCGGTCTTGCCCGACTGGCTCGGGCCAACAACGAGCGTGCTCGCTCGTGCCTCAGTCGCCACCAGCGCAGCCCCTATCCGCCCCAGCGTGAGCCGGCCCGGCTGGGGGCGGCTCACGATGAGACCGCGGAGGTCGCACGTCCGCGCCCAGCGCGCACCCTGGGCCTGTCGGCGAGGCACGGGCTCCAGACCGGCTCGACGGGCGAGGGACACACCCGCCATGGACAAGATCGACGCCGCTGCAGCCGCGAGGGCGAGCGCGCCGTAGAAGCCGACCGGGCCCGGCAGTCGCGCCCGGTCGGGCGCGGGCCAGGCCGAGCCGGGGTCAGCGAGGCGCTCGGGGAGGCGCGCGAGCACGCCAGGCATCTCCGAGAGCCCCGCCTCGGGGACCCCGGAACCGAAGGTCGCCCCGGCGAGACAGCCGACGCCCCACACGAGGCCGCCGGCGACGATGACGGCCCCCACGGCGGCGAGGCCGAGGGTCACCCAGGGATCCTCGGGCACGGGCCGGGAGGGCGGGGGTGTCACCGGCTCGCCCCGGCGCTGCCCGGCGCGCGCCGGGCGCCCGACCGGGCCGCGGGCCGGCGCTCCTGGGCCCGCTGGCGCCGCTCGGCCTCGAGCTCGGGCCGGGCGCGCTCGAGCGCCCGCTCCACCTGGCCGAGGACCTCGGAGAGGCGCGGGGGTCGGCGTCGGCGGCGATCTCTGTGGAGAAGCCCACCGCCCGCATGCCCTCGAGTCCGACGATGGCGCGGGAGAGATCGCGGACGGCCAGGCAGAAGCGGTTGTCGAGCCGCGCGGACCCCTGGAATCCCGCGACCAGCTCCGCCGCGGCCCGGGCCCGGCGGGGAAGCTCCGCCTCCTCGGCGCGGGGAAGGAGGGGGTCGCCGATCGGGGCGGGTCGCGGTTGGGCGGGAGCGGATGCGCCGCGAGCGGTGTCGTCGCTCATGCCGGGACTCCTCGGGCGTGGATCGGCGGGGCCGCGTGGGCGCGCATGCGGGCGTCGGTGTCGACCAGCGCCCACTCGGCGCGCGAGAGTCGGTGGTCGACGAGGAACGAGCGCCCGCCGACCTTCCAGAGCGCGGCGCCCCGCCACAGCCCGGCCACGTGCTCGGCCTCGGTCGCCGACAGGCCGACCAGCTCGCGCGTGGCGCCGAGGTCCGCCGGGCTCTGGCGCAGGATCACCCGCGTCTCCGAGTCCGACAACAGGCCCTCGGCGATGCGGGCCACGCGCGATCCCTCCGCACCGGCGGCGCCCAGGTCCGAGAGGCGGTGGATGACGAGCAGGAAGGCGGCGCCGTAGGCGCGGGCGAGCTTCGAGAGGCGCTGCAGGAAGGCGGAGGTCGCCGGGTCGGCGAGCACCGCCCAGCCCTCGTCGAGCACCACCAGCCGCCGGATCCCGTCGTCGCGGGCGAGACGTCCCGACAGCCAGGCGCCGACGCAGACCATCAGGATCCCCAACGCGGGCGATCCGTGGAGCGCCGACAGGTCGAAGACCACCACGGGCGTGTCGAGGTCGACGTCGGCCGAGGTGGGGCCGTCGAACATCCCGGCGAGGTCGCCCTCGCAAAGACGGCGTAGCTCGAGGGCGCAGGCCCGGCCCTCGGCGGCGAGCCCGCTCTCGTCGGTGCCGATCGCCGCCGCGGCCTCCGGGTCGGGATGAAGGAGACGCCGCTGGACCTCCGGAAGCGTCGCCTCTCCGGCCGCCGCCGCGGCGCGGTAGGCGACGTCGAGGGCCGCGTGCTCCTGCGGGCCGAGGTCGCGCCGCAGCGACGCCGAGACGAGCGCGGCCAGGAGGGCGACCCGCTCATCGCGGCCGCCGGCGGCGTCGAGCGGGTTGAGGCGCACACGCCCGCCGGGCGCGAGGCGGATCGGGCGGGCGCCGAACCACTCGGCGAGGGGCCCGTACTCGCCCTTTGGATCGATCACCACCGAGCGGCGCCCGAAGACCGCCTGGCGGGCCAGGTAGGTCTTCACCAGCGCCGACTTGCCGAGGCCCACCTGCCCGGCGACGAGCGCCGAGGGGTTGGTAATCCCCCTGCTCGTAGAGCACGAAGGGGTCGAAGCAGAAGGCGGCCCCCGAGTAGACCTCGCGGCCGATGTAGACCCCGCGTCCGCCGAGGCCGCCCTCGCCCATGAACGGGTAGGCCGCCTGCAGGTGGGCGCTGGTGGCGCGGTGGGCGCGCCGCCGCGCGCGGGTCCTCACCTGAGACCTCGGCAGAGGGGGAGCGTGTACGTGAACGCGATCGCCTGCTCGCCCCACATGGGCCGCAGCTCCAGGCGCGAGCCCTGGGCCTGGTGCTCGACGTCGGCGAGCGCCCCCTCGAGCTCCTCGGCCGAGCGGGCCGAGACGGTGACGTACCCGGAGAAGCGGCATCCCGCGTGCCCGGAGGCCGTCTCGTCCTCCTCGTCGAGCAGGGCCTCCTGACGGCGCCGGCGACGCGCCGTGGCCGAGAAGCCGAGGCGCGCGCGCAGCTCCTCGTCGGACGTCGCCCCGGTGCGGGCGTTCTCGGCCTGGCGGATGGCTCGGGCGGGATCGAGCGCCTCGATCGTGACGGCGACCGTGCGCCAGGCGGTGGTCGTGAGGATCAGCGGCATCAGGAAGTCCGCCCCGACGTCGACCCGCGGCCACTCGGCGATCCAGTAGGTCGCGTGGATCGCGCCGTCGGTGCGGTAGGAGCGCCACGCCTCGTCCGCGGCCATCGGTCCGGCCGCGGACGGCGAGACGCCCTCCCGCCCGGCGCCGTCCGCCGGGTGGGCGTCGAGCGCCGAGCGGGCGTCGGGATCGAAGCCGAGGCGGATGGCGCGGGCGACCTGCCCGGGTGAGAGCAGTCCGCGCACCGGCACCTCCGCGCCGCGCAGCCGCTCGGCCAGCCCGGCGAGTTCGCGGAGCAGCACGGCGCAGCCGCCGGCGTCCCCGCCGCCCGCGCGTCGCACCGCGCGCGCCGCACGGCGTCCGTCGACCTGTAGGCAGAGAAAGGTCTCATGACGGCGTGCCGGGGCGCCCGCGTCGGCGATCAGCTCGAGGTAGGAGTGGACGGCCGGGTCCGCCGGATCGAGGCCGAGGCCCTCGCGCAGGTGGCGGCCGAGCGCGTCCGGGGGTTCAGCGGCCGTGCGCTCGATCCACTGCAGCCGCGAGACGGGGCTCGCCGGAGTGGCGAAGCCGGCCAGCACCGATCCCCAGCGTGCGACGCGCCGCTCCTTGTCGGCGAGATCGAGCAGCGCGAATGCGCCCGGCTCGACCGCGATCACGGCCGTCCACGTCGGCCCGTCGCGCACGACCCCGACCTCGCCCCCCGCCGTCGGGGCCGAGAGGATCCGCACGTCGCTGAGGGTCTCCGGAAGGGGCGTGCCGCCGAGCGGGTGCCCGCGGCCGGGGCTGGCGGAGCGGTAGCGAAGACGCCCCGTCACGCGTCGAGCCGCGAAGCCTCCCGCGGTCGTGCCCCAGGCGATTGGCGCCCGCCCGCCGAGGGAGCCGAGCGCGGCCGCCGCGCCCGCCGCCGCCATGGCGAGGCCGATGAGCGCGCCCGCCGGGCCCGGAGCGACGTTCAGGGAGAGGACCAGGCCGAGCAGGCCGCCGGCGATGCAGGCGACCTGCGCCCAGGTGAGTCCTCCCAGAGCGCCTCCCGCCTCGAGCGGGCCGAAGCGGTAACGCTCGGGCTCACGCTCCATGGCCGCCCCGGGCGGGTCGAGGAGGGAGGACCGGCGGCGGGGTGCGCGGACGGTGCCGGCTCGTCGCGCTCGGCCGGGAGTCCGCGTCAGGGGCGGTCGAGGCGGCTCGCCGCTCCCCCGTCCGCGGGCTCGTCGGCGTTCCGGCGGGCACCGGGCCTGCCGTCATCGGCGACGCTCCCGCCCGGCCGGCGACGCGTGCGCCACCGGCTCCGCCGGCCAGTCCCAAAGGGCTCGGCCCCGCGAGCGCCGTCCCCCCGCCACCCCGACCGGGACCTCCATGCGGGCCGACCGGACCCGGCCCGCCTCGGCCGATCCGCCCGCCGCCGCCGCCGGCACCGAAGGCCATCCGTGTGCGGGCGACGTTCCAGGCGAGCGTCGCGCCGGTCGCGCCAGCGAGCGCGTGTCGCGACTCGCGCTGGGGTTGGGCGGCGTCGGAGACGAGCGGAAGCAGCGAGAAGAGCACGAAGGGCGAGAACGCGGCGAGCATGAACATCCCCGCCCCCGCCAGAACGGCGCTCGGCGAGTCGCCCGAGGAGAACGCCGACAGGCCGAGCGATAGCGTCGCGACGATCACGAGCTTCGAGAGCACCGCCGCTACCAGTAGCTGCACGAGGCGGCGAATCCAGCCTGAGGTCGCCGGCCAGATCATCGCCGCGAGGAAGAGCGGCAGGAACATCACCGCGATGTAGATCGCCGCCGCCCGGAGCACGAGCTCGATCCAGACGAACACCGCGGCGATCGCCATGAAGAGGGCGAGGACGAACGAGGCGAACAGCGGGATGCCGGCACCGGGCAGGCTCACCGCCGACAGCCCCTGGGCGAGGGAGCCGGTGTCTTCCGCGATTCCGGCCGTGAGCTCAGCGGACAGGGCGTCGGTGACGGCGAGGGCCGTCTGGGTGACCGCGATCGCCAGTCCCGTCAGCAGCATCGCCGCCGGCAGATGGAGGAATGCGGCGCGCGCCAGGAGGCCCGCGTCCTGGCGAAGGAGGGCCTGGAGCACACTAAGTAAGAGGAGCGGCAGCAGCAGAATCGCCCCCACCCCGAACATGAAGCCGTAGTGCTCGGCGAACCAGGGCGCGCCCAGATCGACGCGGGTCGTGTCGTCGATCGCCTTCGCCACCTGCTTGAGGAGCCAGGAGGCGCCGTCGCCGACCCATCCGGTGAGGGTTCCGAGGATCGCCTGCCCGGCCGCATCCGCCCCGGCGCCCGCCACCGCGCCGACGACATCCCCGACGGCGCTGCAGCCCTGATCGATGAGGGGAACGTCGCAGGGGGTCGGGATCGCCTCGGCACGCTGGGGCGGGGGCGCGAGGAGCACGAGCGCCGCGAGGGCGGCGACCAGCGCCGCGGCGACGGTCCGGCTCATCGCGTGAAAGGCGCCAGGCCGTCGAGCCGGGCGACGAACACCTCGGGCGGCGTCGCGGTGGCGGCGTTGGTCACCGTGGGCCCGGGGCCGGGCTCGTCCGAGGTGAACCCCGCGACCCGCCACCCTCCCCGCCCCCAGACCAGATCGGCCCGGCTCGTCGACCACGACGCGACGACCCGCCCACCGGGCGCCCCGATCAGGAGCACCTGCCACACGGCAACCCGCGCCCGCGCGGGCGAGAAGCTCTCGACCCGATGACCCAGGGGCACCAGCCGCAGCAGCACCTGCGAGGGATCGGAGCCGCCGAGCTCGCGGACCATGTGGTCGTAGCCCCGGTCGAAGAGGTCGGCGAGCTCGCCGGCGTAGGAGGGATCCGCGACCTGGCGGGCCACGGCGCGCCGCCGGGTGGGGTCGAAGAGCAGCTCGGGGCGCGCGAGCGCCGTCATCGCCGACGCGGCCGCCGCGATCGCGCCCGAGCGGGTGCGCTCCCCGGTGCCCGTAGCGCGCGTAGGCGGCGGAGCCGGAGGCACGGATGCCGGAGCGAGGTCACGAGCCGCGGTCCCGTCGGGGCCCGCAGTCGAGCGGCCGACCGCGAGGCCGACGGCGAGCAGGAGCACCGCCATCCCGGCGAGCGCGAGGCGGCTCCGCGAGCGGCGCTCAGACTCCATCGGCGGCGGACGTAATCGCGTGCGGAGGCACGGGCTACCGGCGGCCGACGTTGTAGAAGAAGTTGACGAGCTGGGGCGCCATGCCGACCAGGAGTGCGGCGCCGAAGCCCAGCAGGACGCCGCGACGGCCGGCCGAGGCCGCCCCATGGTGGTTCGAGTGGCTGCCCCAGGCCCACGCGATGGCCGCGACCACGAGCGCCGCGAGCACGAGGATCAACGACCAGCTGTAGAGGCCGTTCACGAGTCCCTGCAGCTTGTCCTGGCCGGGAAGCCCCCCGGATCCGGCTGGGCAGACACCTGAAGCCTCATCCCGCTCAGCACGTCCACCGCCGCGTCCCCCGTACGTCAACTGAAACAGACCGCGTATGAGTATCGGCTAAGGTGCGACGTATCGTCAAGTGAGCGAGTCGCCGTACTAGACGCATCACAGCCGCGCGCCGCCCAATCGGGCGACACAGATCCACGGGATTGGCGCGTTCGGGGTGGTGCGCGAGGCCGACCGACCCCGCCAGCGTTCATCGCGCGGTTTGGCCGGCCTCGTCGTGTGGCCGTGATACCGACGGTCGCATGTGGCGCGCCAGTGACCGCGCCTTCGGTAGCGGTGAGGGCGTCTCCCACCGCGCGAGTCGCCCACGCGTAAAGCATAAGCGAGCGGTTATGCTTCTGTGTCATGCCCCCCGATCAGCTGACCGCACGCTCGGTCCTCTTCCACGGCTTCTCCGACCCATCGCGACTCGCGATCATCGAGGCGTTGCGCCGGGGCGGGCGACGTGCCACGGACCTGGCGCGGGACGCGGGGCTCTCTCAGCCGAACGCCTCCGCGCATCTCGCCTGCTTGCGCGAGTGCGGGCTCGTCACCAGTGAGCGCCGCGGCCGCGAGGTCCACTACCGCCTCCTCGAGGGTGTGGACGAGCTGCTCTCCCTCGCCGACCGCCTAGTGGAGCAGGCGGGCGGCGCCGTCGAGGCGTGCTCGCGCTACGGGCGTCGGCGGAGGGCCGCGTGAGCGACGACGACGACGACAAGACGCCGACGGGCCCGATGGGCTGGCGCGAGGCGGTCTATCGCTTTCCGCCGCTTCGGAACGCCGCGATCGCCGCGCTGCTGACGATTGCCGGCGTCGTGATCGAGTGGCGGGTCGACTCGCAGGCGATCGCCCTGCCGCTGTTCATCGCCGCGATCGTCATCGGCGGCTACTTCTTCGCCCGCGAAGGGGTCGAGGAGTTCATCGAGGAGCGCGAGATCGGCATCGAGGCGTTGATGCTCGCTGCGGCGGCCGGGGCGATGGCGTTCGGCCTCTTCGAGGAGGCGGCCGCCTTGGTGGTGCTCTACGCGAGCGCGGAGGCGGTGGAGGAGCTGACCTTCGCCCGCACCCGGTCGGCGATCCGCGACCTGCTGGAGCTCGCCCCCAGGCAGGCCCGCGTGCTGCGCGACGGGCGCGAGGAGACGATCCCGGCGGAGGACCTGCGCCCGGGTGACGTCTTCGTGGTCCGCCCCGGCGAGTCGCTTCCAACGGACGGCGTTATCCGCTCTGGGCGGACGACGCTGAACGAGGCGCCGGTGACCGGGGAGGCGGTCCCCGTCGACAAGGGGCCCGGCGCGGACGTCTTCGCCGGCACCGTGAACGGCCCAAGCGCGATCGAGGTGGAGGCGACCCGCGCCTTCGCCGACAACAGCCTCTCCCGGATCGTCCACCTGGTGGAAGAGGCCCAAGCTCAGAAGTCACGGGCCCAGCGCTTCGTCGATCGTTTCAGCGATCGCTACAGCCCGGCGGTGCTGGGTGCCGCGCTGCTGGTGGCGGTCGTGCCTCCGCTGCTCGGAGGCGACTGGTCTGAGTGGGCGCTGCGCGGGGTGACGCTTTTGGTCGCCGGCGCGCCGTGCGCGCTCGTCATGTCCGTGCCGGTGGCGGTCGCCGCGGCGATCAGCAGGGCGGGGCGGAGCGGCATTCTGATCAAGGGCGGCGCGCAGCTCGAGACCCTCGGCCGGCTCCAGGCGGTCTGCTTCGACAAGACCGGGACCCTCACCCGGGGGCACCCGCAGGTGACCGACTTCGTCACCCTCGATGGGGCCTCCCGCGAGGAGGCGCTCCGGGTGGCGGCCGCCGTGGAGGCCCGCTCGGAGCACCCGCTGGCGCGGGCGATACTCGCCTACGTCCGCGGCGAGGGCATCGACCCCCCAGCCGTCGAGGACTTCGAGGCGGTTGTCGGTCACGGGGCGACGGCGAGGCTGAATGGGGACGAGGTCTGGGTCGGTAGCCCTCGCCTGCTCGCCCGGCTGGCTCCGCAGGCGGCGCCCCCAGCTGAGGTCGAGCGGCTCGAGCAGGAGGGCAAGACGGTGGTGTTGGTCGGCGCTGCGAGCGAGGCCGTCGCGGTCGTCGCCATGCGCGATGAGCCACGCCCGGAGGCGCGCGAGGCGCTCGGGGCGCTGCGCCGGCTCGGGCTGACGAATCTCGTGATGCTGACGGGGGACAACCGGCGCACCGCGGAGGCGATCGCCAGGGGCCTCGGGATCGACGACGTGCGCGCAGAGCTCCTGCCGGAGCAGAAGGTCGATGAGATTGAGCGAGTCCGCGCCGCGTACGGCACCGTCGCGATGGTCGGCGACGGCATCAACGACGCACCCGCCCTCGCGCGCGCGGACCTCGGGATCGCCCTCGGCACGGGAGCCACCGACGCCGCCATCGAGGCGGCCGACATCGCCCTCATGGCCGACGATCTGAAGAAGCTCCCCGAAGCACTTGCCATCGGGCGGCGCAGCCAGCGGATCTCGCGCCAGAACCTCGTCTTCAGCATCGCCCTCCTCACGCTTCTGATCCCGAGCGCCGTGGTCGGGCTGCTGACCGTCGTCGTCGCAGTCCTCGTGCACGAGGTGTCCGAGCTCCTCGCCGTCGCCAACGGGCTCCGCGCGGCCCGTTCCCCCGACGCGGTGACGCCGGCGGCGTCCCCGGCGTGACCCCACCGAGGCCGGCGGGACCCTCCGACCCCGCATCTGCGAGCGGGAGCCGACTCCCCCTCCAGCAGGCCGTCGCGCGCTCGGCGTGGCGGCGGCGACGCCGGACCGCCCGAAGCCGTTGGAGGGCGATGACGGCCCTCGCCGTCATGGCGCTCGCCGTCGACCAAGTCGTCAAGTGGTCGGTCCGGCAGGCGATCGATCGCGGCCAGGACTGGGTGTCGGGGGCTGCTCTGGCCATCGGGCACAGCAGCAACGACGGCATCGCATTCGGCCTCTTCGCGGGATCCGGGCGGCTCGTCGGCGTAGCGACGGCCATCCTGCTGCCAGCGCTCGTCTTCGCCCTCGGCCTGCTCGCCCGGGGTGGCCTCCTCGCTGCGCTGGCAGGAGGGCTGCTTCTCGGCGGCAGCACGAGCAACCTCTTCGACCGCGTGGTCCGAGGCGAGGTCACCGACTACATCGAGATGAGCGCCTGGCCCGCGTTCAACCTCGCCGACGCGGCGATCGTCTGCGGAGTCCTTCTAATGCTCTGGACATATCTGCAGGATCAGGAGCCGGCGCCGCGCGAAGACGCCCGCTGACCGTCTCTAGACCGCCGCTTAGCCGGTTTTCCCGTGGAGGCGGGGCACAGCCGCGTCGGTCATCGCCGCTCCGGTCATCACGGTCGGTTGTCTCCAGCATCATCGTCGCGGTCGTCGGCATCTCCGCACCCTCGACCGTGATTACCGTGATCGTCCCCGCTGCCGCGACGGTCGGTGCTCGACGCGTGCCCGGCCACCCCACGCAATCTCAGCCCCTTGGGTCGATCGTGCCGACGTCGTCTGCGCCGCACGGGGCCGTGACCGCCCGAGCACGGGCTCACACGGCGGCTCCCGGCGCGGTAAGGGAAAGCGGCCGCCATCGCTCTCGAGCCGCCGCTGTGGGCTGGCTCGACACGCACGGCGTGGAACGGCCCCGCGGTCTTGGGCCATGACCGGACGATGGTTCGTCGAGGCCGTCTCGCCTCGCTTCGGCGCACGGAGGCTCAAGGCCGCGGCTACCGATTCTCTCGTCGTCGTCTGGCCTTTTCGGGGCGAGGCTCAGCTCGGCGCGCGGGAGGCACTCACAGCACGCTCACAGAGAAGTGTTTCACGACGACGGGACTGAACGGCCAGCCCTTCTCCCTGGGGACGACCACCCTCATCCGGACCGCGTAGCCGCCGCCGGCGGCGCTCACGCGATAGCGGAGGGCGAACCTGCCGCGGCGGTCGGCGCGCGTCGAGGCCAGCGGCCGCCATTCGGTGCCGCGACGCCACTGGAGCTCGACGGTCTTGCCGGCGACGCGAGCGCGCGGACGGATCACGCCGGCCACTCGGAGCGTCTCGCCGGGTCGCAGCTGCTGGCCGCGGACGCGGACACGGACCAGAGGACGGACCGCGACGTCGGCGAGCCCCACCACGAGGGGGCGCCCGAGCGCGACGGCCCGCCATATGCCGGGGGCGGTGGGCCGGACGCGGAAGTGGAAGCGTCCCCGACGGTCGGTCAGCGTCGTCGCCTGGGTGCGGCGCAGGGGGTCGAGCAGGTAGACGGTCGCGCCGCGCAGCCCTCGGCCGTTCCGGTGGAAGAAGCGCCCGGAGAGGGTCATCGGCCGGCTCCAGGTCGCGACGATGATGGGGGCGAGCTGGCCACCGGACTGGGCGTACCGGCGCGCCCGCGGTGAGCGGAGCCCCTTGCTCTGGATCGTGGCGAAGTTGGGAAGGGGGACGCCACTCGCCTCGATCAGCCCCGGCTCCCCGAGCTCAGGGCCGGCGTACGTCCCCGCGGGCGGAAGGGCGACGACTCCGGGCGGCTGGCGGGTGATCGGCGGCGTGAGGACGGTCCGGACGTTCCCCGCCAGGTCCTCCGCCCGCAACACGAGCCGGGTCGTCTCCCCGGACGCGAGGTAGTCGGCGAGGGCGATCTCGGTCGCGCTAGATCCCGCGGCGGTGCCGGAGGCGATCGCCGCAGCGCCGGGCTCGGGCGGCGCGAGGGACCACCGGACGATGCCGCTCGTCGCATCGGAAACGCTCACGCCGATGCGCGCGCGGTCGCTGCCGAGGTACGCGACGGTCGCCTGAGCGGTGGGGGCGGTTCGATCGACCCGCAGGGTCGCGCCCTGAGCGCCGGCGCCCGGGGTGCCGTCTCCGTCCACCTCGAGCCGCAGCGCGTGGTTGCCGTCGGGGACGTCTCCCAGCGGCAGGTCGACGGTGTGCGTGCCGGCGCCCGGTGCGCCCGACCAGCCGACCCGGCCATCCACCAGGAGCCGCTGCCCCCTGATGCCATCCGAGCCGAGGTTGTCGCTCGCGATCCACACGATCCGGGCGCTCGCATCGCGGATCCAACCCTCCGGCGGACCGACGAGCTGGGCGGTCGGCGCCTGCAGGTCACGGACGAGGATGGCCGGGTCGAGGATCGCCCAGACCCTGTTCGGCTGCTTACGCGTCTCGGTCTGGAAGAGACGCAGGGAGAGGGTCTGTCCGCTCCGGGACACCAGATAGGCCTTCGGGGCGGCCGGCGAGCGCGGGAGGTCCGCCTCGGCCACGCCCCAGGCGAGCGCCCCGTCGGCCAGCACCTGAAGGGCGATGGACGTCGCGGTTTCGTGGTAGCGAATCGCGCTGAAGGTGATCGCCTCGATCGCCGTGCCGCCGTAGGGCGTGCGCATGTCGATCTGCCACTTGGTGCCCGCGAAGACGGGATCATGGGGCGGGCAGGTGATCCCGAAACCTGATCCCGAGAACTGGCTCGAGCACTGCCCGTCGGGGGCGACGTGCGACACGATGGTCTCCGGGCCCAGCCGGTAGAGGCTTCCCTCGGTTCCTGCGGCGGGGCCAGCGAGGCAGAGGGCCGCGAGGCCGACGCCGCCAAGAGCGAGCGGTCGCCTCATGAGGTCGTCCCTCCGTCGTTCCAGGGCCCGGGCTCGAACTCCCGCACTGCGCCGGGCACGCCCGCCCACGGGTCCGTCGTCGGGCTCGCCGCCCGCACGGTCGAGCTCGACACCGGCGTCGGCGCGGGGGCGGAGGCGCGGGCGGGCGCCTCCTGTCGATGCTTCTCTCGCGCATCGTCCCGGCGCGCCGTGGACCGTCGTCGGGCAGCATCCTGACGTTCCTGGCGTCGCTGGCTCACCTTCACTGCGTGCTCGAGATCCGCGGTCCAGCTCGTATCCACGGCCAGGGCCGGCGGACGATCCCTGGGCGCTGACGTCGCCGGCTGTCCCCCGTCAGCCCCGCCGCCGCTCGGCAGCCCGATCCCCACGGCCGCCGCTGCCGCGACGAGGATCATGCTCCCGAGGACGCCCGCCCCGGCGCCGGCCCGCGAGCGAAGGGCGAGGCGAATCCGTCCGCCGGGCGCGCGGGAAGCGTCCACAGCGAGGCCGGGCCGCTCGGGCTCGGGCTCTTCGTCGCCCGCCGCCGACGGCAGGGGCACGAGGACGCTGTCCTCGTCGAGGGCGAAGCCCGGCAGCGGAAGCATGTCGACCGCCCCCGTCGGCCAGATCGCAGGGTTGCCCTGCTCCTCGTCCGGGCCCGGGGCATCGAAGAGCCAGCCGAGCCCGAGCGCCGACTCGTCGTCTATGGGGGCTGGGTCTGTCGGGGCGTCGCTCACCGGGGGGGCCTCGGCAGGGGGACGGGCGGGCCGGTCCATCATCGACCCTCCCCACGCTTGACGTCAAGTGTGTCAGGGACGATATTGCTATACCGATGACGAGCATCGACATTCGAAATCGTGTCGTAGCGCCAGCGACGGCTCTCGATTTGGGAGAAGCTACGGCCGATGAGCGCGCCGCCGCCACGCGAGGTCCTGACGCTGCCCGAGGTCGCCGAGTGGCTCGGCATGCACCCCAACAGCGTCCATCGGGCCGCGCGCTCGGGTCGCCTTCCCGCGCGCCGGGTGGGGAAGGAATGGCGGTTTCTGACCGATGCGGTCGCCGCGCGTTGGACGCCGGGGCGACGCCTTCGTGGTGCCCCGCCGGCCGCGGCGCTCCACCAGCCGGCCGT
This sequence comes from Miltoncostaea marina, assembly GCF_018141525.1. Taxonomy (GTDB): domain Bacteria; phylum Actinomycetota; class Thermoleophilia; order Miltoncostaeales; family Miltoncostaeaceae; genus Miltoncostaea; species Miltoncostaea marina. The sequence goes on from NZ_CP064655.1 coordinate 523,697, forward strand.
GCCCGAGGCGCCCATCGCCCTCTCGGCGCAGGAGGCGGCGGACTTCCTGCGCGTCGAACTGCACACGATCTATCACGAGGCGATGGCCGAGCGGCTGCCTGCCTGGAAGGAGGGCAAGGAGTGGCGCACCTCCGAGGGCGCCCTCCGGGAGTACCTGCGCTCGGATCCCGACTCGGCCACGCGCTACATCAAGGAGCGGGATCCCCGCCGCAAGGCGTGAGCGTGGGAGAGGGACAGTGACTGGGGCGCCCTCGGAGCCGCTTGCCGAGATGTACCGGGTCCGCGCGCTGGAGCAGGCCCTCCAGATCCTCGCCGTCCTCGAGGTCGAACCGGAGCTGACGCTGCCCGAGCTGGGTGCGCGGATCGGCACCCAGACCCCGAACGTCCACAGGCTCGTCCTCCACTTGGTGGAGGCCGGCCTGGTCGAGGCGAGCCCGCTCACCAAGCGGTACCGGCTCGCCCCGAAGCGCCTCGGTGAGCTGTCGGCGCGGGCGCTCGCCGGCCTGAACCCCTGGGAGGCCCTGCGTCAGGTGGTTGCGGGGTTGAAGGAATCGACGGGGATGCCGGGACTGATCGCGGTCCTGTCGGGTGGGCGGGCGATCTACGTCGAGCAGTTCCGCGGGCCGGAGCGGGCCCTTGGGCGGGCCTTTCCCGCCCACGCGACCGCTCTCGGCAAGGCGATCCTCGCCTTTCTCCCCGAGCCGACGCGCGAGGCGGTGCTCGCGGAGCTCGTTCTCGACGCCTGGACGCCTACCACGATCACGGATCGCGAGCGCCTTCGCGAAGAGCTCGCCGTGATCGCCGAGCGCGGCTACGCGCTCGAGGAGGGTGAGCTGGATGGCCCTCGGCGCTCGGTCGGTGCGCCCGTCCGCGACCACACCGGGGCCGTGATCGCCGCGGTCGGGGTCGGCGGCGGGAAGGCGGCCCTGCCCCGGGCCAAGACGGCGGCGATCGCCAAGATCGTGGTCGCGGAGGCCGAGCGGGTGTCGGCCGCCCTCGGCGCCAGTCGCGTAGCCGCCCCGCCTCCCCGCGCACTCACGGTCGAGGTGCTCGGGGCGGTGGAGCCGCCCGTCCCCCCGCCGGCCACCGGCGGGCAGGACGAGTCGCCGGCACCTCGTGCCCGGCGTAGACCGCGCGCCAAGCGCGGCTCCGGGAAGAGCCCGTGAGCACCGCCGTCGCCCCGAGGATGCCCCTCCTTCGCCTCGGCATCGCGGCGCTGGCCGGCGTGGTGACGCTCATCGTGGCGCTTCCACTACTGGCGCTCCTGGCCCTCGCGGGGGGCTGGTCGAGCGCCGCCTGGGCGGCGACCTCGCCGGTGGACGCCGCGGCGCTCAACGAGTGGATGGCCGACGAGGTCCCGGACTCGCCGCTCATCGGCCTCGGCTCGGTGTTCGTCGCCGAGGGCCTCCGCAACGGCATCGACCCCCGCGCTCTCGTCGCGATCGCCCGCCACGAGTCGGTGCTCGGAACGCAAGGGTCAGGAGCCGGCATCCACAACGCCTTCGGCTGGGGACCGGCCATCCCCTTCGCATCCTGGCAGGACAACATCGCCACGGTCGCCCGCGGCCTGGCGACCAACTACGTCGGCCGCGGCCGCGACACCCTCGTCGAGATCCAGCCGATCTGGGCGCCGATCGGGGCGGCCAACGATCCGGGCGGTCTGAACTCGGCGTGGCTCGACGCCGTCGGCCAAACCTACTCCGATCTCGGCGGCGACCCGGCCCTTCCGATCACGATTGATGCCCAAGGCGGCGCCATGGGTGCCGGGGCGACGATCGGATACGGCGGCCTGGCGACGCCGACCGGCGGTATCGGAACGCTCGGCGGCAGGCCGGGGGAGGGCACCCACTCCTACGCCTCGTGGCCGGACAACTGGCAGTCCGACCACGCCGTCGACATCAACCTGCCGTTCGGCTCACCCCTGTATGCGATCGACGCCGGCGTCATCGTGCGCATCGGCGGCGATCCGACGGCCTTCTCGGGTCGCTTCGGAGGCGCGCAGCTCACGGTGCAATCACGGGACGACGCGTACTACTACGCGCACCTCTCCGGGATTGTCGTCCGGGAGGGCGGGCGCGTCGCCCTCGGCCAGCTCATCGGCTTCTCCGGCTCCGCGAACGGCGCCGACCACCTTCACCTTGGCGTGATGCGGCGCGATCCCGTCGCCCTGGCGGGGGTCGAGTGACGATGGCCGACTCCCGGCCGAGCCTGCGCGTCGTGAACGGCCCACCCCGTCTCGGGCTCACCCTCGACGAAGCCGCTGCGGCGGTGGGCGTCTCGCGCGACACCTTCGATCGCCATATCCGCGATGAGCTCCGGATCGTCCGACGTGGGCGCTGCCTGATCGTCCCGGTGGCCGAGATCGAGCGGTGGCTCGAACGGGAGGCGGCGAGGTGGTCGGCGTGAACGAGCGCGGCGCGGCGAGGGCCCGCACACCAGAGAAGCGGGGCATCCAGTGACGCCCCAGGGAATCGAGGTCCGACACCGGAAGGCGTGCGAGTCGCTCGCCGGCAAGCGTTGCTCGTGCAGACCGACCTACCGCGCCCGGGTGTGGAGCCCCGCGGACGGTCGCGAGATCCTGCGGTCCTTCCCGACACTCGCCGCCGCGCGTTCATGGCGCGCCGAGGCCACGACCGCCGTACGACGCGGGTCGCTCGCCGCGGGGCGCTCGATCAGCGTGCGCGAGGCGGCCGACGCGCTCATCGCCGGCATGCGCGACGGGTCCGTGCGCAACCGCTCGGGCGACCCCTACAAGCCGAGCGTCGTCCGCGCGTACCGTCGTTCGCTCGACGGGCACGTGCTGTCGGACCTCGGTGCCATGCGACTGACCACAGTCCGTCGGGCCGACGTGCAGAGGTTGTGCGACCGGATGGTCGCCGACGGCCTCTCCCCCTCGACCGTCCGCAACGCGATCCTGCCGCTGCGGGTCATCTACCGGCGGGCCCTCCGCTCAGGCGACGTACCCGTCAGCCCGCTCGATCACCTCGACCTGCCCGCGGTGCGCGGGACGCGCGAGAGGGTCGCCTCGCCCGGCGAGGCGCTCGCGCTCGTCGCCGCGCTGCAGGAGCGGGATCGTCCGATCTGGGCGACCGCGCTCTACGCCGGGCTCCGCCTCGGCGAGATGAAGGCCCTCCGCGTCGGCGACATCGACCTGGAGCGGGGCATCATCTCCGTCGAGCGCTCGTGGGACCCGGTGGAGGGTGTCGTCGAGACCAAGAGTCGCAGCGGCCGGCGGCGTGTCCCGATCGTGGACGAACTGCGCGCGCATCTGGCCGAGCACCTGCTGCGGACCGGTCGACGCGATGGGCTCGTCTTCGGGCGGGACGCTGCTCGCCCCTTCGCCTACGAGTCGGTCCTGAAGCGGGCGAGGCGCGCGTGGGCCGAAGCCGGCCTCGACCCCATCGGCCTCCACGAGTGCCGCCACACCTTCGCCTCGATCTGCATCGCGGCGGGGGTGAACGCGCGCGGACTCATGGCCTATCTGGGCCACGCGTCGATCCAGATGACCTTCGATCGCTACGGGCACCTCATGCCGGGCAACGAGAGCGAGGCCGCCGCGCTGCTGAACGCGTACCTCCGGCGGGCCGCGGGATCCTCGGGAACGCCGGGGGCATCGTGATCTCGGCGCGGATCTGCGGGAGAGAGATGGGAGAGTGCGCCGCTCTCCTCAGCGGTTCTGAGCGGTCCCATGCGGTTGGAGGCCCGGGTCTCCCTAGTAGAGAAACGACCTGCTCAGAGCGGCAATCGGAGTGGAGCAGCGGAGGGGGTGGGATTCGAACCCACGGTCCGGTCTGCACCGGACAACGGTTTTCAAGACCGCCGCATTCGACCGCTCTGCCACCCCTCCCGGGCCCGGCCCCCGGGACGATAGCCGCGGCCCGCGCGCCCGCCGCCCGGGTGACGGCCGCCGCGGCGATGTGGTTCCCTGGCGGGCGACGTCACGACGCCCCGACCGAGGAGGGCACATGGCACCGTCGAGCCCCTCCGGCGACCCGCCGGCATCCGAGCTCATCGACCGCCGAATCGCCGAGCTGGGCGACTGGCGCGGCGAGACGCTGCGCAGGGTGCGCGAGCTGATCAGGCGGGCCGACCCCGAGGTGGTGGAGGAGTGGAAGTGGCGGGGCACGCCCACCTGGTCGCACGACGGGATCGTCTGCACCGGCGAGTCGTACCGGGACAAGGTGAAGCTCACGTTCGCGAAGGGCGCGGCGCTCGACGACCCGGCGGGGCTCTTCAACGCGAGCCTCGACGGCAACGTGCGCAGGGCGATCGACATCGGCGAGGGCGACGAACTCGACGCCGCGGCGTTCACGGAGCTGATCCGCGCCGCGGTCGCGCTCAACGCCGCCGGCCGGGCGGGGCGCGGCCGGGGCTGACCCCGGTCAGGGCCTGCGGCCCGCCGCCATGAAGGAGGTCATCGCCACGAGCAGCCGCCCCGCGTCGCCCGCCCGGCGCACCTCGGCGAGCCAGGCGGCGGCCGCCTCGGCGGTGACCCTGCCCTCCTCGGCCGCGGCCCGCGCCGCGGCGGCGAGGTCGAACAGCCGGTCGGCCCGGGCCGCGTCGCCGGTCGCGACGAGGGCGCGCGCCGCCACCTCCACGTCGGCCAGGCCGGCGTCGAGCAGCAGCCGCCGCAGGGCGCGGCCCACGCGGCCCTGCCGGAACCGCTCCGCCGCGGCCGCGGCGACCGCGTGGCCGGTCGCGGCGTCGCCGGCGTCGACGACGAGCGTGTGCCAGTCCGGCTCCACCAGCACCACGCGGCCGGCCGGCCGCACGACGCGGGCCATCTCGGCGACCGCCCGCGCCGGCTCGGCGAGGTGGAGCAGCGTGCGCTCGGCGCGGCAGCCGTCGACGGCGGCGTCGGGCAGGTCGAGCGCCTGGGCGTCGCCCGTCGCGAACCGGGCGCCGGCCACGCCCGCGGCGGCGGCGCGCCGGCGGGCCTCGGCCACCATCGCCGCGCTCGCGTCGACGCCCAGCGCGGACCCGTCCGGGCCGCACAGCCGCGCCAGGGCCAGCACGTCGTCGCCGGTGCCGCACCCCACGTCCAGCAGCCGGGCGCCCGGGCGCGGATCGAGGAGCGCGAAGGAGCGCTCCTTCCAGCGCGCGACCGCGCCGAGCCCGCGCACGTCGTCGAGGTAGCCGGCGTACGCGGCGGGCGATGCGGCGGCGTCGACGTCCGTGAAGCCGCCGAGGTCCGGGGGGCCGTCCACCGCCCCACGCTACCCCAGGCCGGGCGGGCCGCTACCATACGGCCCGCCTCGGGAGAGGTGGCCGAGTGGCTGAAGGCAACCGCCTGCTAAGCGGTTAATCGGGGTCAACCTGATTCGAGGGTTCGAATCCCTCCCTCTCCGTCGCCGCGCGCCGCGGGCCGGGCCCGTCCCGGCCCCGCGGCGGGGCGGCCGACCCTGGTAACCTCCCGGGTCGCGCGCCAGTAGCTCAGTCGGATAGAGCGTCGGTCTACGAAACCGAAGGTCACAGGTTCGAATCCTGTCTGGCGCATGAGCGAGACCCCGCCCGCGAGCGGGGTCTCGTCGTTTCGCGGCCGGTTCCGTGCGACGGGCCGGATGCGCGGCGGGGCGCCGGACGCCCGATCGCGCCCCCGTCTCGCCGGGCCTCGCCCCGAGGTCGTCGAGCACGAGGTCCGCCGCCTGGACGCCGAACCGAGCACCCCGGTGGTCCACCGTGCCGGCGATGGTCCGGTTCAGGCAGCGGGCGGGCCCGGCGGGCGCCCGGCGGGTAATCTCCGGAATCATCTGAGTGATTCCCGGATTTCGGAGGCCCCATGGCGCGTAGCTGCACCACGCTCGATCTCTCCGCCCTCGAGGCGACCCGGTCCGCCGTGGCCGAGGACCCCGCCAGCGGGCGCGGCTCCTGGACGACGGTGACCACCTGGGAGGACGGCGCCCGGGCGCGCACGGTCGCCCGCTCGTTCACCATCCAGACCGACGAGCCGGCGCCGCTCGGCGGGACCGACGAGCACGTCGACCCGATGGAGCTGCTCCTCGCGTCGGTCGGGACGTGCCTGACGATCGGCTGGGTCACGCAGGCGGCCAAGCGCGGCGTCGACTTCCGCGATCTGCGCATCGACGTCGACGGCGACTTCGACCTGCGCGGCTACCTCGGCCTGGACGACGACGTGCGGCCGGGCTTCACGAACCTAAGCTACACGGTGCGGGTCGACTCCGACGCCACCCCCGAGCAGCTCGAGGAGATCCGCGTCGCCGCCGAGCGGACCTCGCCGATGTTCGACAACGTGCTCAACGCGTCGCCGATCACGGGCCAGGTGAACCCCGCCTGACCGATCGGGCCGGGCGCACGGCGACGGCCCCGCCTCGGCGGGGCCGTCGCCGTCCCGGGGCCCGCCCGCTCATCCGACCGGGGCGCCGGCCGCCCGCGGCTGGGCGGCGAGCGTCGCCGTCACGGTGAGGGGCTCGTCCCCGCGCGTCACCCGCAGCGCGATGCGGTCGCCGGGGTGGGCGTCGGCGATCGCCGCGACCAGGGCCGCGCTGCCGGTGATCGGCCGGCCGTCCACCGCGGTGACCACGTCGCCGGCGCGCAGGCCCGCGTCGGCCGCCGGGCCGCCGCCCGCCACGTCGCCGATGAGGGCGCCGGCGGGGTCGGACGAGTCGCTGGTGCTGATGCCGAGGTACGCGTGGCGGACCTCCCGCCCCGCCTTCAGCGCGTCGAGGTCGCCGGCGACCACGTCGATCGGCACCGCGAAGCCCACGCCGGCGCTCTGCCGGGCCTGGCCGGTCGCGATCTGGTCGGAGATGCCGACGACGCGCCCGGCCGCGTCGAGGACCGGCCCGCCGGAGTTGCCCGGGTTGAGCGCGGCGTCGGTCTGGATCGCGTGCGCGATCGTGAAGCCGTTGGCCGCCTCGATCGTGCGATCGAGCCCCGAGACCACGCCGGTGCTGAGGCTGGCCTCGTAGCCGAACGGGCTGCCGATCACCACGAGCTCGTCGCCCACCTCGAGCGCGGCGGACGAGCCGAGCTCGAGCGGGTGCAGCTCGAGGCCCGCCGGATCGATGCGCAGGACGGCGACGTCCGTGGCGTCGTCGGTGCCCAGCACGGTGGCGGCCCGGCTGGTGCCGTCGGAGAACCGGACCGTCACCTCGTCGGCGCCGTCCACCACGTGGGCCGCGGTCAGGATGTGGCCCTGCCCGTCGATGACGAAGCCCGAGCCGCCCGAGGCGACCTCGCCCCCGCCCTGCCCGAACGGCCCGGGCGCGGCCGCGCCCGGGCTCGTGACCGCGATGTCGACGACCCCGGGCGCGGCGTCCGCGTAGACGGCGCCGGCGTCGAGCGCGCCCGCGGCGGTGCGGCCGGCAGCCGTCGTGGCGGCGGCCGGCACCCGCTCGATGATCGTCGTGGTGCCGCCGCCGTCGAGGGCGCCGGCGGCCGCGAGGGCGCCGGCCCCCACGCCGCCGCCGAGGATCGCCGAGCCCGCCAGGAGCAGGGCGAGCGCGCGGCGCCCCGGCCCGCCGCGCTGCGGCGCCTCGTGGGCGGGGGAGGGGCCGGCGATCGGCGGCAGGGTGGTCGACATGGGCGCGCTCCGTCTCGGTGGGCCGTGTCCCGAGTGTGCGGTGCCGCCCTCGCGGAACCGTGGGAGCCGCCTGTGAGTCGCCTGAGCGCCCCGGGCGCGGGCGGCCGGACGCGCCGCCCGTCGGCGGTGTCCCGGCCGTCCGGCGCCGCCCGATCGGCGATTCCGGCGGTTCCGGGGCGTCGGAGGCCACGGCGACGGGAACGTGACGCCATCCGACCGACCGACCGAGAGGAGCGGACATGTACATCGGAGGCGGCGTGCTGCTGCTGATCCTGATCGTGGTGCTGCTGATCATCCTGCTCTGATGCCGCACCGCCGGCGCGGCGCCCGAGCGGCGCCGCGCGCCGGCGGGGTACGGTCGGGCGACACGGCGGACGCGAGAGGGGGCGCCTTGCAGCTCGACGGCATCCACCACATCACCTGCATCACGCGGGACGCCCCGCGCAACGTGGACTTCTACGCGCGCGTGCTGGGGCTGCGCATGGTGAAGAAGACGGTCAACCAGGACGACCCGCGCGCCTACCACCTCTTCTACGCCGACGAGGCGGGCTCGCCCGGCGCGGACATCACCTTCTTCGAGTGGCCCGACCTGCCGCCGGGCCGCGCCGGGGCGGGGATGGTCGCCGCGATCGTGCACCGGGTCGCGTCGGAGGACGCGCTGGCGTTCTGGGAGGAGCGGCTGACCCGCGAGGGCGCGCCGGTGGAGCGCTCGCCCGGGCGGCTGCGCTTCGCGAACCCCGAGGGCCTCGCCCACGAGCTCGCGGTGGTCGAGACGGCCGACCCGCCCCTGGTGGCGCGGTCGGCCGAGGTGCCCGAGGAGCACGCCATCCAGGGGTTCGACTCCGTGCGCGCGCTGGTCGCCGACGTCGCCCACAGCGAGGCGATGGTGCGCCAGGTGCTGGGCTTCACGCCCGCGGGCGAGCGCACCTGGGAGTCGCGCGGCGAGCACCGCGGCTCGCGCATCACCTTCGAGCGGGCCGCCGAGTGGGGCGTCCAGGGCGGCGGCACCGTGCACCACATCGCGTGGTCGGCGGCGCGCGCCGACCTCGACGGCTGGCGCGAGCGGATCATGGCCGTCGGCGGGCGCCCCACGCCGGTGATCGACCGGTTCTGGTTCGAGTCGGTCTACTTCCGGGAGCCGAGCGGCATCCTCTACGAGCTCGCCACCCGCGACGGGGCCGGCTTCGCCGCCGACGAGCCGGCCGAGCGCCTGGGCGAGCGGCTCACCCTGCCGCCCGACTTCGAGCACCTGCGGGACGAGCTCGAGCGCGAGCTGACGCCGCTGCCGGACGTGCGCCGCTGGCGCCCCGGGGCGCCGGCGGCCCCGTAGGCCGGCCGCGCTCGGCGGTTCTGCGGGTTCGGGGCGCGCCCGGCTTGCCGCGGCGGCGCGCGCGCCAGTAGCCTCCCGCCGCGCCAACGCCGGGCGCGGTGGTCCCGGCGGCGCCGACGTGAGGATGCGGTTGGCCTACCCCGAGCAGATCGGCGCGATCCTGCGCGGACGCCTGGACGAGTCGTCCGGGCGGCGCGTCTACGCCCTCGCGGGCGAGGTCGACGTCTCGGTCGCCCCCGGCCTGCGCGAGCGGCTGCTCGAGGTGGCCGGCGAGGGCCCCGCCGAGCTCGTCCTCGACCTGTCGGCGGTCGAGTTCCTCGACTCCTCGGGCGTGCGGGCCCTGGTCCAGGTGCAGGGCGCGCTCGCCGCGGCCGGCGGGCGCCTGGTGCTGCGGGCGATCCCGCGGGCGGCGATGCGCGTGCTGGAGATGGCGGCGGTGATCGACCGGTTCGACGTGGAGCCCGCCGCGGGCGCCTGACCGTCGCCGCGGACCCGGCGGGCGTGATCGCCGGGTCGATCGCGGGTACGCGGCCGGCGATCCGATGGCGGGGACCCGCCGGAGAGGAGCCAGGTCACGTGCCGGCCGAGATCCTGCTGGAGCGCCGCCTCCCGCCGCTGCCGACGGCGCCCGCCGAAGCGCGCCGCTGCCTGCGCGAGCGGCTGCGTGGCGCGCTGCCGGAGGGCCGGCTCGACGACGTGCTGCTGGTGGCGTCCGAGCTCGTGGCGAACAGCGTGATGCACGCGGGGCTCGGCCCGGGCGACGCCGTGCGCCTGCGGCTGCGGCGCGTCGCCGAGGGCGTGCGCGTCGAGGTGAGCGACGCGGGCGGCGGCTACCGGCCGGACCGCGGCGGAGGGGCCGGCGGGCGCGGTCTGGGGCTCGTCGCCGGTCTCAGCTCCTGCTGGGGGCTGCGCAGCGACGGCGGGACGGCGGTCTGGGCCGAGCTGCCGGCCGCCTGAGGCGGCCCCCCCCGTCCTCAGGGGCGGGCGGCCTGGGGGGCGACGTCCGCGTCCCACACCGCGGGCGCCGCGCCGAGGTCCGGCAGGCCCACGGGGCACCGGCCGCGGTAGAGGCGCCAGCGCGCGCGGCCGTCGGCCGTCCACCGCTCGCGGCGGAGGCTGAGCGGGCCGATGCGGAGCATCGCGATCGTGCCCATCGCGGTCGCGCGGCGGCGGCGGAAGGCCCGGTAGACGCCCCGGTTGGCGACGTCGACGCCGCCGAGGATGCGGGTGACGCCCTCCTCCGCGAGCGCCGCGCTGCCCTCGAAGCCGATCTGGCCGAGCAGGCGCCGGCCGCGGACGGTCGGGGTGACGTCGAAGTCGTAGCCCCAGGCGTCGCGGGGGCCGAGCAGGAACTCCACGCCCTCCTCGTCCCAGGCGTGGAAGCGGTACCAGGCGTACGCCAGCAGCGCGCCGGCGCCGTCGAGGCAGAGCCGCGCCCGGTCGCCCACCGCCATGCGGGCCTCGACCTCCGCCGCGGTGAGGCCGAACGCCGTCAGCAGCGCGACGTCCTCGGGCCCCGCCCACCGGTAGCGCAGGTCGTCGACCGGCGCGTCGGGGTCGATCGGGTACTCCATCACCGTGAACCACTCCACCCGCCCGACCCGCTCGGGCAGCAGGCGGGCCAGGGTGATGTAGGCGATCACCCTGCCGCCCACCTCGCGGTGCAGGCGCCGCATCGTCCTGACGCGGCGGCGCGCGGCGTCGGCGACGGGTGCGAGCGCGGGGTGGAGACGGGTCGGCACACCGGGTAGTAGACGCGACCGGGCGCCGCCCGCCACCCCTCGTTCGTGCTGTCCGGGTGGATAGTTCACAGGTTCCGGCGCGCCCGGCCCTAGTCGCCCGGGGAGCCCGCGCCCGCGGCGCACAGCCCGCTCAGCTCCCGGTCGGAGGTCAGCGTCGCCCAGAGCGTCTCGAGCTGCGGCCGGGTCAGCCGCCGCTCCGCCGCGGCGATGGCGTCCTCGAGCTCCTCCCCGGACCACGCGCCGGCGGCGAGCTGCTCCTTCGCGCGCTGGCGCAGCCGGTGGGCGGCCATCCTGCCCAGCTCGTCCTCCCACGCATCGAGCGGAAGCGTCACGGTCCCTCCTCCCACGTTGCTCACGAGGCCCCTCATCGGCCGGCCGGGCGGGCACTGAAGGGCCGGGGACCGGGGACGGGCGCGCGCGGACACCGGGCCCGGCGGCCCGGGGGCCGCGCGCGTGCGAACCTGGGGCCGTGCCGCGCGCCCGTCGCCTCATCGCCGCCCTCCTCGTGGCCGCCGCGGCGGCCCTCGCCGGCGCGTGCGGCGACGGCGGCGCGTCGGCCGCCGCCACGGCCGGGCCCGCGGCGACGGACCGCTTCGACGCGGGGCGGGCCTGGGCCGACCTGCGCCGGCAGGTGGCGATGGGCCCCCGGCCGGCCGGCTCGCCCGCCTCGCGCCGCCTGGCCGCATACCTGCGCGCGCGGCTGCCGCGGGGCCGGTTCGAGGCCGTGCCGGGCGGCCTGCGCAACGTCGTGGGGGCGCTGCCCGGGCGCGGCCGGCCGATCCTCGTCGGCGCCCACTACGACACGAAGGACCTCCCCGGCTTCGTGGGGGCCAACGACGGCGCCGGCGGCGTGGCGGTGGTGCTGGAGGTGGCGCGCGCGCTGCGCACCGGCCAGCGCGCGTGCCAGCGGCCCATCCGCTTCGTGATGTTCGACGGCGAGGAGAGCTCGCGCGGCTCGACCGACTTCCTGCGCGACGGGATGCGCGGCAGCCGCTTCCACGCGGCCACCGCGCGGCCGCTGCCGCTCGTGGCGGTGATCGTCGACTTCGTCGCCGACCGCGACCTGTCGATCCCGCGCGAGGCCACCTCGGACCCGCGCGTCTGGGCGCGCCTGCGGCGCGCGGCGGCGGCGGTCGGCGCAGCCCGGGTCTTCCAGGGCGGCACGGGCGCCGCGGTGTACGACGACCACACGCCGTTCCTCGAGGCGGGCGTGCCGGCCATCGACCTGATCGACTTCGACTACCCGCACTTCCACCGGCGCAGCGACGACCTGCGCGCCGTCTCGCCGCGCAGCCTCGACGCCGTGGGGGAGACGCTCGTCGAGCTGCTGCGGCGCATGCGCGCCGACGGCTGCCGGGCGCGCTGACGGCCGCGCGGGGCGCGGGCGCCCGGCGCGCTCAGGCGGCGCGGGCGGGCGCCGGCGGCCGCGAGGCGCCGGCGGGGCGCCGCCGCCGCCCGGTCACCTCGACGCCGGCGCGGCCGCACCAGCAGACGTACGCCACCCGGATGCCCTCCCCGGTGGCGCGCATGGAGATGATCTGCCGCGGGCCGATGAGCGTGCGGCCGCAGTCGGGGCAATGGACGTCGAGCATCGCGGGTGGTCCTCCTGTCGCCGGTCCCCTCGCGCGGGGAACGCCGCCGCCGCCGCGTGGGTGAGGGTCCAATCGAGGTCGATTGGACCGCGAAGCGGCGCGTGGGGCGGGATTGGACCCATGTCACACCCCGGCACGCTTGCCATCAAGAGCCTTTACCGGGATATTGGTCTGCGTGAAGGTGGACGCCACCCGGCTCGCAACCCTCATCGGCTCGTGGGCCGCGGGATCCGGCCCCCTGTACGAGCGGCTCGCCGCGGCCGTGGCCGGGGCGATCGACCGCGGCGAGCTGCCGCCCGGCGCCGTGCTGCCGACCGAGCGCGAGCTGGCGGCGCGCATGGCGGTCAGCCGCACGACGGTGGTGGGCGCCTACGGGCTGCTGAAGGCGCGCGGTCGCCTCGGGAGCCGCCAGGGCAGGGGCACATGGGTGGCCGGTCCGCCGCCGGGGCGCCCCCCGGCCGAGCGCTCGTTCTCGGCGGAGCTCTACGCCGGCATCCTCGGCGGGCCGACCGACCTGATCGAGCTGACGGCCGCCTGCCCGCCGGCCACCTCGCTCGTGCGCCGGGGCATGGCCGGGCTGCCGCCGGAGCGCCTCGTCGACAGCGTGGCGGGCACCGGCTACCTGCCCGCCGGGCTGCCGGCGCTGCGCGAGGCGATCGCCGCCCACATGACCGCGACGGGCCTGCCGACGGCGCCCGACGAGGTGCTGGTGACCACCGGCGCGCAGCAGGCGATCGGGCTCGCGGCGACCCTCCTCGGGGCGGCCGGCGAGACGGTGCTCATGGAGGAGGCCACCTTCCCCGGCGCCCTCGACGTCGTGCGCGGCGCCGGCATGCGGCCGGTGGCGGTCGCGCTCGACGCCGAGGGCGTCGTGCCGGAGGCGCTGCAGGACCTGCTCGAGCGGGTGCGGCCGGCGTTCGTCTACCTCGTGCCGGCCAACCAGAATCCGACCGGCTCCGTGCTGCCCGCGGCGCGGGCGCGCGAGGTGGCCGAGCTGTCGGCGCGCTACCGGGTGCCGGTGGTCGAGGACCTGGCGCTGGAGCACCTGCGCCTGGACGAGCGCCCGCGCCCGGCGCCGATCCTCGCCGCCGGGCCGGACGCCGCCTCGATGGTGATCGGGTCGCTGTCGAAGGTGCTGTGGGGCGGGCTGCGGGTGGGCTGGATCCGCGCCGCGAGGCCCACGGTCGAGCGGCTGATGCGGCTGAAGATCGTCGCCGACATGGGCAGCCCGGTGCTGGCGCAGGCGCTCGCCGCCGAGCTCGTGCCGCGCTTCGGCGAGGCCGTGGCCGAGCGGCTGGCGTTCCTGCGCGAGCGCCACGCCGCGCTGACCGGCGCGCTGGCCGAGCACCTGCCGTCGTGGACCTGGGAGGAGCCGCGCGGCGGCTGCACGCTGTGGGTGCGCATCCCCTCGGGCGACGCGCGCGGGCTGGGGCAGGTGGCCCAGCGTTGCGGCGTCAACCTGGTGCCCGGGCAGGTGCTCTCGGTGGAGGGCCGCCACGCCGACCGGCTGCGGCTGCCGTTCGTGCACGAGCCCGAGGTCATCGCCGAGGCCGTGCGCCGGCTGGCCGTCGCGTGGGAGATCCACGCCGGCTCCCCGGCGCCGGCGCGGGAGCCCGCAGGGCTGATCGTCTGAGCCGGCCGGCTGGGAGCGAGCGCGCGGCGGACCGCGCGATCGTCCGCCAGGCGCTGGCCATCGCGGTGGCGGTCGGCGCCTTCGGGCTCTCCTTCGGCGTGCTCGCCGCCGAGGCGGGCCTCGGCCTGCCGGAGGCCGCGGCCCTGTCCTCGCTCGTCTTCGCGGGCTCGACCCAGCTCGCGGCGGTCGGCGTGATCGCCGAGGGCGGCACCGCCGCCGCGGCGGTCCTGAGCGGCCTGCTGCTGGCCGCGCGCAGCGTGGCGTTCGGCGTCGCGCTGGCGCCGGTGCTGCGCGGCCCCCTGCGCACCCGCCTGCTGGCCTCGCACCTGCTCATCGACGAGTCGGCCGCCCTGGCCGCCGCCCAGCGCGGGCGGCGCGAGGCGCGGCGGGCCTTCGCCGCGGCCGGCGTGGCGGTGTTCCTGCTCTGGAACGCGGGCACGGTGCTCGGCTGGCTGCTCACCGACGCGATCGATGTCGCCACGGTCGGCCTGGACGCGGCGATCCCGGCGGCCTTCGTGGCGCTGCTCGCGCCGCGGCTCGAGCGGCCGGCCGCCCGCGCGGCGGCGCTCGCCGGGGCCGCGATCGCGCTCGCGCTCACGCCGATCACCGCGGCCGGCGTGCCGATCCTGCTGGCCTCGCTCGGCGCCCTTGCGGGGCTCGCGGCCGAGCGGCGGGCGCGGCGGGCCGCCCGGTGAGCTGGACGGCGATCCTCGCGCTGGCGGCCGGCACCTACGCGCTGAAGGCGGCCGGGCCGCTGCTGCTGGGCGGGCGCGAGCTGCCGGGCCTCGTGGCCCGCGTCGCCGACCTGCTGCCGGCGGCGCTGCTCGCGGCGCTCGTCGCGACGCAGGGCCTCACCGCCGACGGCGATTTGACGGTGGACGCGCGGGCCGCGGGGGTCGCCGCCGCGCTCGTCGTGGCCTGGCGGCGCGGCTCGTTCCTGCTCATCGTGGCCGTGGCGATGGCCGTCACCGCGCTCGTGCGCGCCCTCGCCTGAGCGGCCGCTCCGGGGACGCCCGCGACCCCGGCCGCGCTGGCCTCGTACACCGTAAGGGCATTAGGCTCGCCCGGACCGGGCCGGACCCTCCACGACGGGGCCCGCCGACCGTGTGAAAGGGGCGCATATGAGACGACGGCGCACGATGGCGTCACTCCTGATGATCGGGGCCCTCGGCCTCGGGGGCGGCCTGGTGGCCGGCTGCGGCGACGACGACGAGGGCGGCGGCGACGTCGGCGCGCTGAAGGTCGGCGTGCTCGTGCCGCTGACCGGCGACCTCGCCGCGTTCGGCGGCCCCGGCTCGGACGCGGCCAACCTGGCCGCCGCGCAGGTCAACGCCGCCGCCGGCGACACCGGGCTCGACCTGACGCTGATCACCGAGGACACCAAGACCGACGCGCAGGGCGCCCAGGAGGCGGCGACGAAGCTCGTCGAGAGCGACGGCGTCTCGGCGATCGCCGGTCCGTGGGCCTCGCCCGAGCTCATCCCGACGGCCGAGAACGTGACGATCGCGGCCGGCGTGCCGGTCGTGACCCCGTCGGCGACCGGCCCGGACATCACCGACCTGGACGACGACGGGCTCGTGTTCCGCACGGTGCCCTCGGACAGCCTGCAGGGCAAGGTGCTCGCGACCGTGGTCGCGGACGCCCTCGGCGCGGACGCCACCGTCGTGACCGCCAACCGCAACGACACCTACGGCACGCGCCTGGTGGAGGAGTTCACGAAGGCCTTCGAGGAGGCCGGCGGCACTGTGGCGCGCAACGTCGCCTACAACCCCGAGGCCGCGAGCCTCAACTCCGAGGCGAGCCAGATCGTCCAGGGCGACCCCGACGGCTGGGTGATCATCGACTACCCGGAGACCTGGTCGAAGATGGGGCCGGCGCTCGTGCGCACGGGCAGCTGGGACCCGGCGAAGACCTTCACCGCCGACGGCCTGCGCTCCAGCGACCTGCCCGAGTCGGCCGGCCGCCAGACCACCGAGGGGATGCGCGGCACCACGCCGACCGCCCTCGAGGGCCCCGCGGAGCCCGCGTTCGACGCCCTCTGGAAGCAGGAGATCGGCAAGCCGCGGCAGACATACGACGCCCAGAACTTCGACGCGGTGATCCTCATCGCGCTGGCGGCGGCGGCGGCCGGCTCGAGCGATCCCGGCGACATCGCCGCGAAGCTCGGCGACGTCTCGGCGGCCCCGGGCACCAAGTACACGTTCGAGCAGCTCGACGAGGCCCTCGCGGCCGCGGCTGACGGCGAGGACATCGACTACGAGGGCGCCTCCGGCCCGATCGACCTGGACGAGAACGGCGACCCGGTCGCCGCGAACTACGCGACCTGGTCGTACACCGGCGGCAAGCTCGTGGACGACACGGACAACGTCATCCCGGTGACGCCCGAGGACTAGGGACGGGCCGGTGCGCGGCGCCTACGAGGGCGCCGCGCGCTCCCGGGGGGGCGGCTCGGGCCGCCCCCCCGAGGTCGTCCCGCCGAGGTAGAGCTCGGCCACCTGGGGGTCGGTGAGCAGCGCGTCGCCGGCGCCCTCGAAGCGGTTCTGGCCGCCCTCCAGCACGTAGCCCCGGTCGGCCAGCGCGAGCGCCCGGCGGGCGTTCTGCTCGATCATCACGATCGTGACGCCGGCCTCGTTGATCTCGGCCACGGTGTCGAAGACCTCGCCGACCGCGCGCGGCGCGAGGCCCGCCGACGGCTCGTCGAGCAGCAGCACCGACGGGTCCGGCATCAGGGCGCGGGCCATCGCCAGCATCTGGCGCTCGCCGCCCGAGAGCGTCCCGGCCCGCTGGCGTCGGCGCTCCCGCAGGCGGGGGAACAGGGTCATCATGCGGTCCATCCGCTCGCGGATCGACCCGCGGTCGAGGATCCCGCCCACCTCGAGGTTCTCCTGCACCGACAGCGAGCCGAACACGTTGGCGACCTGCGGCACGTAGCTCATGCCGCGGGCGGTCACCTCGTGGGGCGCCGCGCTCGTGATGTCGTGGCCACGCAGGGTGACCGTGCCCTCGCGCACGCGCACCAGGCCGAAGATGGCCTTCGCGAGCGTCGACTTGCCGGCGCCGTTGGGCCCGATCACCACCACGACCTCGCCGTCGGAGGCGGTGAGCGAGCAGCCGCGCAGGATGTCGGCCTCCTCCACGTAGCCGCCCACGAGGCCGCTGGCCACCAGCACCGGCTCGCCGGGGGCGGTCGTCGGGTCGCTCACGCGTGGGTGGGCTCGGCGCCCAGGTAGGCGTCGATGACGCGGGGGTCGGTGCGGACGTGGTCGGGGGTGCCGCGCGAGATGACGGCCCCCTCGGCCATCACGATGACGTCGTCGGAGGCGCCCATGACCGTCTCCATGTCGTGCTCGACGAACAGGATCGTGAGGCCGCGCTCCGCGCGCAGGCGCCCGAGGTAGTCGAGCAGGCGGCGCCCGAGCGTCGGGTTGACGCCGGCCATGGGCTCGTCGAGCAGCACGAGCCGCGGGCGCGTCATCAGCGCGCGGGCCAGCTCGAGCAGCTTCTTCTGCCCGCCCGAGAGGGTGGCCGCGTACGCGCCGGCGTGGGTCGCGATGCCGACCTCCTCGAGCAGCTCGAGCGCCTCGGCGCGCACCTCGTCCTCCCGCGTGCGCCACGAGCGCCGGAAGACGGCGCGGTCGAGGCGCGCGCCGGGCTGGTCCGGCGCCGCGAGCATCACGTTGTCGAGCACCGTCATCTTCGAGAGCACCTTCGTGAGCTGGAAGGTGCGCACCAGCCCCAGGCGCGCGATCCGGTCCGGGCGCTCGCGGAAGATGTCGTGGCCGGCGAAGCGCACCACGCCGGAGTCGGCCCGGATGAACCCGGTCAGCAGGTTGAAGACGGTCGTCTTGCCGGCGCCGTTGGGGCCGATGAGCGCCGTCATCGAGCCCTGCCCCACGTCGAAGGTGGCGCCGTCGACCGCCTGCAGCCCGCCGAAGCGCACGCGCAGGTCGCGCACCTCGAGGAGCGGCCCGTCGCCCGCGGCCGCCGGGGGCTCAGGCGTCGAGATGGAGCTCCTCCTTCTTGCCGAAGATGCCCTGCGGCCGGAAGGCCATCATGCCCATGATGATGAGGCCCACGGCCACGAAGCGCAGCGCGGCGACCTTGTCGGCGTCGAGCGGGAAGTCGATGAAGCGGGTGCCCGAGACGATGAACGAGATCACGATCGAGCCCAGCACCACGCCGAAGTAGCTCCCGATGCCGCCCAGGATGAGGATCGCGAAGCCGACGAAGGTGAAGATGGGCTCGAAGTTCTCCGGGAAGAGGGTCGTCGAGAACAGCGTGTAGAAGACGCCCGCCAGGCCCGCGATCGCGCTGCCGAGGGCCAGCGACTGCAGCTTGTAGGAGAGCACCGGCGTGCCTGAGGCGGCGGCGGCGTCCTCGTCCTCGCGCACCGCGCGCAGCCGCCGGCGCCACGGCGTGCGCCCCAGGCGCACGAGCAGCAGGCCCACGAGCACGGCCACCAGCCACACGAGCACGAGCAGCGGCACGCGCCGGTCGAGCTCAAGGCCGAGCCCGTCGAACCAGTCGAGCACGTCGTTGTTGACGTCGCGCCAGGGCCCGCTGGCGCCGCGCAGCCCCTGGGTGCCCCCGGTCGTGTCCTGTTCGTTCTGGATGGTGATGCGCAGGATCTCGCCCGCGGCGATGGTGGTGATCGCGAAGTAGTCGGCGCGCAGGCGCAGCGTCGGGATGCCGAGCAGCAGCCCCGCGGCCGCCGAGGCGAGGAGCGCGACCGGGATCGCCAGCCAGATGCCGACGTCGTTGGTCAGCATGAGGCCCATCGCGTAGGCGCCGATCGCCATGAAGGCGACGTGGCCGAAGTTGATGAGGCCCGTGTCGCCGACCTCGATCTGCAGGCCCAGCACGAAGATCGCGTAGATCCCCGCGAACGTGAGGACGTACGACCAGAAGCCGAAGGCCAGCAGCGGGTCCATCGCCGCCTACACCGTCCGCGCCTGGCCGAGGATCCCCTGGGGCCGCACCAGCAGGACGAGGATCAGCACGAGGAAGCCGATCGCCTCCTTGTACGTCGGCCGGATCAGCATCGTCGACCACTCCTGCGCGAGGCCCAGGACGATGCCCCCGAGGAGGGCCCCGTACGCGTTGCCGATCCCGCCGAGCACCACCGCCGCGAAGATCGACAGCAGCAGGAACCAGCCCGTGTTGGGCGTCAGCGTGGTGTAGACGGCCGCCAGCACGCCCGCGAGGCCGGCCAGGCTGCCGGCCAGCAGCCAGGTGTAGGCCACCACCCGCCGCGTGTTCACCCCCGAGACCTCGGCCAGGTCGAACGAGTCCGACAGCGCCCGCATCGACTTGCCGATCAGCGTGGTGCGCAGCATGAGCGCGACCGCGATCAGGACGACGCCCGCGGTGACGATCACGATCACCTGGATGCGCGTGATGATCACGTCGCCGAATGGGTTCCACGACTGGAACTGGTCGACGTCCAGCGTGCGGGTGGCGCCGGTCCACTGGAACAGGATCAGGTTGCGCAGCACGAACGCGAGGCCGATCGAGAGCAGCAGCAGCTGCATCACCCCGGCGCCCTTGCGGCGCATGGGCGCCCACACCGAGTACTCCAGCACGAGCCCCAGCGCGGCCACCGCGGCGACGGCGGCGAGCACCGCCACGGCGAGCGGCATGCCGGCGCTGACGTTGACGGCGAAGGCCACGAAGCCGCCGAGCGTCATGAAGTCGCCGTGGGCGAAGTTGACCAGCTTGAGGATCCCGTACACCAGCGACAGGCCGATCGCGCCGAGGGCGTAGATCGCCCCGCTCGACAGGCCGTTGATGGTCGTGTTCAGGAACTCCTGCACGCGCCCCCCGCCGTCCGGATGGTGGGAGAGGCTACCCGCGGGGGCGCGCGACCGCACCTGGGGCGCGTCGTCTAGTCTCACGGCGGCATGGACCTCCACCTCGCCGTGGCCTCCAAGCGGGACTCGCGCCGGTACGACGGCACGCCGGTCCCGCGCGCCGTGGCCGGGCGCATCCTCGACGCCGGCCGCCTCGCGGGCAGCGCGAGCAACCGCCAGCCGTGGCGGTTCGTCGTGGCCCGGGGCGACGCCCTGCCCGCCGTCGCCGAGGCGGTCTACGTGGCCTCGAACGTGCTCGACGCCGGGCTCGTGGTGACGATCCTGACCACGCCCGGCGGCGGCCTGGTCGACTTCGACGCCGGGCGCGCCGCCCAGAACATGATGCTCGCCGCGTGGGCCGAGGGCTTCGTCTCGTGCCCCAACGGCATCGCCGACCGCGAGGCCCTCGACCGTGTGCTCGGCGTGGAGCCGCCCGAGCGCGCCGCCATCGTGCTCTCGTTCGGCCGCGCCCCGCGGCACCGCGACCCGGCCCGCCGCAGCGCCGAGGGGTGGAGCGCGACGGCCCGACGGCTGCCGCTCGACCAGCTGGTGCGGTACGTCGGCTCGGTGGACGGGTGACGCTGGCGCGCAGCGGGCGGCTCGGCGCCCGGGGGCCGGCCGAGGCTACGATCGGGCACGCCGACGCGAGCCTGCTCACCCGACCGACCGACCCGGACTTCATCCACAGCGACCCGTGGCGGGCCCTGCGGATCCTGGGCGAGTTCGTCGACGGGTTCGACGCGCTGGCCCGCGTCGGCCCCGCGGTGTCGGTGTTCGGCTCGGCGCGCACGGTCCCCGACGCCCCGCACTACGCGCTGGCCCACGAGGTGGGCCGCATCCTCGCCGAGCGCGGCTACGCGGTCATCACGGGCGGCGGCCCGGGGATCATGGAGGCCGCGAACCGGGGCGCCAGCGAGGCCGGCGGCCTGTCGGTGGGGTGCACGATCGAGCTGCCGCACGAGCAGGCGGTCAACGACTGGGTCAACCTGGCGATCGCCTTCCGCTACTTCTTCGTGCGCAAGACGATGTTCGTGAAGTACTCGGAGGCGTACATCGTCTTCCCGGGCGGCTTCGGCACCATGGACGAGCTGTTCGAGGCGCTGACGCTCATCCAGACCGGCAAGGCGCTGAGCTTCCCCGTGGTCCTGTGCGGGAGCGCCCACTGGGCCGGCCTGGTGCGCTGGATCCAGGCCCGCATGATGGAGGAGGGCCTGATCAACCGGGCCGACATGGACCTGATCCAGATGTCGGACGACCCCGAGCAGATCGTCGACCTGGCGATCGGCCCGCCGGCGGCCGAGGGCACCTAGCCGCTCAGAAGAGGCGCGGCTGCCGCCGCGCCCGGGCCGCGCGGCGGGCGAAGCGGTCCCGCCAGCCCCGCGACAGCGCCGCGACCGCGGCGCCCCGCTCCAGGTCCTCGGCCGTCGCCGAGTCGAGCAGCAGCAGCGCGACGTCGCGGACCGACATCGAGCCGGCGGCGGGCCGCTCGCGCACCATCGCGTCGCCCGCGGCGATCCCGCCCTCGCGCAGCACCCGCAGGTAGAAGCCCACCCGGCCGCTGCCCAGGAAGGGCCCCATGAAGCCCGGCCGCTCCAGGCGCATCTCGAGCTTGAAGCACGGCATGCGCGGCTGGCTGATCTCGAACAGGGCGTCGCCGGCCCGCAGGACGTCGCCGATGGCGAGCTCGTCCTCGAGCAGGCCCTCGACGGTGAGGTTCTCGCCGAAGCACCCCGGCCCGAGGTCGTCGCGGCCGAGCTCCGCCGCCCAGTGGGCGTAGTGCTCGACGGGGTAGGCGTACACGGCCTTGTCCGGCCCCCCGTGGATGCGCGGGTCGGCCTGGCCGTCGCCCGCGAGGCCGTGCCGTCGCGCGCGCACGCGCCCCTCGACGGGCGCCTTGACGATCCCCGAGCGCGCCGTGCGGCCGCCGGAGGTCAGCGGGGCGGGCATCCCGACGTTGACGGAGCGGATGCGCACGCCACCAGGGTACCGGCGCCTGCGTACGCTGACCGCGATGACCCGCGTCTTCCCGCGCGACGAGCACTTCATGCGGATGGCCCTGCGCGAGGCCGCCGAGGCGTCCGCCCACGGCGACGTGCCGGTGGGGTGCGTGGTGGTGCGCGACGGCGAGGTCGTCGGCGCCGCGCACAACGAGCGGGAGGCCCGGGGCGACCCGACGGCCCACGCGGAGATCCTGGCGCTGCGCGCGGCGGCGCACACGCTGGGCGGGTGGCGCCTGCTGCGCGCGGTGCTCTACGTCACCCTGGAGCCCTGCCCGATGTGCGCCGGGGCGATCCAGCAGGCGCGCGTCGCCCGGGTCGTCTACGGTGCCCCCGACCACAAGGTGGGCGCGGCGGGCTCGGTGGTCAACCCGCTCCAGGATCCGCGGCTGCTGCACAGGGTCGAGGTCCAGGGCGGGGTGCTCGCCCGGGACGCGCTGGCGCTGCTGCGCGCGTTCTTCGATGATCGCCGTTAGGAGTCTGTGAAGGCGCCGGAATCGGCCGGCACGGGCTCTCGTGCCCCTGCGGGGGACGCCGAAGGGATTACCATCGCGCCCGCCCGAGCAACGACCGAGGAGATGCAGCACGGTGAGTAGCCTGGCACCCACGCCCCGACGCACGATCCTGGGGCTCGCAATCGCCGGGGCGGCGAGCGCCGCCCTGGTGGTCCCCGCGACCGGCGTCGCAGGCGTCGCGGCCGTCCAGGACGACGTCCTGGCCGTCGCGCCCCTGGCCCAGATCCCGGAGCGCGTCGAGATGGTCAAGCAGACCCGGGCCAAGGTGACGCGCGTCGACATCCTCTGGCACCTCGTCGCCCCCACCGCGCCCGCCACGCCCCGCGACCCGGCCGACCCGGCCTACGACTGGTCGCGGCTCGACGCCATCTTCACCGGCCTCGCCGCCGTGAACGTCACACCGATCGTCAGCACGTACAGCACCCCGGAGTGGGCGGTGCTGGGCAAGCGCACCAAGCACGGCACCGAGTACAACCCCAACGCGCCGCGCCCCGCCGCCTACGGCGACTTCCTGCGCGCGGTGGCCACCCGGTACAGCGGCAGCTACGTGCCGGCCGGCGCCGTCGCGCCGCTGCCGCGCATCCGCCACTTCGAGGTCTGGAACGAGCCCAACCTCAAGGCGTTCTTCAGCCACAACGGCAAGGCGAACGTCACCACGTACAAGAAGCTCGTGCGGACGGCGTACACGAACATCAAGGCCGTCAACAAGCGCTCGATCGTGATCGCCGGCGTGGGCGGCCCGCGCAGCTCCACCGGCGGCGGCAACGTGGGCGCCAAGGTCTGGATGAACAAGCTGGTCAACGACAAGCGCCTGAAGTTCGACGCCTACTCGCAGCACATCTACCCCTCGCAGGGGCCGAAGTTCCGCTCGAGATCGTACGACCGGGCGTTCCCGACCTGGAACAGCCTCGACGAGATCTACAAGACGCTCGACAAGAAGCGCAAGGGCATGAAGCTCTACGTCACCGAGGCGGGCTACACGACGGCGAAGACGCCGTTCCGCACGACCAAGGTGGTCTCGTTCGCCCGGCAGCGCCAGTTCCTGAACCAGCTCTTCAACCTCAAGCAGGTCAAGAGCCCGCGCCTCGCCGCGGTCGTCTGGTTCAACCTGCAGGACAACGAGCACTGGCCGGCCGGCCTCATCCGGGCCGACGGCAGGAAGAAGCCGAGCTACGCGGCCTTCCAGAAGTTCGCCCGCCGGCCGATCCCGGCCGCGCTGCGCGCCGAGCTGCGTCGCTGATCACGGCCCGGGAGGGCGCGCCCGCCGTGGCGCGCCCTCCCGGGGCCGATCGTCGCCGGGGGCCTGGCGGAACGCCCGCGTCCACCCCGTCGCTCCGCTGACGGCCAAGTGGACCCCGGGGCTCCGGCCAAGTGGACCCCGGGGCTCCGCCCGAGTGGACCCCGGGGCTCCGCCCAAGTGGACCCCGGGGCTCCGCCCAAGTGGACCCCGGGGCTCCGCCCAAGTGGACCCCGGGGCTCCGCCCGAGTGGACCCCGCGGCTCCGCCCGAGTGGACCCCGGGGCTCCGCCCAAGTGGACCCCGTCGCTCCGCTGACGGCCAAGTGGACCCCGGGGCTCCGCCCAAGTGGACCCCCGCGACGGCGGCCCTCTCAAGGGCGGTCGATGCGCAGCTCCTCGAGGGGCATGCGGCCGAGGGGGATGGCCGGCCGGGCGCCCGGTGGCCGGGGGGCGGGTGGCGCGGGACGGCCGACCGCGAGGGCGGTGCGCGCGGTCCACGGCGGCGTCAGGCGCAGCAGCTCGGCGGCCCGGCGCACGTTCGCGGCGGGGAAGAGGGTGACCGGGCAGGTGCCGAGGTTGAGCGCGTGGGCGGCAAGCATCAGGTTCTGGGCCAGGCGGCCGGCGTCGAACTCGGCGTCGGCGCCGCCGCCGTCGCGGTCGATCGCGATCGCGAGCGCGAGGGGTGCGGCGGCGAGCGGCCCCGCGTACGCGCCCAGGCGGCTCAGCGCGGCCCGCAGCGCCGGGTCCCGCACCACGACCACGCGCCACGGCTGGCGGTTGCGCGCGGAGCCGGTCCAGCGGGCGGCCGCGAGGATGCGCGTCACGGCCTCCTCGGGCACCGGCTCGCCGGTGAAGGCGCGGGTCGCGCGCAGCGACGCGAGCGCCCGCAGCGCGCTGGCGGCGGCCTTCGTCACGGCTGGAGCCTACGCCCGGGCCATCCATCGCCTGCAGCCGATCGATGACGCCGGCCGGCCGGACGGGCCCCAGCTGTGGCTAGCCTGCGTGCCGGGTCCGGCGGCAGCCGGCGTAGGGAACGGCGACGGGGAGGGGAGCAGTGCGACGTCCGACCGTGATCGCGGCGGCGCTCGTGGCGCTGGCCGGCGGCGTGGCCGCCGGTTGCGGGGGCGACGACGGCGCGTCGGAGGCGGCGAGCGCGGCGACGACGACGGCCGCCGCCAGCTCCACGACGGCCGGCGGGCCGGCCGGCGGCGCGGCCGCGGGCGCCGCGGTGCGCGACCTGAAGGCCGACCTGGCCGCCGTGGTCGCCGACATGCGCGCCCGGCCCTTCGGACGGGGCGAGGCCCGCCTCGCGGCGCTCGACGAGCGGCTGGCCGCGATCTCGGCCGGCATCGCCGCGCTCGAGGCCGACGCCGGCGCGCCGGGCGCGCCGGATGCATCGGTGATCGCGAACCTGCGCGAGGCCGAGGGTCACCTGCGCCGCTACATCGCGCAGGGCCGGGCGGGCGAGGAGATCGCGATGCAGCTGTCGGTGTACCGCTACCTCTGGGCCCTCAACCGGCTGCCGGCCAGCCTGTCGGACCTCTACGGCGCCTGAGGCCCGCCGACGAGGGCGACCCCCGGGACGTCCTCGGCGAACTCGGCCACGAGCACCCGCACCGTCTCCACGAAGTCGCGGATGAACGGGCGCTCGTCGTCCGAGCGGACCGCGACCGACAGCACCTCCGGCGCGAGGTCGGTCGTGCCGACGTAGCCCATCGGCGCGAGCGGGAACGAGCGCACTGCCGAGGGGTTGCCCGTGGTGAGCAGCCCGAGGTAGGCGATGGCGTTGACCGCGTCCTGCGTGCCGCAGACGCTGCCGCCGACGTTGGGCCGCTCGCCGCCGCGCAGCTCGCCGCCGTGCCAGTGCGCGCACGTGCGCGGCTGCTGGGGCACGAGCTCGACGAACGGCTCGTCGAGGAACTCGGTGGCCGACAGCCCCTCGGCCCCGGCCGCCGGGTGGCCCTCCGGCACGAGGATGCCGCGCTCCTCGGTGGCGACCGGGTGCACCGACAGGCGGTCGTCCTCGATCGGCGAGCGCAGCAGCGCGACGTCGAAGCGGCCGTCGATGATCGCCTGGGCGTCGCCGATGGCCTCGCGCACCAGCAGCGACGCGCCCGGGTGGCGGGCGCGCAGGCCGCCGAGGATGGGCCGGGTGAGCTCGGCGAAGCCCTGGCCCTCGATGCCGACGCGCAGCATCTCGCCGGCCGAGGCGAGGTCGGGGACGATCGCGGTGCGCACGGCCTCCAGGCTGTCGAGCACCTCGCGGGCGATGGGCAGCAGCCCGGCGCCCGCCTCGGTCAGGCCGACCCGCCGCGAGGTGCGCTCGAAGAGCACCACGTCGAGCTTGGCCTCGAGGCGCCGGATGGTCTCGGAGAGCGACGACTGTGCGGTGCCGAGGCGCCGCGCCGCGCGCCCGAAGTGCAGCTCCTCGGCGAGCAGCACGAACGCGCGGAACTCCTTGGGCGTGGGCCGCTGCCCGACCGGCCGTCGCGGCTTGCCGAGCGCCTTGCCCTCTCTGTCGAAGCGCCCCTCCAACGCCTCCACACCCCCTGTCGGTCCAGGCATGCAACAGGAGTCACGAAGCGCTCGCAAGGGCGCGCCGCCGGAACCGGCATGGAGGCGTGAAAACCCCGTTAACGAGCGGCGATCGGGTGCACCCGATCAATCCCGCGGAGCCTGGTGGGCCCCGGAGCTCGTTGCATACCGTACGAGCCCTCACGCACCCGGACGGAGGGTATGGATGATCGCGAAACGGTCCTTGCCAACCATCGCGGCGACGGCGCTGGTCGCCCTCGCTGCGGTGATCGCGGCCGTCGGCTGCGGCAGCGACGACGGGTCCGGCGGCGACGCAGGCGTCATCGAGGGCACCGTCACCTCGGGTGACGGCACGCCCGAGGCGGGCGTCTGGGTCGTCGCCGAGACCGACTCCCTGCCGACGAAGTACCGCAAGATCGTCGTCACCAACGACGACGGGAAGTTCCTGCTGCCGGAGATGCCCGAGGCCGACTACCAGGTCTGGGCGCGCGGCTACGGCCTGCTCGACACGTCCAAGGTGGACGCGCGGACGGGCGACTCGGTGGAGCTGTCGGCGAAGGTCACGAGCCCGCAGGAGGCGGCCAAGATCTACCCCTCGAACTACTTCCTCTCGATGTTCGAGCCGCCCGACACGTCGGCCGACTGGATGACCGACTTCAAGCTCACCTGCATGCTCTGCCACCAGTTCGGGTCGGTCGCGACCCGGGCCGGCGCCACGCCGGAGTTCTTCGAGAAGGGCCTGAAGAAGTCCAACGTCATGAACGCGGGCGTCGAGCGCCTCGGCGGCGAGAAGTTCATCCAGGCGCTCGCCGACTGGGGCAAGCGCATCAAGGACGGCGAGGTCCCCAAGGAGACCCCGCCGCGCCCGCAGGGCATCGAGCGCAACCTCGTGGTCACGCAGTGGGAGTTCGGTGACAACTTCACCTACGCCCACGACGAGATCGCCACGGACAAGCGCAACCCGACCCTCAACGGCGACGGCCCCGTCTGGGCCGTGGACCTGGCGAACGACCGCCTGTTCGGCGTCGACCCCACCACGCACGAGGTGGAGGAGCACAAGTTCCCGACCCGGGACGGCTTCGACACGGCGTGGTGCGACCAGACGTTCCAGACGGCGGCCGCGCTCGAGGGCAGCGAGACGCCGATCAAGTCGGGCTTCGGCTCGCTGGGCTGCCCCGCCCCGGGCGGCACGACCGCGTTCGCGGGCAAGTACGACAACCCGGCCAACCCCCACAACCCGATGATGGACGACCAGGGCCGCGTCTGGGCCACGAGCCAGATCCGCCGCGAGTGGGCCGACGACGCCCCCGAGTGGTGCAAGAACGACCCGGTCATCCGCGACAACTCGCACCACCGGCAGCTCTCGGTGTTCGACCCGAAGACCGACGAGTTCCACCTGATCGACTCCTGCGTCGGCTCGCACCACCTGCAGTTCGCCGAGGACGGCGTCCTCTACTACAGCGGCGACTCCTACGCGATCGGCTGGTTCGACCCGAGCAAGTGGGACCCGGAGAAGCCCGAGACGGTCGAGCGGGCCTCCGGCTACTCCGAGGTGAAGGTCGACTCCGACGGCGACGGGAAGGCCGACATGCCGTTCCCGGGCTTCAACTACGGCATCGTCGCCAGCCCCGACGGCACGGTCTGGACCGCGTCGCCGGGCGCCCCGGGCCACATCATGCGGTTCGACCCGGAGACGAAGACGCACGAGGTCTACCAGCCGCCGGCGCCCATCTCGGGCCCGCGCGGGGTGGACGTCGACACGGACGGCGTCATCTGGACCGCCACCGGCGGCTCCGGGCACATCGCCTCCTTCGACCGCAGGCTGTGCAAGCAGACCTGGGGCGACGGCACCCAGTGCCCCGAGGGCTGGAAGTCGTGGGAGGTGCCCGGCCCGGCCGCGCAGGTCGAGTCCGGCGCCAAGAACGTCCGCAAGGCCGACCTGCACTACTACGTCTGGGTCGACCAGCACAACACGTTCGGCCTCGGCGAGGACGTCGTCATCGCCAACGGCACGGACTCGGACTCGCTGATCGCCTTCAACCCGGCGACCGAGGAGTTCACCCGGGTGCGCATCCCGTACCCGCTGAACACCTACACCCGCGGGCTCGACGGGCGCATCGACGACCCGGACGCTGGCTGGAAGGGCCGCGGCCTGTGGTTCTCCAACGGCGGCGACCCGATCTTCCACTCGGAGACGGGCGTCAGCTACATGGGCCACGTGCAGCTGCGCGACGACCCGCTGAGCGACTAGGACGCAGCACCGCGACGGCGGTCCCCGGCCGGCATCGGCCGGGGACCGCCCGGCGGCGACCCACGGAGCACTCATGAGCACGACACACCAACTGCTGGCGGCCGGGTACGCGGTCGCCGTCTCGGGCCTGCTGGGGTCGGTCGTCGCGATCGGCCTGCGGGCCGCCCGCGCCGGCCGCCACGCCGACGACCTCGCGCGGGCCGCCGGGAGCGACCCCGGTGGGGGCGCGCCCGGAGCGAGCGCCACGGACGGCGCCCGGTGAGCCCGGCCGACCCGACGATCGACTCCCTGCGCACGCGGGCCGAGCAGATCCGCCGCGCCGAGCTGGCCCGCATGGACGGGGCGTGGGACGGGCTGTCGGCGGCGGACCGCCGGCTGCTCGACGAGCTGACCGAGCGGCTCGTGCTCGAGCTGCTGCGCGAGCCGATCGTGCGACTGCGCGGCGGCGCCGACGGCCACGCCGACAGCCTGCGCCACCTGTTCGCCCTCGACGACGCGCGCGCCGCCGCCTGATGCGATCCCGGATGCGGTTCATCGTCGCGATCGGCCTGGCCGTGGTGCTGGGCGCCTGGCTGGCCTGGACCAGCATCGGCGGCAGCCTCGAGACCTACGCCGGCCCCGGCGAGCTGGCGGCCGCGACCACCTACCGGCTGAACGGCACCGTCGCCCCCGGCGCGCCCGCCGACGCGGCCGGGCGGGCCCAGACCGACGAGGGCCTGGTCTTCACCCTGCGCGACAAGGAGAACCCCGGCCAGACGGTCGAGGTCGTCTACCACGGCTCGGTGCCCGACCAGTTCAAGTCGGGGCGCGAGATCGTGGTCACCGGCGCCCTCGACGAGCAGGGCCGCTTCATCGCCCGCGAGGACTCCCTCGTCACCCTCTGCCCGTCGAAGTTCTCCGACGAGCCGGGCGACACGCAGACCTGACGCCCTAGCGCCGCCCCATCAGCCGGGTGAGGGCGGTCATGAGCTCGGCCCGCTTGGCGTCCTGCGTGTCCGGGTCGGCGCCCATCACGCAGTGGCGCGTGTGCTCGTCGACCAGCGCGAGCGCCACCTTGTCGAGCGCGGCCTGGGCCGCGCTGATCTGCTGCAGCACGTCGATGCAGTAGCGGTCGTCGTCGACCATCCCGGCGATGCCGCGGACCTGCCCCTCCACGCGGCGCAGGCGCTTGAGCACGTCGTGCTTGACCCCGCCGACGACGTACCCGGGGTCGTGCGTGTGATCCTCGTTGACGGTCATGGCAGCAGTCTGACATACCCTGGGGGAGTAATGCCAGGCCCTTGACATACCGGGGGGGAGTAGTCGACCATGCGGGTCGTCAGGTACCCCCACCCAGTATCAATCAGGAGGAGCAGATGCCGGTCACCGAGCGCACCTACACCGTCGCCGGGATGACGTGCGGTCACTGCCGCACCGCGGTCGAGCAGGAGGTCGGCGCCGTGCCGGGCGTCGCGGAGGCCCGGGTCGATCTCGAGGCCGGACGCCTCACCGTGCGCGGCGAGGACGTCGACGACGCGGCCGTGGCCGCCGCCGTCGACGAGGCCGGCTACGAGGTCGTCGCGTGAACACAGCCACCCGCATGGCGCTGTTCGGCCTCGCGCTCGCCGCCGTCGGCGGCGGCGCGGCGGCGGTCGGCGCCGGCCTCGACCCCCTGCGCGACGACGGCGGGGACGCCGGCCACGGCCACGCGTCCGCCGCGCCGGCCCACGCGGACGGCGGCCACGCGGCGCCCGCGGCCGCCGGCGCGCCCGCCGGCCTCGCCGTGGCGGAGGAGGGCCTCGCCCTGGTGCCCGAGCGCACCGTCATGGCCCTCGGCGCCGCGAGCGAGCTCGCGTTCCGGGTGGTGGGCGCGGACGGGCGGACGGTGCGCGACTTCGACGTCGAGCACGAGCGCGAGATGCACGTGATCGTCGTGCGCCGCGACCTGACCGGCTACCAGCACCTGCACCCGCGCCGCGACGCCGCGGGACGCTGGACGGTGCCGCTGCGCCTCGACGCGGCGGGCGTCCACCGCGTCTACGCCGATTTCAGCACGGGCGGCCGCTCCGTCACCCTGGCCGCCGACCTGCACGTCGCCGGCGCCTACGCGCCGCGGCCGCTGCCCGCGCCGTCGGCGACGGCGTCCGACGCCGGCTACGAGGTGGGCCTGGACGCGGGCGAGCCGGTCGCGGGCGTGCCCGCCGACCTCGAGTTCCAGGTGCGGCGCGACGGCGCGCCGGTCGCCGGCATCGAGCCCTACCTGGGCGCCGACGGCCACCTGGTCGCGCTGCGCGAGGGCGACCTCGCCTTCCTGCACGTGCACCCCGAGGAGGCGGAGGGCCGGGGCGTGGTGCGCTTCGCCGCCACCTTCCCCTCGGTGGGCCGCTACCGGCTCTTCCTGCAGTTCAAGCACGCCGGGGCGGTGCGGACCGTCGGGTACACGGTCGAGGTGCCGCGGTGACCGAGCGCCTCGACCTGCCGATCACCGGCATGACGTGCGCCTCCTGCGCGGCCCGCGTCGAGAAGAAGCTCAACCGCCTCGAGGGCGTCGAGGCGTCGGTCAACTACGCCACCGAGACGGCGACGGTCGCCTTCGACCCCGGGCGGGTGCCCGCCGAGCGGCTCGTGGCCGCGGTGGAGTCGGCCGGCTACGGGGCGACCCTGCCGGCCGCCCCGGGCGACGAGGCGCCGCCCGCCGCCGAGCCGGCCGACCCGGCGGCCGCCCTTCGCACGCGCCTCGTGGTGTCGGCGGCCCTGGCGCTGCCGGTGGTGCTGCTGTCCATGATCCCGCCGCTGCAGTTCGACAACTGGCAGTGGCTGGCCCTGCAGCTGGCGACGCCCGTGGTGCTGTGGGGCGCCTGGCCCTTCCACCGGGCCGCGTGGGTCAACCTGCGCCACGGCGCGGCCACGATGGACACGCTCGTGTCGATCGGCGTGGTCGCCGCGTGGATCTGGTCGCTCGTGGCCCTCTTCGGCCTCGGCGCCGGCGACCCCGGCATGCGGATGGGGTTCGACCTGGTGATCGACGCCGGCGCGGGGGCCGAGCACATCTACCTCGAGGTCGCCGCCGTGGTGACCGTCTTCATCCTGGCCGGCCGCTGGTTCGAGCAGCGCGCCAAGCGGCGCGCGGGCGCCGCCCTGACCGCCCTGCTCGAGCTCGGCGCCAAGGAGGCGGCGATCCTCGGCGACGACGGGGTCGAGCGGCGCGTGCCGGTCGCCGAGCTGGCCGCGGGCGACCGCTTCCTCGTGCGGCCCGGCGAGCGCATCGCCACCGACGGGACGGTCGAGGACGGCTCGTCGGCGGTCGATGCCTCGCTGCTGACCGGCGAGAGCGTGCCGGTCGAGGTCGGCCCGGGCGACGCCGTTGCCGGCGCCACGATCAACGCCGGCGGGCGCCTGGTGGTGCGCGCGACGCGCGTCGGCGCCGACACCGCCCTGGCGCAGATCGCCCGCCTGGTGACCGAGGCGCAGTCCGGCAAGGCACCCGTGCAGCGGCTCGCCGACCGGGTGGCCGCCGTCTTCGTGCCGGTCGTCATCGCCCTGGCCGTCGCGACGCTCGCCTTCTGGCTGGCCAACGGCGCGGGGGCGACCTACGCCTTCACCGCGGCGGTGGCCGTGCTGATCATCGCCTGCCCGTGCGCGCTGGGCCTGGCCACCCCGACCGCGCTGCTGGTGGGCACCGGGCGCGGCGCCCAGCTCGGCATCCTCATCAAGGGCCCGGAGATCCTGGAGTCCACCCGGCGGGTCGACACGGTGGTGCTCGACAAGACCGGCACGGTCACGACGGGGCGGATGGCGCTCGTGGACGTCGCCCTCGCCCCCGGCGAGGACCGCGCCGAGACGCTGCGGATCGTGGGCGCCCTGGAGGACGGCTCCGAGCACCCGATCGCCCGCGCGATCGCCCGTGCGGCCCGCGACGAGGCCGGCCCCCTGCCGGCGCCGGAGCGGTTCGGCAACCGGGAGGGCCTCGGCGTGGAGGGCGTCGTCGACGGCCACGCGGTCGTGGTCGGCCGGCCGGCGCTGCTCGCCGACTGGGGGGTGGCGCTGGAGGGCGGGCTGGCGGCCGCGCTGGAGGCCGCGCAGGCCGCCGGGCGGACCGCGGTGGCGGCCGCCTGGGACGGCCGGGCCCGCGCGCTGCTGACGGTGGCCGACACCGTCAAGCCGTCGAGCGCCGAGGCGGTGCGCCGCCTGCGCGCCCTGGGGCTGCGGCCGGTGCTCCTGACCGGCGACACGGCCGCGACGGCGCGGGCGGTGGCGGCGGATGTGGGCATCGACGAGGTGATCGCCGACGTGCTGCCGGGCGAGAAGGCCGACGTGGTGCGCCGTCTGCAGGCCGAGGGCCGCGTCGTGGCGATGGTGGGCGACGGGGTCAACGACGCGCCGGCGCTCGCCCAGGCGGACCTGGGCCTCGCGATCGGCACGGGCACCGACGTGGCGATCGAGTCGTCCGATCTGACCCTCGTCTCGGGCGACCTGCGCGCCGCGGGGGACGCCATCCGCCTGTCGCGCCGCACGCTCGCCACGATCAAGGGCAACCTGTTCTGGGCGTTCGCGTACAACGTCGCGGCGCTGCCGCTGGCGGCGCTCGGCTACCTCAACCCGCTCGTCGCCGGCGCAGCGATGGCGCTGTCGAGCGTGTTCGTGGTCTCCAACAGCCTGCGCCTGCGGCGCTTCCGGGCGGCCGGGTGAGCGCGTGAAATAGTCC
Organism: Miltoncostaea marina; assembly: GCF_018141525.1. GTDB lineage: Bacteria > Actinomycetota > Thermoleophilia > Miltoncostaeales > Miltoncostaeaceae > Miltoncostaea > Miltoncostaea marina. The sequence continues at coordinate 556,606 of NZ_CP064655.1, forward strand.
ATAGGTGTGCGTTGTAAACCGGACCCGGTCGGCTACGATCGCCCTCTCCGCATCGGATTCGAGGAGGCGTCATGGGCAGCGGACCGACAGCGCACGAGGAGGGGCGCGGGCCGGCGGGCGTGCGGGTCACCGGCCCCGCCGACGCCTTCGCCCGAGCGGCGCCGGGGCTCCCGGGCGTGCGGGTGCGGGTGCTGGCCGGCCCGCCGCCGGACCTGGCCGCCGCGGTCGGGCTCATCGAGATGGAGCTCGATCCCGGCGCCGCCCTGCCGCCGCACACGCACGGCGACGCCGAGCTGGTGCTGCACGTGCTGAGCGGCACGGCGCTCGTCGCCTCGGGCGCCGCCCAGGAGGAGCTCGCGGGCGGCGCCGTCCTGCGCGTGCCCCCGGGCGCGCCGGTGGCGGTGGCCAACCCGGGCGGCGAGACGCTGCGCCTGGCGCTCGTGTTCGCGCCCGAGGGCTTCGAGCGGCGCTTCACCGCCTGGGCGCCCGCGCCCGACCGCGCCGAGGGCGCCGAGGCACGCCTGGACCTCACCAGCCTGCCGCGCCCGCAGCGCCACCGCACGGTCATCGCGACGCTGGAGGCCCTCGACCCGCTGACACCGCTCGTGGTGGTGACCGACCACGAGCCGGCGCCCCTGCGGGCCCAGCTCGAGCGGCGCTACGGCCCGCGCCTGCGCTGGGACGTGCGCAGGCGCACGCCCGAGCGGGTCGAGGTGGCGATCCGCCTGGGTCCCGCCGAGGACGTCGGCGCCGAGGCGCTCGTGGCGGAGGCGGGGCTCGTCGTGGAGCCCGCGCCGGCGCGGGGATGAGGGACGACCTCTGGACGCTCGTCCGCTTCGTCCACGTGCTCGGCGCGGCGGCCTGGGTGGGCGGGATGATCGCGCTCGGGGCCGTCGCGGTGCCGGCGTCGCGCGCGGCCGGCGACCGCGCCGCGGGCCGCCGCGTGCTGCGTACCGCCGGCCGGCGCTTCGGCGCCGTCGGCGTCGCGGCCTGGGTGGCGCTGATCGCGAGCGGGTGGGCGCTGCTCGACCACCGGGGGGTCGGCGCGGGCGACCTCGCGGACTCGGACTACGGCCGCCGGGTGCTCGCGAAGATCGTGCTGCTGGCCCTGATGATGGGCGTGACGGTGCTCCACGCGCTGTGGCAGGGCCCGCGCGTGCACCGCGCCGAGGCCGCCGGCGACGAGGCGGAGGCGCGGCGCTGGCGCCGCCTGGGGGCGCTCCTCGACGGCACCCTGCTGCTGCTCGCGCTCGCCACGCTCTGGCTGGCCGTGTCGCTCGTGCCGTAGGGTCGGCGGGGCATGGCCCGACCGCGCCCCGGGAACCTCGCCCCCATGACCATCACCACGCCCTCAGCCCCGCTCACCCACGAGGAGCTGCGCGGCATCGACGCCTTCTGGCGCGCGGCGAACTACCTGTCGGTGGGCCAGATCTACCTCCTCGACAACCCGCTCCTGCGCGAGCCGCTGCGACTGGAGCACATCAAGCCCCGCCTGCTGGGCCACTGGGGCACCTCGCCGGGCCTCAACCTGATCTACGCCCACATGAACCGGGTCATCCGGGCGCGCGACCTGGAGGCCATGTACGTGATCGGCCCGGGCCACGGCGGCCCGTCGATCGTCGCCAACGCCTGGCTCGAGGGCACCTACAGCGAGGTCTACCCCGAGATCGCGATGGACGAGGACGGCATGCGGCGGCTGTTCCGCCAGTTCTCGTTCCCCGGCGGCGTGCCGAGCCACGTCGCGCCCGAGACCCCCGGCTCGATCCACGAGGGCGGCGAGCTGGGCTACGCGCTGGCCCACGCCTACGGCGCCGCGTTCGACAACCCGGACCTGATCGTGTGCTGCATCGTGGGCGACGGCGAGGCCGAGACCGGGCCGCTGGCGGCGAGCTGGCACTCCAACAAGTTCCTCGACCCGGTGGGCGACGGCGCGGTGCTGCCGATCCTCCACCTGAACGGGTTCAAGATCGCCAACCCCACGCTGCTCGCCCGCATGCCGTCCGACGAGCTCGTGCGCCTGATGGAGGGCTACGGGCACCACCCGATCCTCGTGGAGGGCGACCAGCCCGACGCCGTGCACGCGCGGATGGCCGAGGCGATGGACCAGGCCGTCGACGAGATCGCGGCGATCCGGCGCGCCGCCCGCACCGGCGGCCGGTCGGGCCGGCCCGTCTGGCCGATGATCGTGCTGCGCACGCCGAAGGGCTGGACCGGCCCCCACGAGGGCACGGCGACCTCCCACCAGGTGCCGCTCACCGGCTTCCGGGAGCACCCCGGACGGGTGGCCGAGCTCGAGGCGTGGATGCGCTCGTACGGGCCCGAGGAGCTGTTCGACGCCCGGGGCGCGCCGCTGCCCGAGCTGCGCGCGCTGACGCCGGCCGGCGAGCGGCGCATGAGCGCGAGCCCCCACGCCGACGGCGGCCGGCTGCTGCGCCCGCTGGTCATGCCCGACTTCCGCGACCACGCGGTGGACGTGCGCGAGCCCGGCGGCGTCGCGGCCGAGGCCACGCGGGTGATGGGCGAGTTCCTGCGCGACGTGATGCGGGCGAACCTCGAGCACCGCAACTTCCGGGTGTTCGGCCCGGACGAGACGGCCTCCAACCGGCTGAGCCCCGTCTTCGAGGTCACCGGGCGGGCGTGGCAGGAGCAGATCCTCGCCGTCGACGACGACCTCGCCCCCGACGGCCGTGTGATGGAGGTGCTGAGCGAGCACATGTGCCAGGGCTGGCTGGAGGGCTACCTGCTCACCGGCCGGCACGGTCTGTTCAGCTGCTACGAGGCCTTCATCCACATCGTCGACTCGATGGTCAACCAGCACGCCAAGTGGCTGAAGGTCACCCGCGAGATGGATTGGCGCCGGCCGATCGGCTCGCTCAACGTCCTGCTCACCTCCCACGTGTGGCGGCAGGACCACAACGGCTTCTCGCACCAGGACCCGGGCTTCATCGACCACGTGGTCAACAAGAAGGCCGAGGTGGTGCGCGTCTACCTGCCGCCGGACGCGAACACCCTGCTGTCGGTGACCGACCACGTCCTGCGCAGCCGCCAGTACATCAACGTGATCGTGGCCGGCAAGCAGCCGGCGCCGCAGTGGCTGCCGATGGACGAGGCCGCCCTGCACTGCGCGCGCGGCATCGGCATCTGGGAGTGGGCGAGCACCGACCACGGCGACACGCCCGACGTCGTGCTCGCGTGCGCCGGCGACGTGCCGACGCTCGAGGCCGTCGCGGCGGTCGACCTGCTGCGCCGCCACGTGCCCGACCTGCGCGTGCGGCTGGTGAACGTCGTGGACCTGATGCGCCTGCAGACCGAGGACGAGCACCCGCACGGCCTGCGCGACGCGGAGTTCGACGCCCTGTTCACCTGCGACCGGCCGGTGATCTTCGCCTACCACGGCTACCCGTGGCTCATCCACCGGCTGACCTACCGGCGCACCAACCACCCCAACATCCACGTGCGCGGCTACAAGGAGGAGGGCACCACGACCACGCCCTTCGACATGGTCATGCTCAACGACCTCGACCGCTACCACCTGGTGATGGACGTGATCGACCGGGTGCCGGGCCTCGGCCCGCGGGCGGCCTCGGTGCGCCAGCACATGATCGACGCGCGCCTGCGCGCGCGCGAGCACACGCGCCGCTTCGGCGAGGACATCCCCGAGGTGTCCGAGTGGCGCTGGTCGCCCAACGCCCGGGCCAACGACTGAGCCCGGGGTGGGGCTGCCCTACCGGCACATCGCGTGCTGCATGGACGACTCGGCCGCCGCGGAGCGCGCGCTCGCCCAGGCGACGGCGCTCCGCGAGGCGGCCGGCGCGCGCCTCAGCCTGGTTCACGTGGGCCCGTTCCCGCTGCTGGTCGAGGAGGTCGACGGCGAGACGCGCGTCCTCCCCGACGACCTCAACGCGACCGCGCGCGAGTGGATCGGCCGGGTGGCCGCGGCGACCGGCGGCGCGGAGGCGGTCTTCCTCGAGGGGCTGCCCGCCCCGACGGCCTGCCGGTGGGCGGCCGACGCGGGCGTCGACCTGATCGTGACCGCCGCCCATCACGGACGGCTGGAGGGGCTGCTGATCGGCAGCTTCTCCGAGTACGTCGTCCGCCACGCGCCCTGCCCGGTGCTGGTCGTGCGCGAGCCGCGCCCCCTCAGCGGAAGCGAGCCTCCTCGATGACGGCGCGGAAGAACTCGCCGCCGGTCGCCCAGCGCTCCTGCCCGGGCCACCAGCCGGCGCGGACGCGCGCCGGGATCGTGTGGCCCCCGGCCCGCAGGTCGCCCTCGAAGACCGCGCCGAACGGGTGCTCGGCGTACGCGCCGCCCGCGGGGCGCCCCCAGCGCGGCAGGGTGGCCGCGACCGGCCTGCCCGCCTCGTCCACCTCGAGCGTCAGCCGGTGGGTCCACGGCCCGTGGCGCACCTCCGCGACCGCGCGCCGGTCGTCCAGCCCGCTCCACCGCACGCCCGGCCCGAGCGCCGACGACGGGCACAGGATCATCTCGCCCGCCAGCCGCCCGGCCGCGCTGCGCGCCAGGTCGGGCCCCGACGCGGCCATCACGGGCACCAGCCCGAGCAGCCGCCACCGCATCTCGCCGGCCTCGCCCACGAGCCGGTCGTATCCGCCCACGACCGCCGGCCGGCGTCCCGCGGCGGCCGCCCAGACGTAGCCGGCGCCGGGCGCGAGCACCTGGCGGGCGCGGAAGGGCCGCCAGCGGCCCAGCAGGATCTCGCCGCGCATGCCGAGCACGGCGGAGCGGGCGAGCGGCGTGCCGGGGTCGATGGCGCGCGCCAGCCAGCGCCGCACGGGGCCGGGCAGGCCCTCGAGGCGCGCGGGCTCGAGCGGCGCGGCGCCGCCGGCCGGCGCCGCGAGCGCCGCCCACTCCCGTCGCACGCGCGCCGGCAGCCGCGCCGGCGCCGCGGATGTCAGGCCCTCGCCCACGCCCGTCGTGATGCCCGTTCGCGCGGCGCGCCACCGTAGTCGACCGCAGTCGTCGTCCGCGCGGGCGCCGATGGCGCCGCGGGACGCCCGCCGTACGGTCGCTCCATCCGCACACACCGCGACGCGAGGAGCGCAGAGATGCCGGTCGGCGAGGTCTTCCTGTACGTGGTCTGGGGCGTCATGGCCGTCGTCTCGATCGCCGTGATGGCCTTCGTGCTCCGCGAGCGGCACTGACCGCTCCGGCGAGCTGAGGAGGTGTGGTGATGCAGGCGATCGCCGCGGCGGCGGACGCGTTCCTCGCCAACCGGCGGGTGGCGGTGACGGGCGTGTCCCGCACCCCGAAGGGCCACGGCGCCAACGTCGTCTACGGCCGCCTGCGCGACCGGGGCTACGAGGTGTTCGCGGTCAACCCGAACGCCGAGCGGGTGGAGGGGGACCCCTGCTATCCCGACCTGCGCTCGATCCCCGGCGGCGTCGAGGCCGTGGTCATCGGCACACGGCCCGAGCGGGCGGACGGGACGATGCGCGAGTGCGTGGAGCTCGGCATCGGGCACGTCTGGATGCACCGCGGCCCCGGCCCGGGCAGCGTCGCGCCGGAGGCGGCCGCCTACGGGCGCGAGCACGGCGTCGCGGTGATCGACGGCGGCTGCCCCTGCATGTTCGGCCCCACGGCCGACCTCGGTCACCGGGCCATGCGGTTCGTCATGAGCCTGACCGGCGGCGTCCCCAGGGAGGTCTGACGCCGCCGCGCGCGGCGCCGGCGCGCGCGCCGGCGGCGGGCGGTGGCCCGCTCCCCGCCGGCGCGGCTCGTGGTCCACTTGGACGGCGAGCGGGCGTCCAAGTGGACCACCCGTCACGCGGGGCGCCCGTTCCGCGCGCCGGCGCGGCGCCGGCGCGGGCGGCGCCGGCGGAGGTCACGGGGGTGTGCCGGCGGCGTCCCACCACGCGTCGAGGGCCGCCGCCGAGCGGCCGGCGAGCTCCAGGGCGGCGGGCAGGCCCGCCTCGGCGGCCGGGTCGCCGCGCTCGACGGCCTGCTCGACCGCTGCGAGCTCGGCAGGGAGCCGGCGGAGCCCCACCGCCACGGCGCCGGAGCGCAGCTCGTGGAGGGCGGCCGCCAGATCCTCCCCCCGCGCGGCGCGGATGCGCTCGACGGCGGCCGGCACGCCGGCGATCCAGTCGCGGGCGATCCCCGAGTGGAGCTCGGGGTGCGGCGCGCCGGCCTGCTCGCGCAGGCGGCCATCGTCGAGCAACTGGTCCATCGCCGCGACGCTAGCAGCCCCTCACCGCCGCGCCACGAGGTGGAGCGCCGGGCCGCCGCCCAGCGCCGTCACCCGCGGCTCGCCGGCCGTCAGCCCGCCGGCGCGCAGCGCCGCGGCGATCCGCTCGCCGAGCGCGAGCACCTGGTCGGCCGGGGGCCGCCCGGGCGGCTGCTCGAACACGTGCAGCGTCCCCCCGGGCCGCAGGGCGCCGCGCACGGCGGCGAGCGCGCGGGGCCCGCGCCGGAGCGCCGCGACGTGGAAGGCGAACGCCACGTCGAATGGCTCGTCGCCGAGCGGGGCGTCCTCGATGGCGGCGGTCAGGAACACCGCGCGCCCGGCGGCGACGTGGCGGGCGTTGCGTCGCCCGGCCGCGGCGATCATGGCGGGCGAGCGGTCCACGCCCACGAGCAGCCCGCCCTCGAGCCGCTCGCAGACGAGGGCCGCCGCGACGCCGTGGCCGCAGCCCACCTCGAGCACGCGGTCGCCCGGGCCCGGGGCGAGCTCGCCCACCGCCCAGCGGATCCGCTCCGACGCGCCCCTCGCCGTTCCCCCCATGGCTCCTCCATCCGCTCCGCCCCGGCCGCGCCGACCCGGCCGGATCGAGGTTGAGGGACATCCCTCACGCGCGGGCCCGTGCGCCGGCCATAGCGTCGCGCCCGGCGATGAAACCGCAAGCGGAGGTGACCGCAGATGTCCGCGCCCCATCATGACCCGCGCGCCGAGCCCTTCGAGGACGACCTCGCGCCGCTCGGTCCGCCGGCGTGGTCGGCGTACGTGACCGCCCGGAGGCGCTACTTCACGAACGTGGCGATCCAGGGCCTGGAGCGGGCGCTCGACGCGCCGGCCGCCCGCGAGCGTCCGGGCCGCGTCGCGCGGGAGCGGGGCCGGTGACGCTGTCGGGCGTGGTCGCGCGCTACGCCGACGCCTGGGACGCGCGCGACCCCGTCGCCTGCGCCGGGTGCTTCGCCCCGGACGCCGTGCGCACCTGGTGCGTCCGCCCGCCCGGCGACTCCGGGAGGGGGGCGTTGCCGCGCTTCGTCGGCCGCGAGGCCATCGCCGAGGGCATCGCCGGCTTCATGGCGGCCGCGCCCGACATGCGCCTGGTGATCGACGCCCTCTCGGAGGGCAGCGATGACCGGATCTGGGTCGAGTGGCGCATCACCGGCACGCGGCAGCGCCCGTGGCGCGGCATCCCGGGGAACGGGGAGCCGTTCGAGCTGGTGGGCGTGTCGATCTTCCGGGTGGCCCGCGGCCTGCTCGCCGAGGAGAGGGCCTACTGGGACCCGGCGCTGATGGCCTCCGCGCCGCCGGAGCCGGCGTTGGCCTGATCCTCCGCCCGCGCGAAGCGGCGGGCGAGCTCGCTGCGCGAGCGCAGGCCGAGCTTGCGGTAGACGCTGCCCAGGTGGCGCTCGATCGTCTTCTCCGACAGGAACAGGCGCGCAGCGGCCTCGCGGTTGGTGGCGCCCTCGGCGACCGCGAGCGCCACCTGCAGCTCGCGCGGGGACAGCTCGTCGCTGGGCGCCCCGGCGGTGCGCGGCCGCAGCCGCCCGCCGCCGGCGGCCATCTCCTCGCGCGCCTGGCGCGCCCAGGGCTGCGCGCCGAGCTCCTCGAACGCCGCGAGCGCCTGCTCGAGCCGGCTCCGCGCCTCCAGGCGCCGCCCCGCCCGCCGCAGCCGGGCGCCGTAGGCGAGCTGCGTGCGGGCCCGCTCGAAGGGCATCGGCAGGTCCTCGTGCAGCGCCAGGGCCTCGCCGAAGTGGCGGTCGATGTCGTCGTCGATCAGCCCCCGGCAGCGGCACGTGACGGCCCGCGCCCACCGGCCGCCGGTGCGGTGGGCCTGCTCGGCGAGGGTGGCGAGCGCGCGGCGCGCCTCGAGCCGCATCCCGAGGCGGGCGCACGACTCGATCAGGTCCGGCTGCCAGAGGACCGCCGCCGGCTCGGCCAGGCCCCATCGCGTGGTGTGGGCCCGCAGCGGCTCGAGCTCGCGCCGGGCGGTCTCGGGGTCGCCCGACGCGAGCGCGAGGAACCCGAGCGCCGCGGCGGAGTAGGTCTCGACCGACGCGACCCCGTCCCTGCGCCCGAGCGCACGCGCCTCCTGCGCATGCCGCTGGGCGTCGGCGGTCCGCCCCGTGGCCGCCTCGACGAGGGCGAGCGTGGCCATCACGTAGCCGAGCGGCGCCCGCTGCCCGGTCTCCGCGAGCATGGCGAGGGCCTCCGTCCCGCGCGCCAGGGCCCGGGGCCACCGGCCCATGCGGAAGTCGAGCTCGCACGAGGTGACCAAGGGGAGCGCGAGGAACCCCACCGAGCTCGCGGCGCGTCCCCGGTCGAGCCAGGCGTCGACGCGGGCCGCCGTCTGCTCGAAGTCGCCGATCCACGGCCGCCAGGTCGCCCAGACGACCATCATGTGGCTCGCGGGGGATGTCGGGTCGACGTCGGACGTGAGCGCGTCCAAGCGCTCGATCACCGGTCGCGCCTGCCTGGCGAACCCGCGCAGCACGAGCGCGCCGGCCAGGTACCCGGCCACCGCCGGCGCCATCTCGAGCCGCTCGCCGGCCAGGGTGTAGGCGCGCCGGGCGGTGTGGAGGGCGGCGTGGCAGTCGCCCGCCATCGTGCGGGTGAGCACCGCGTCGGCCAGCATGCTCGCCGCCGTGAGCGGGTCCGACGGCGCCGCCCGGGCGGCCCCCTCGACGAGGATCCCGAACGCGGTGTCGAGCCGTCCCGCCAGCATGGTGACGATGCCCCGCAGGTGCGCCGCCTGGGGCCCGGGGACGCCGTCGAGCAGCGCGGTGCTGCGGTCGAAGGCGCCGGCGGCCATCGCCATCTGCGCGGCGGCGAGCCGCCGGGCGCCCGCCGCCTCCGGCGCGCCGAGCCGGCTGGCCCGGTGCAGGGCGTCGGCCGCCGCCGCGTACCCGGTGCGGGCGGCGGCGAGCGCCGCCGCCTGCTCGAGCGCCGCGGCCGCCGCCTCGTCGGGCGCGACCGCCGCCTCGGCCAGGTGCCAGGCGCGCTGCTCGGCGCGCTCGGCGCCGATCGCCTCCGCCAGGGCCCGGTGCGCCTCGCGACGCTCGGCGGGCTCGGCGAGCTGCAGGAGCGCGGACCGCAGCAGCGGATGGGCCGCGCCCACGGCGTCATCCTCCAGGCCGACGAGCCCGGCCGCCTCGGCGGCCTGCAGGTCGTCGCGATCGCCGCCGCGCGCCTCGAGGGCCGCCGTGACGGTGGCGAGGTCGCCGTCCTCGCTGACGGCGGCGACGAGCGCGGCGCGCCGGGCGGCGGGGCCGGCCGACTCGATCCGCGCCCGGTAGGCGCGCAGCAGGGCCTCGCCGACCGGCGGCGTGCGGGGCAGCGGCTCGCGCCCCGCCCGCTGGCCCGGGGTGAGCGCGCGCGGCAGCTCGCGCAGCGCGAGCGGGATGCCGGCGGCGGCGCGCACCAGCTCGTCGCGGACGGCGGGCGCGAGATCCGGCTCGACCGCGTCGAGCAGCCGCCGTGCCGCGTCGTCGTCGAGCGGCGCCGGCCGCAGCTCCTCCAAGCCCGCGAGCTCCGCGCCCTCCGGCGGCTCCTCGCGCGAGGCGGCGAGCAGCAGCACCGCGTCGTCGCCGATGCGCCGGGCGCAGAAGAGCAGCGCCTCGCGCGAGGGGACGTCGAGCCACTGGGCGTCGTCGACGACCAGCAGCACCGGGCGCTCGCGGGCGAGCCCGCTCAGCAGGCCGAGGGCCGCCGAGTAGGCGGCGAAGCGGTCCGGCACGGCGGGCGGCCCCAGGGCCAGCGCGGCCTCGAGGGCCGCGCGCTGGGCGCCCGGCAGCCCGGCGATGCGGTCGAGCACCGGCCGCAGCAGGTCCGCCAGCCCGGCGAAGGCGAGGCCGGTCTCCGACTCGGCGCCGCGGGCCGCGAGGACGCGGAAGCCCCCGGCCCGGGCGCGCAGGTCGGCGAGCAGGGCCGTCTTGCCGATGCCCGCCTCGCCGCGCAGCACCACCACGCCGCCGCGGCCGGCCCGGGCCGCCTCGAGGAGGGTGCGGAGCCGCGCCCGTTCCGCATCGCGCCCGATCAACACGGGCCGATCATCGGGCGGTGCCCGCTCGGCTGTCGAGCGGTGCGCCCCACCGGATGCTGATTTCCTGAACACCACCCGGGAGCCGTTCAGGAAACCGTCAGGAGGTCGCCGCGCGCGCCCTAGCCGACGCCGGCCCCGATGAGGGCGCCCAGGCCGTAGGTGAGCGCCGCGGCGGCCAGCCCGATCGCCACCTGGCGCATGCCGGAGAACAGCACGCCCCGGCCGGTCATGAGCGTGATGACCGCGCCGAGCCCGAAGAGCGCGGCCACCGACAGTCCCGCGGCCACCGCCACCGCGGCGGTCCCGCCGAGCACGAGGAACGGGATGATCGGGATGACCGCGCCCACGGCGAAGAGCGCGAACGAGGTGGCGGCGGCCACGACCGGCGAGCCGCCGAGGTCGTCCGGGTCGATGCCGAGCTCCTCGCGCGACAGCGTGTCGAGGGCGTGCTCGGGCGAGGCCATCAGGCGGTCGGCGACCGCGCCCGCCTGGTCCGGCGGCAGGCCCTTGGCCTCATAGATCAGCGCGAGCTCCTCACGCTCCTCGTCGGGGAAGGCCTCCAGCTCCTCGCGCTCGACCGCGACCTGCCGCCCGAACAGCTCGCGCGCGTTCAGCACGGAGATCCATTCGCCCATGGCCATCGACCCGGCGCCCGCCACGAGCCCGGCGACCCCGGTGATCAGGATCTCCTCGCTGCCGAGCCGGGCGCCCGCCACCCCCATCACCAGGCTGAAGTTGGAGAGCAGCCCGTCGTTCGCGCCGAGGACCGCGGCCCGCAGCGAGTTGCCGCTCGCGGCCCGGTGGCGGCCCTCCAGCCGGGCGAGCGCCGGCCCCTCGACCCCACCGGCGCCGCCGCGGGAGATCGCGCGCAGCAGCCGGGCGTGGGAGCGCTCCTCGCCGGGCATCGCCGTGTGGGCCGCCTCGGCCTGCGCGTCGTAGGCGCCGGCGTCGGCCGACTCCTGCGCCGTGATCGCGGGGACGACGAACCCGGGCCCGAAGCGGCGCGCCAGCCACCCGATCAGGCGGGTGCGCCAGCCGATGCGGCGCGACGGCTCCGGCTCGCCGGCCTCTCGCAGCCGCTCGGCCCAGAACGCCGCGTGGCGCTCCTCCGCCTCGGCGAGGCGCCGGTAGACCCCCGCCAGCACCGCGTCGTCCTCCGCCTCGGCGACGCGCCGGTAGAGCTCCGCGCTCTCGATCTCGTCCTGGAAGTTGCGCCGCCAGCGCGCGGCGTCGGGATGGCCCACGCCCCGATGCTCCCACACGCGTAGCGCGGGCGCGCGCCGGGGTACCGTGGGACGGAGATCACGAGCTGGAGGAGGAGCGCGTGTCCGACCGGGTCGCCGGGGTCATCTTCGACGTCGACGGGGTGCTGGTCGACTCGCCCCACGAGCGCGCCTGGCGCGAGGCGCTGCGCGAGCTGATGGAGGGCCCGTGGAGCGACCTGCGCGCCCACGCGACCTGGACGCCGGACGCGTTCACCTCGCGGGTGTACCGGGAGGAGCTGTCGGGGCGGCCACGGATGGACGGCGCGCTGGCCGCGCTGCGCCGGTTCGGCGTGCCCGGCGCCGAGGCCCGCGCCGCCGAGTACGCCGACCACAAGCAGGCGATGGTGCTGCGCCTGATCCGGGCCGGGGAGTTCACCCCCTTCTCGGACGGCCTGCGCTTCGTGCGGGCCGTCAAGGCGGCCGGCCTGCGGGTGGCCGCCGCGTCATCCTCGCGCAACGCGCGCCTGCTGCTGTCGAGCATCCCCGCCGACGGCGGGCCGCCCGGCGGCGGCGGTGCCAGCGTGGCCGAGCTGTTCGACGCCGACGTCTCCGGGCGGGCCTTCGCGCACGGCAAGCCCCACCCCGACATGTTCCTCGCCGCCGCCGCCGAGCTGGGCGTCGCGCCTGCCGAGGCCGTGGTCGTGGAGGACGCGCCGGCGGGCGTCGTGGCGGCCAAGGCCGGCGGGATGACCGCGCTGGGCGTGGCGCGCGCCGACGACGCGCCGCTGCTGGAGGCGGCCGGCGCCGACCTGGTGGTCGCGAACCTGGACCTCGTCGACGTGGACGCGCTGGACGAGGGCCGGGTCGTCGCGCGGTCCGGCTGAGCCCGTGGCCGGGTCCGGCACAGCGGAGCCCTGGGCCCGGCGCGCCGACGAGGTCGCCGCGGCGCTGGGCACGGACCTGCGGCGCGGGCTGAGCGCGACCGCGGCGACGACCGCGCTCGCGGAGCACGGGCCGAACGAGCTGCCCGATGCGGATCGCGCGAGCCCGCTGCGGATCCTGCTCGGCCAGGTCGGCTCGCCGATGATCCTGCTGCTCGCCGGCGCGGGCGTGCTCTCCGCCGTGCTGGGCGACCTGACCGAGGCGGTCGTGATCCTCGTCGTCGTGGTGCTGAACGGCTGGATCGGCTTCAGCCAGGAGTACCGCGCCGAGCGGGCGATGGCCTCGCTGCGGGCGCTCGCGGCGCCGACCGTCAGGGCGGTGCGCGACGGCGCCCCGGCGGACGTGCCCGCCCGTGAGCTCGTGCCGGGCGACCTGGTGCTGTTGGAGGCCGGCTCGCTCGTCCCCGCGGACGGGCGGCTGGTCGAAGCCCACGCGCTGCGGATCGAGGAGTCGCCCCTCACCGGCGAGTCGGTGCCCGTCGACAAGGGGACGGGGCCCGTGGAGCGCTCGGCGCCGCTCGCCGAGCGCACCTCGATGGCCCACTCGGGGACGAGCGTCGCCGCGGGTCGCGGGGCGCTCCTCGTCACCGCCACGGGCGTCGGCACCGAGATCGGCCGGGTGGCCCGGCTGCTGGGCGACGCGGAGGGCGTCCGCACGCCGCTCCAGCGCCGGCTCGACGTGCTTGTGCGGGGCCTGGCCGCGGCCGCCGGCGTCATCGTCCTCGTGGTCTTCGGTCTCGGCCTCGCGCGGGACGAGGAGCTGGAGACGCTGCTGCTGACCGCGGTCAGCCTGGCCGTCGCCGCCATCCCGGAGAGCCTGCCGGCGGTGGTGACGGTGACGCTGGCCCTCGGCGCGCAGCGAATGCTGGACCGCCAGGCGCTCGTGCGGCGGCTCTACGCCGTGGAGACCCTCGGATCGGTGACGACCATCTGCTCCGACAAGACCGGCACGCTCACGCAGAACCGGATGACGATCACCGTGCTCGACATGGCGGGCGACCGCCGCGAACTGGATCGGGACGGCGCCGACGAGGGGATCGATCACCTGCTCGGCAATCCGACCCTGTGCCTGCTCGTCGCGGGCGGCGCGCTGTGCAACGACACCACCGTCGCCGACGACGGCTCGCTGCTGGGCGACCCCACCGAGACGGCGCTCGTGGACGTCGCCGGCCGGTACGGCATGGACGCCCGGGCGCTCGTCGCCTCGCTGCCGCGGGTGGCCGAGCTGCCCTTCGACTCGGAGCGCAAGCGCATGACGACCGTGCACCGACTGGCCGCGGACCCCGGCGACGCGGCGCCCGCCGTGCGCGCGGTGCGCGAGCAGCTGCGGGCGCTGGCGGGCGACCGGGGCCTGGTGTCGGTCACGAAGGGCGCGGTCGACGGCCTGCTGGCGCGCTGCGACACCGTCAGCATCGGCGAGGCGGTGGTGCCGCTCGACGACGACGGACGCGCCCGGGCGCGCGCGGCGGCGGACGAGCTGGCGGCGCAGGGCGTGCGCGTGCTCGGCGTCGCCGTCCGCCCCTGGCCGGACCCGGACGGCGTCCCGGGCGACGAGCGGCTGGAGCGCGCCCTGACCCTCGTGGGCTTCGAAGGGATGATCGACCCCGCCCGACCGGAGGTCCGCGACGCGATCGCCGTCTGCAGGCGGGCGGGCGTCCGCGTGATCATGATCACGGGTGACCACCCGCTGACGGCCACCTCCATCGGGCGTGACCTCGGCCTGGCCGGCGACGGCGATCGCGCCGTCACGGGGGCGGAGCTCGACGGCATGGACGACGTCGCGCTCGAGCGGACCGTGCGCGAGGCGTCGATCTACGCCCGCGTGGCGCCCGAGCACAAGATCCGGCTCGTGGAGGTGCTGCAGCGCGGCCGCGGCGTCGTCGCGATGACGGGCGACGGCGTCAACGACGCCCCGGCCCTCAAGCAGGCGGACATCGGGGTCGCCATGGGGGTCACGGGCACGGACGTCACCAAGGACGCCGCCGACATGGTGCTGCGCGACGACAACTTCGCCACCATCGTCGCCGCCGTCCACGAGGGGCGGGTCGTCTTCGACAACATCCGCAAGTTCGTCCGCAACATCCTGAGCGGCAACCTCGCCGAGGTGAGCATCATGGTGCTGGCGCCGCTCGCCGGGATGCCGATCCCACTGCTGCCACTGCAGATCCTGTGGCTCAACCTGGTCACCGACGGGCTGCCGGCGATGGCGCTCGCCGTCGAGCCTCCGGAGCCGGACGTCATGCGCCGGCCGCCCACGCCGCGCGACGAGAGCCTGCTCGGCGCCGACCGGGGCAGGCGGATCGCCACCCGGGGCGCCGCGCTGACCGTCCTGACGTTCCTCCCGGCCTACGGGCTCTGGGAGGCCGGCGACGACGCGTGGCAGACGGTGCTCTTCACCTCCATCGCGGCGGCCGAGCTCGCCGGCGGCTTCGCCATGCGCTCGGAGCGCGTCTCGCTCGCGCGCCTCGGCCTCGCCTCGAACCGGGCCATGCTGGCGGCGGTGGCGGCGACCGCGGCGTTGCAGGTGCTCGTGGTGAGCGTCCCGTTCGCCCGGGACCTGCTCGGCCTGCGCCCGCTCCATCCGGCCCACTGGCTGCTCGTGGCAGGCATCGCCCTCGCCTACCTGGTCGTGGTGGAGTCCGACAAGG
This sequence comes from Miltoncostaea marina, assembly GCF_018141525.1. Taxonomy (GTDB): domain Bacteria; phylum Actinomycetota; class Thermoleophilia; order Miltoncostaeales; family Miltoncostaeaceae; genus Miltoncostaea; species Miltoncostaea marina. The sequence continues at coordinate 571,627 of NZ_CP064655.1, forward strand.
CGTGGCAGCGGCGGGCCGCGGCGACGGCGGGCCGTTAGCGACCCGGCGGGCGCACCACCAGCGGCTGCCCCGGCACCAGCCGGCGCCGCTCGTCGCGGATCGTCACCTCGACCGGCCCGCCGTCCTCCAGCAGGTAGCGCTCCTCGTCGTGGCCGAGCGCGACCCGCAGCTGGCGGGCGCGGTAGCGCAGCGAGTAGGCGAGCGACGACCACGCCCGCGGCAGGCGGGGGTCGAAGGTCAGCTCGCCATCGTGGTCGCGGACGCCGCCGAAGCCGCAGACGAGCGCCTGCCAGACGCCTCCGGCCGCCGCGATGTGCACGCCGTCGGACACGTTGCCGGCCACGTCGCCCAGGTCGATCATCAGGGCGAAGCGGAAGTAGTCGAGCGCCCGCCGCTCGTCGCCCACCTCGGCGGCGATGATGCTCTGCACGCACGCCGACAGCGACGAGTCGCCCGTGGTGAGGCGGTCGTAGTACTCGAAGTCGGCCCGCTTGTGGGCCGCCGTGAACTCGTCGCCCACCAGGTACATCGCCAGCACGATGTCGGCCTGCTTGATCACCTGCCGCCGGTAGATCTCGAGCGGGTGGTGGTGCAGCAGCAGCGGGAAGCGCTCGGGCGGGGTCGCGTCGAGGTCCCACACCTCGCGCTCCAGGAAGTGGGCGTCCTGCGGGTGGATGCCCCGCTCCTCGTCGAACGGCACGTGCATGGCGTCGGCCGCGCGCTCCCACTCGTCGAGCTCGCCGGGGTGCAGCCCGAGCTCGGCGGCCAGGGCGGCGTGCTCGGCCGGCCGCTCGCGCTCCAGCGCCCGCATGGTCTCGGCCGCGTAGCGCAGGTTGAGGCGCGCCATGAGGTTCGTGTAGGTGTTGTCGTTGACGACGGTCGTGTACTCGTCCGGCCCCGTCACGCCGTGGATGTGGAAGGCGCCGTCGTCGCCGTGGAAGCCGAGGTCGGCCCACATGCGCGCCGTCTCCACCAGCACCTCGGCGCCCGCCTCGAGGAGGAACCCCGTGTCGCCGCGGGCGTGCACGTAGCGGCGGATCGCGAAGGCGATGTCGGCGTTGAGGTGATACTGGGCCGTGCCCGCCGCGTAGTACGCCGAGGCCTCGCGGCCGTCGATCGTGCGCCAGGCGAACAGGGCCCCGCGCTGGCCCAGCTCGCGCGCCCGCTCGCGGGCGGCGGGCAGCATGGAATGGCGGAAGCGCAACAGGTTGCGGGCGATGCGCGGCTGCGTGTAGGCGAGGAAGGGCAGCAGGTAGACCTCGATGTCCCAGAAGTAGTGCCCCTCGTAGCCGTTGCCGGTGAGGCCCTTCGCCGGGACGCCGGCGCCCTCGGCGCGCCAGGTCGCCTGGGCGAGCTGGAAGAGGTTCCACCGCACCGCCTGCTGGAGCCGGGCGGTGCCCGCGCCCTGGGACACCCGCACGTCGGCGCGGTCCCAGAAGCGGTCGAGGTGGGCGCGCTGGCCGTCGAGCAGCGCGCCGAACCCGTCGCGCACCGACCGGTCGAGCGTGCGGCTGCAGCGCTCGGTCAGCTCCTCCGGGGGCGCGCCGCGCGAGGTCTGGTAGGTGACGAACTTCGTCACCCGGATCGGCACCCCGGGCTGCGCGTCGACGGTCAGCACCACCTCGCCCCGGTCGCCGTCCGCCGCCACGTCGGTGGTATGGGGGTTCGCCGTCGAGATGACGTGGTCGACGCCCACCCCCAGGGTCATCCCGCTGTTCGTGGTGCGGTAGCCGAGCAGGATCCGACCGCCCTCGTGCGCGACGACCACCGGGTTGAGCACGCGGTCGGCCAGGTCGCGGCCGGCGCGCGGGTCGGGCGGCCGCTCGGACGCCTCCTCCACGCTCAGGTCCTCGAGGTTGAGCACCTGCGACCGCAGCACCACGGGCGCCGCGTGGCCGCGCATCGTCACCTCGTACTCGACGGCCAGCACGTGCCGGTGCTCGAGCGACACCACCCGGCGGGAGCGCAGCTCCACGTGCTTGCCGCCGGGGGTCGACCAGGACATCTCCCGCGTCAGCGTCCCCGCCCGCATGTCGAGCACGCGCGCGTAGCCGTGCAGGCGGGCCTCGGGCACCGAGAGCGGCTCGTCATCGACCAGCAGCCGCAGGATCGTGGCGTCGGGAACCTTGACGATGGTCTGGCCGAAGCGCGCGAAGCCGTACGCCTCCTCGGCGTGCACGATCGGCCACGTCTCGTGGAAGCCGTTGACGTAGGTGCCGGGCGCTGTCGACGGGCGGCCCTCGTCGTACGTGCCCCGCACGCCCACGTAGCCGTTGGCGAGCGCGAAGAACGTCTCGGCCCGCGAGCAGTAGCGCGGGGAGTAGCCCCGCTCGACCAGCCGCCACTCGTCGGCGGGGTAGAGATGCTCCGGCAGCTCGTGGAGCGTCCGCTTCAGCACGGGTCGACCCTAGTGTCGCCGCGCGCGGGCCGGCGGCGCGCGCGCCAGGGCGCGGCTCACCGCGTGGTTGCCGTACGCGCGCTGGGCCGCTAGGACGGCGACGGCGCGCGTCGCCCGGCCGCCCGGCTCGCGCGCCGCGGGGGTGGGCGCGGCCCCGACGCGGGCGTCGTCCTCGCCCCGGCGCTCCCCGCCCGGGCGCGACCCCTCCGGGTGCCGGTGGCGACGCACCGTCCCAGCCTACTTCGGGCTCGGGACTGCGGCGTGACCGCAGCGCGGATCAGCGCCGCCCCGGATGGTCCGGCGGGCGCCGGGGCCGAGGCTCGGACGACCGAGGGAGGTGGCGTCATGCGCACCCCGCGCATCGAGCTCAATCGACACCGCGCCGGGCGGGCGCAGGGGGCGTCGGCGGGCGGCGTCGAGGCGGCGCTGCGCGACGCGGCGGAGCTGCACGCGGGCCGCGTGCGCAGGCTGCGGGCGAACCTCGTGGCGTGGGCCGTGGGAAGCGCGCTCCTGACGGCGCTCTGGGTGACGAGCCAGTGGCGGGCGAACGGCGCCCTCGAGCGCTTCGGCCACGAGGGGGAGGACGGCCAGTGGAACCCGACGCTGTGGGCGCTGGGGGTGGGGACCTGGAGCATGGTCGTCGGGATCATGGCCCTGCGCGTGCGCCTCGACCGGCCCGTCACCGCGGCCGAGGTCGATCCGGAGGCCCGGCGCCTGACGGCGGCCGGCGCCGGCGGCGGGGGCGACGCGAGCCGGCTGCGCGCGCTGCGGCGCCTGGAGCGCCTGCGCCGCGTGCGGTTCCACGTCGCCGCCTGGGCGCTCGGGATGGTGATCGTGACGCCGCTCTGGGCGCTGATCGAGTGGCAGGACAACGGCGCCTTCGAGCGCTTCAGCGGCGACAGCGAGCCCGGCTCGTGGGAGCCGTGGTTCCTCTACGTGGGCGGCATCTGGGCCGGGGCGATCGCGCTCATCGCGCTCTCGCTGCGCGTGCGGGAGCGCCTCCCGCCGCGGGGCCCGGGCTGACGCCGCCACGGCGGGGCGAGCGAGCGGAGAACGGAGGGGGGGGGATTTGAACCCCCGATCCGCCGAACGACGGATAACGGTTTTCGAGACCGCCGCATTCGACCGCTCTGCCACCCCTCCGCGCGGCAGGGTACCAGCCGGGCGGGCGGCGGCCCGCGCGTGCGGGCCGCCGCCCACCGGCGCGGGGGTCGTGCGCTACGATCGCCCGCCGGGAGAGGTGTCCGAGCGGCCGAAGGAGCGCGACTGGAAATCGCGTAGGCGGGATCTCTCGCCTCGAGGGTTCAAATCCCTCCCTCTCCGCTGAGCGCTGTGGCGCCCCGTCGCGCCGGACGCGCGACGGGCGCCGCCGGCCGCGCCCCGGTCAGCCCCGCAGGCGCCGCCTGCGCTCGAGCTCCGCGGCGGTCGGCTCGTCGAAGTCCATCGATCCGGGCTCCAGCCGGCCGGCGCGCTCGTAGTCGGCGATCACCACCCCGGTCGCCGAGACCCTGCTGTCGGTGAGCCGCAAGGCGGCGGGCACGGCGCCGTCGCCGAACAGGCGCGCGCCCGGGCCGGTCACCACCGGGAACGTCCAGAGCCGGAACCGGTCGATCAGGTCGTGCCGCAGCAGCGTCTGCAGCAGGCCGGGGCTCCCGTGCACCTGGATCTCGGGCCCGTCGGCGCGCTTCAACCCCGCGACGTACGCGGCCACGTCGCCCCGGATGAGCGTGGAGTTGGCCCACTCGACGCGCGCGAGGGTGCGCGAGGCCACGTGCTTGCGGGTGGCGTTGAGGTGGTCCGCGATCGGGCCCTCGTCGTACGGCCAGTGGGCGGCGAAGATCTCGTAGGTGCCGCGCCCGAGCAGCAGCTCGTACGGGGCGGCCTCCTCGACCAGCCGCATCATGGCCTCGTCGAAGTAGGGGACGGCCCACCCGCCGACGGCGAAGCCGCCGCGCGGGTCCTCGTGCGGTCCGCCCGGCGCCTGCATGACGCCGTCGAGGGACAGGAAGGTGTTCACGGTCAGTGCGCGCATGGGGCGTGCTCCCGGTGTGGTGTGTCGGTCCACCACGTACAACGAGCGGAGGCCCGGGAGCTCATCGGAGGACCTGCGGCAGGCCGAACGCGGTGAAGAGCGCGGGGAGCGCGAACGTGGTGATCACCGCGACGCGGCCGCCCTCGATGCGCAGCACGTCGAGGGCGAGGGCCCGGTGCGCGTCGTCGCCGGGCGCGCGCAGGTAGTGGGCGGCGGCCGGCTGGCGGTTCGCCGCGGTGGCCACCGTCCGCAGCCGCCCGAACGCCGGGTCGAACCCCGCCTGCATCGCCGCCATGATCGCCTCGCGCCCCGCGAACCAGACGGGGTGCGGCGGCATCGTGAGGCGCGCCTCCTCGCGCAGCAGCGCGGCCAGCGCGCCGGCGTCGGCGCGCTCGTGGGCCTCGACGTAGCGGCGCAGCAGCTCGCGCTCCTCCGGGCGCTCCGGCGACGAGCGGGCCCACTGCGTCCGCGGCCCGAGCCGCTCGCGCAGCGTGTCGCGCGCCCGCTGCAGCGCGCTGTTGACCGCCGGCACGCTGGCGTCGAGCAGCCCGGCCACGTCCCGCGCCGGCCAGGCGAGCACGTCGCGCAGGATCAGAACCGCCCGCTGCCGCGGGGGCAGGTGCTGGATGGCGGCGATGAAGGCCAGCTCGATCGTCTCCCGCGCCACGGCCGCCGCCCCGGGCTCGTCCTCGGCGGGGGCGGCGAGGTCGATGAGCCGGTCGGGGTAGGGCTGCAGCCAGGGCAGGTCGGCCGGCCCGGGCGGCGGCCGGGTCGGGTCGCCGGCGGGCGCGAGGTCCTCCGGCATCACCCGGCGCGGCCTGCCGCGCAGCGCGTCGAGGCAGGCGTTGGTCGCGATGCGGTGCAGCCAGGCGCCGGTCGCGCCGCGCCCGTCGGCCGCGAAGCCGGCGCGGGCCCGCCAGGCGCGCAGGAACGTCTCCTGCACCAGGTCCTCCGCGTCCTCGAGCGACCCGAGCATGCGGTAGCAGTGCACCTCCAGGGCGCGGCGGTGGCGCTCGAGGAGCGCGGCGAACGCGGCGTCGCCCACGGTGGATGGTTCCGGCATGCCGCGAGTATCGCCGCCCGCGGCCCGGGCGGGCCGCGCCGCGCGCCTGTACGGTCGCCGACGTGAGGGCGAGCGTCCGCCGCGGGTGGAGGTGAGCAGGGCCACCACGCCGGCGGTCGCCGCGGGGGGCGACGACGATCGCCTGCTCGCGCAGCAGACGATCGACGCGCTCGCCAGCGAGCTGGCGATCCTGGACGACGCCGGCCGCATCATCATGGTGAACCGCGCATGGCGCCGGTTCGGCGCGCGCAACGACGCCGCCGGCCGCGACTTCCTGGGCCAGAGCTACCTGTCGGCCTGCGCGGCGGCCGACCCCGCGTCCGAGGGCGGGGTCGAGGCGCGCGGCTTCGCCGTGGCGCTGCGGGAGATGCTCGAGGGGCGCCGCGAGCGCTACGTGATCGAGTACCCGTGCCACTCGCCCGACGCCGAGCGCTGGTTCATCGCCCGCGCCGCGCGCTTCACCGGCGCCGGGGGCGTGCGGGTGGTGGTGACCCACGAGGACATCACGGCCCGGCACCGCTCGGAGGAGCGCCACCGGAGCATCGCCCAGACGCTGCAGGCGAGCCTGATGCCGGCTGAGCTGCCGTCGATCGCGGGGCTGGAGCTCGCCGCCCGCTACCGGCCCGAGGGCGAGGGCGTCAGCGTGGGGGGCGACTTCTACGACGTCTTCGCGGACGGCGACGACTGGGTGGTGGTGATCGGCGACGTCTGCGGCAAGGGCCCGGCCGCGGCCGCGGTCACCGCGGAGGCGCGGTGGACCATCCGCGCCCTGGCGCCCCGCTGCGAGGGGCCGGCCGCGCTGTTCGAGGCGGTCAACGAGGCCCTGGTCGGCCGCCGCCGCGACGCCAGGTTCATCACCGCGGCCCTGGCCCGGGTGACCCCGCACGGCGACGGCGCCCGCGTGGTGTGCTCGCGCGCCGGCCACCCCCACCCGCTCGTGGTGCGCCGCGCCGGCGCCGTCGAGCCGGTCGGTGCGTCGGGCGGCCTGCTGGGCGTGATGCACTCGCCCCGGTTCACCGACGCGCACTTCGACCTGGAGCCCGGCGACGCGCTCGTCCTCCACACCGACGGCGTCAGCGAGGCGCGCCGGCGGCGGGCCGAGCTCGGGCCCGAGGGGGTCGCCCGGGCGCTCGCCGAGGTGGCCGGCGCGCCGGCGGACGAGATCGCCCGGCGGCTGGAGGCGGCGGCGCTCCGCTTCTCGGGCGGACGGCTGCGCGACGACGTCGCGGTGGTGGTCGTGCGGGCGGCGGACCCCGCCGGCGCGGGCTGAGCGGCCGCCCCCGGCCGGGGCGGCGAGGGGCTCAGGCGAGCGGCGCGGCGGCCGCCTCGACGCGGGCGAGATCGGCGTCGGTCACCACCCTGCGCGCGGCGTCGCGCACGGCCTCGGCCCGCTCGCGCAGCGCGGGGAGGCGATCCGGCGCGTGCGTCGCGGCGGCCACCCGTCCGAGCGCGTCGAGCAGCACGAGCATCGTGGCCGTGTCCGCCTGGCCCTCCGCCGCGCGGACGTGCTGGTCGAAGGCGAGCCCCACGAGCTCGTCCCAGGTCGGCCGCGGTCGCACCAGCAGCACGCGGCCGCCGTCGTCGCGGACGGTCCTGCCGAGGCGCCGGCCGGAGACCCGCCGGAGCAGGTCGGCGGACCGCATGATCGCCTCCTCCGCCGTCGTCGGGTCGTTGATGCCCGGCGACAGCGCGCGGAGCCCCACGTCGGTGAGCTGGCGCAGCCCGAACGCCACGTCCTGCGCGATCGTGCGCTGCGTGCCGAGCACGACGGCGCCCGCCAGTCGCTCGAGATCGCCCGGCGCGGGCGCCCGCCCGCCGACGAGGCGCACCACCACCTCCCCCGCGGCCACGAAGTCGCCGGGCGCCGGCGTGACGACCGCGGCACCCCCGCAGGCGCGCGCGACCGCGGCGATCGCGTCCTCGTCGATCCAGCGCACCCGTCCGGTCCCGCCGGCGCGCGCCTCGGCGACGAGCGGGCTGGCCGGGGGGCGGGCGTCCTCCGCCCCCGTGTGCGCGTCGGTCAGGGTCGCCGAGATCGCGTCCCGCGTCTCCTCCCAGACCACGTCGATCAGGCGCTCGACGCGGATCTCCGACGCCATGTGGTGGAAGAAGGCCACCAGCAGGCCGAGCGCCACGAAGCCCAGCGCCACGGCGACGTTCACGGTGATGCCCGGCACCTCGTCCTCGCGCACGAGGCGGAGGGCGACCAGGGCGAACACGAAGGTGCCGACGAACCCGCCGATCACCGCCTGGATGAGGCGGTCGCGCATGAACCGGCGCAGCGTGCGCGGCGAGTACCCCTGCGCGGTGAGGGCGAGCACCGCCAGGGTGATCGAGAGCGTCACCCCGAGCACGGTCATGGTGGCGGCCGCGACCGTCGAGAGCACCTCGCGGGCCGCCGCGGCCGTGCCGCTGAAGACCCAGAGCGGGCGGGCGTTCTCCTCGTCGAGCCGCCGGTCGAGGCGCACGAGCAGCTCGGCGGCCGCGACGGCGACCACGCCGAGCGCGGTGGGCCACACCCAGAGTCGCTCGCGCAGGTCGTCGAGCATCCGCCGCAGGCGCCCCGCGCCCGCGCCGGCGCCCCTCACGCGGCTCGGGCGCGGCCGGGGGCGACCCGGCGACGCCGGGTGCGGGCGGCCGGCGCCCGCCGTGGCCGGACGTCCATGGCCCCTCAGTACCCCAGGCCCGCGGGGGCCACGCGCCCCGCCGCTTCCTGCGCGGCGGCGTCCCCGCTACCATCGGGGGCGTCCGACCGGTCGACGGGACCCACCCGGCCGGCGGGCGGGTAGGATGGACGTACGAGAACCGCGCGATGCCGCGGTTCCCGGGCAGTTAGCTCAGCGGGAGAGCACTCGCCTCACACGCGAGGGGTCACTGGTTCGATCCCAGTACTGCCCACCTCACGAGGGCCCCGCGGATGCGGGGCCCTCGGCCGTTCAGCAGGCGCGCGCCTCCCGCAGCGCGGCGCGCCGCACGCCCATCTGCCAGTCGCTGCCGCCCACGGCGACGGCGCGCTCGAGGCGGGGGACGGCCTCGTCGCAGCGGCCGAGGTCGATGAGCGCCCTGCCGGCGTTGTAGCTCGCGTTGCCCTCGTAGGGGTCGCCGCTGCCGGCGAGGCCCCTGAGCGCCTGCTCGGCCAGGGCGAGGCCACCGGCGGCGTCGCCGTCCTCCAGCGCGGCCGTGGAGCGGTCGGTGAGGGCGACCGCGTCGGCCGGGCCGGGCGCCGGCGCGCCGGCGGCGTCGGGGGCGGGCGCCGGCGCCGGCGAGGGGGCCGCCGCCTCGGTCACGGTCTCGACGACGGTCCGCGGCGGCGCCACCGCGGTGCGGACCACCGTCGCCGCGGCGGCGGGCCGCTGGGCGGGCCGGTCGCCGTCGCCGCCCGTCGTCGCGATCACGGCGGCGCCGGCGCCCGCGGCGACGGCCACGACGGCGGCGACGGCCGCGACCGCCGCTCCGCGGCGCGGCCGGGCGGCGCCCCCGCGTGCGGCGGTCGAGGGGGGTGGCGGCATCACCGCCGTCGGCTCGCCCGTCCGCGCGGCGCACGCCGCGGCCAGGTCGTCGGCGAGCGCGCCGGCGCTCGGATGGCGGTCGGCCGGGTCCTTCGCGAGCCCGCGCGCGAGCACGGCGGCGACGGCGGGCGGCAGCTCCGGAGCGCGGGCGGCCGCGTCGGGCGGCGGCTCGTGCACGTGCGCCCAGAGCGCGGCGATGCCGGTGCGCCCCGCGTAGGGCGGCTCGCCGGCGAGCAGCTCGAACGCCACGGCGGCGAGCGAGTAGACGTCGCTCGCCGCGGTCGCGGGCAGCCCCTGCGCCTGCTCCGGCGACGCGTAGCCCGAGCTGCCGAGCACGGTGCCGGCGGCGGTGAGGGTCCCCCCGGTGTCCTCCAGCACCCGGGCGATGCCGAAGTCCACGACCTTCACCCGCTCCCGGGCGTCGAGGAGGAGGTTCGCGGGCTTGACGTCGCGGTGCACCACGCCGGCGGCGTGGGCCGCGTCGAGCGCGTCGGCCGTCTGGGCGATCCATCGGAGCGCCTGCGCGCGCGGCGGCCGGCCGCGCGCCATGCGCTCGCCGAGGGTCCCGCCCGGCACGAACTCCATCACCAGGTAGGGCAGCCCCTCGTGCGTGCCGACGTCGTAGACGGTGGCGACGTGCGGGTGGTGGATGCGCGCCGCGGCGGTCGCCTCACGGCGGAACCGTCGGCGGAACGCGGGGTCCGCGGCCAGCGCGGGCGACTGCACCTTGACCGCCACGGTCCGTCCCAGCCGGTCGTCGTGGGCGCGGTGGACCGACCCCATCCCGCCGGTCGCGATCAGGACCGGGTCGCGATAGCGGGCCGGGAGGGCGCCCGGGTCGTGGGATGGCTCGTCGGACATGGTGGGGCGGCCGCCCGTCCGGGCGGCCGCCCAGGGGACCTGCCCGCGCGCGGCCGGGCGGACACCTCCGCCGCGCCCGGGGCCGGGCCTACGGCGCGCCCCAGGTGCGCGGCGCCGCGGGCGCCGGCGCGGCCGGCGCGGTCACGACGGCCTCGCCAGCGACCGGGATCGTGAACCATCGCAGTGAGGTCTCGCGGTCGGACCCGGGCGGGATGTGGCGCATGTCGACGCGCACGGCGCTCAGGCGGCCGAGCGACGGCTTGGCCCGCACCACGAGGCTCGCGGCGCGGGCGAGGGCGCGGACGACGCCGGGCGGGATCTCGGCCACCGGCATGGCGCCGAGGCGCATGACGAGCGCCGCCTCGGCGCCGTGCGCGGCGCGCATGGCGCCGATCAGGTCGTCGACGAGCGTGGTGGCGTCGATCGGGCCGAGCTCGTCGGGGCGGAGCTGCGCGGCGACCCAGGCGCCGGCCCTGCCGTCCTCCATGTCCCTGGCGTAGTCGTGGCCGGGGCCCTCGGGCGCGCCGCGCGGGCCGCCCGGCTCGGGGAGCGCGAACACCGCGGCGATCGACATGGGCGACCAGGTCAGGTCCACCGCCGAGCGCTCGGGCGCCAGCGGCACCGAGTCGTCCTCCGGCCCGCCGCCGCGCGGGCCGGCGCTGATGCCGGTCGCCGCCGTCAGCGAGAACGTCGAGGTGACCGCCACCTCGACCTGGAGCTGGGCCCCGGCCGAGGGCCGGCCCTCGTGGTCGACGGCGACCTGCGGCGAGACGGCCACCTCGACGAGGTCGGTCCCGTGTGCCCGGAGGTGCAGGTTCATGGCGGCGACGGCGGCCTCGATCACCTGCCGGGGCACCCGGCCGGGGGTCGCCGTGACGGTCACGCCCGGCTCGTGGAGCCAGTCGATCGCCGACCCCTCGCGGCCCTTCAGGTGCACGTCGCGGCCGACGAGGAAGGTGACGGTCACCTCGCGCGCGCCGGAGCCGACGTCCACGTCGGTGAGCCGCTCCGCGCCCTCCACGCGGGTGGGCGCCGGCGGGCCCACCACCCGGACGGCGCCGGCGCCGGTGACCGGGCTCGGCGGCGCCGGCGCGGGCGGCCCTGCGACCGGTGGCGCCTCGGCCGGGGCGCGCGCGAGCCGCGCCGCGACGGCCCGGTTGCCGGCGGCCCCGCCCAGCGCGCGCAGGCGGGCGGCCGCCGCGTCGCCGGCGCCGTCCCACGCGGGCGCGCGCGCCTCCCGCCCGCCCGCGCGGCGGCCCGACGGTCCCGCCCGATCCCAGTCGGCCGTCATCCCGATCGCCTGGCGGCGAGTCGACCACGGCGCCGCGCGCCGGGTCAAGCGGGCGGCGCGGCCCCTCAGGCCGGCTCGAGCGCCTCCAGGGGCGTGAGCTCAGGCGCCAGGTGCGCGAGCCGGGGGACGAGGTCGCCGGCCAGCCGCACGACGTCCTCGACGATCGGCCGTCCGTCGTCGGCGCGGACGGCGAGCGCGACCGTGTTCGGCGACAGGTCGGCGGCCTCGACGACCGTCATCGCGCCCTGGTCGCGGGGCGCGGACAGGCCGATCGCCACCGCGCCGAGGTGCTGCACGCCGACCTGGATCTCGGTCGCGGTGAAGGCGCGCGCGCCGACCCGCGGCAGCTCGCCGCCCCAGCGCTCCAGGGCCAGCCAGTAGGCGCGCGCGACTGGCGCGCGCTCGTCGAGGGCCACGAACGGCTCGTCCTGCAGGTCGAGCACCGACAGCCGGTCGGCGTCGGCCGCGGGGTGGCCGGCCGGGAGGATGAAGGCGCGGTCCTGGCTCGCGAGCGGGTGCACCTCGAGGCGCTCGTCGATGACCGGCGTGCGCACGATCGCGACGTCGAGGTCGTGGTCGAAGAAGCCGTGGGCGCACGAGAACTCGTGCACGGCGATCGGCGTGGCCGGGTGTCGCCGGCGCAGGGCCTGCAGCAGCGGGCCGGTCAGCTCGTTGACGCCGGGCACCTCGATGCCGATCCGCAGCGGCGAGGGCGAGGTGCGCGCCGCCTCGGCGGGCCGCACGTCGAGCTCCTGCATGGCCGACATCGCCGCGAGCGCCTCGCGGGCCATCGGCAGCAGCCGCCGCCCGGCGGCCGAGGGCTCCACGCGGCGCGAGGTGCGCTCGAACAGCACCGCGTCGAGCTTCCCCTCCAGGCGGCGGATGGTCTCCGACAGCGACGACTGCGCCACGCCCAGACGGTCGGCGGCCCGGCCGAAGTGCAGCTCCTCGGCGAGCGGGACGAAGCCGCGCAGCTCGTTGCCCGTCGGGCTCGCCCCGCCGCCCGCCGTGCCTCGTATCCGCGTCACGTGCCCGGTCCCCACGTGCCGTCCATCGTCGGCCCCCTCATGCCGCCCGGGGCAGCATCGCCGCGCGGCGGCGGCCGCCGCAAGCCGGGCGGGTGATTCCGGCGGTTCGGGACGCCGGATCCGTCAGCCGGCCGGGCGCGGGAGGCGGATGAGCCGGTGGTCGGGCGTGAACAGGCGACGCACGAGCCCGACCGCGATGACCGACGTCGCGATCGCCGTGGAGCCCAGCACCAGGTACATCACCACCACCTGCACGAGCACGGCGTCCACCGGCTCGACCCCCGCCAGGATGAGGCCCGTCATCGCGCCGGGCAGGAAGACGATGCCGACCGCCTTCGTCGTCTCGATCTGCGGCACGAGGGCGGTGCGCAGCGCGGCCCGCACGTACGGCCTGGCGGCGCGCGGGCCGGGGTGCCCCAGCGCCAGGCGCGCCTCCACCTCGAGCCGCTTGTCGCGCAGCTCCTCCACGATGCGCCGCGCGGCCAGCACGGTCGCGTTCATGGAGTTGCCCACCACGAGCCCGGCGATCGGTACGACGGTGCGGCCCTCCATCGGGAAGACGCCCAGCCCGAAGACCGTGCCGAGCGCGACGGCCAGGGTGGCGGCGAACGCGGCGCCCGCCAGCGGCATGAGCCCCGGCACCTCGGGCGCGCGGCGGCGCGCGACGTCGGCCGCGAACAGCACCATCGCCGCCACCCAGGCCCACGAGAGCGCGATCGGCCGGCCGGGGTCGATGACCACGGCCAGCGCCAGGCCCACCAGCAGCAGCTGCACGAGCGCGCGCGCCGACGCCCAGACGAGGCTGCGCTCCAGCCCCAGGCCGCCGCGCACGGAGATCGCGACGGCCAGCGCCACCAGCACGAGCGCCGCGGCGACGCCCAGGGCGCCGACGTCACCCTCGGCCATCCCGCCCCCCGGACCACGCGGCGGCCGGGCCGCACAGGACGGCGCGGCCCGCCTCCAGCACGAGCACCCAGTCGGCCAGGCGGGCGGCCTGGTCGAGGTCGTGGGTCACCCAGACGACCGGCACGCCGTCGCCGGCCAGCTCACGGGCGAGGCCCTCCAGGGCCAGGCGGGCCGCCTCGTCGAGCGCCGAGGTCGGCTCGTCCATGAGCAGCACCTCCGGCCCGGCGGCGAGGGCGCGCGCCAGGCAGGCGCGCTGCGACTCGCCACCCGACAGCTCGCCGGCGCGGCGGTCGAGGAAGCCGCGGCCGAGGTGGGCCCGCTCGAGGGCCCGGCCGAGGGCGTCGTCGCCCGCCTCCGGCGCGGCGGCGAGCAGGTTGTCGCGCACCGTGCCGCCGAACGGCGTCGGCTGCTGGAACACCATCCCCACCCGGCGCCGGTGGGCGAGCGGGTCGAGCGCCGCGACGTCGGCGCCCCGGAACGTCACCCGCCCGCGCGTCGGCGCCTCCAGGCGGTTGCACAGGCGCAGCAGGGTCGACTTCCCCGAGCCGGAGGGCCCGAGCACCACGCTCACGCCGCCGTCGGGCAGCTCGGCGTCGACCCGGTCGAGCAGCGCGCCCTCGGCCGTCTCCACGCCGACGCCGTCGAAGGCGAACAACGGCGGCGGGGTCGCCACCGGCTATCCGCCCGCGTCGTCCAGGCGCGCCAGCTCGTCGCCGGTCAGGCGCAGGTCGAGGGCGCCCATCAGCTCGCGCACCTGCCCGGGCGTGTTCGCCCCGGCGAGGGCGGTCGTCATGCCCGGCCGGGCGAGGATCCAGGCCAGGGCCACCTGCGACGGCGTCGCCCCGTGGGCCGCGGCGACGGCGTCGACGGCCTCGAGGGCGGCGAAGCCCCGGTCGTCCAGGTACGACGCCGCCACGCCGGCCGCGCGGGCGCTGGCGGGCAGCGGGCGGCCCCGCCGGTACTTGCCGGACAGGAAGCCGCGGGCGAGGGAGGAGTAGGCGGCGATCCCGAGCCCCTCGCGCCGGCAGACGTCGCCCGCGCCGGGCTCGAGGTCGTCCCGGCTCAGCAGGTTGAAGCGCTGCTGCAGGCCCTCGAACCGCACGAGGCCCTCGCGCTCGCTGACGGCGAGCGCCTCCGCCAGGCGCGGGCCGGAGTAGTTGGAGGCGGCGATCGCGCCGACCAGGCCCTGGCGCACCAGCTCGTCGAACGCGCCCAGCGTCTCCTCCAGCGGCGTCGCCGGGTCGTCCTCGTGGGCGTAGTACAGGGCGATCCGCTCCACGCCCAGCCGCTCGAGGGAGCCCTCGGCGGCCCGCAGGATGCGGTCGCGGCCGAGGCCGGCCGGCTGCTCGCCGCCGGCCATGCCGACCTTCGTCGCCACGACCACGTCGCCGGGTCCCCCGCGGGCGGCGAGCCAGCGGCCGATGATGACCTCCGACTCGCCGCCGCGGTTGCCGGGCACCCACGCCGAGTACGTGTTGGCGGTGTCCACGGCGTTGCCGCCCGCCTCCACGTAGGCGTCGAGCACTGCGAACGACGCGTCCTCGTCGGCGCTCCAGCCGAAGACGTTCCCGCCGAGGGTGATCGGCGAGATCTCGAGGCCGCTGCGGCCGAAGGGGCGTCGCTCGGGCACCGGGGACAAGGCTACGCGCTCACCGGCGCGGCCGGGCGGCCGGCAGGGTCACCGACGAGCGCGTGCCGTCGGGCGCCGTGTGGACGATCCGCAGGCGCAGGTCGCGCGGGGCCGAGCGCGCCAGGCGGGCGGCCAGCCGCACGACCCTGGCCGGCGTGCTCGTTCGCAGCACCGGCGCGCTGAAGCGGCCGCGCAGCACCCTGGGCCCGACGCGGCTGCCGCGCTGCATGCGCACCCGGTCGCCCGACCGGTCGAGCAGGATGAACGTGTACCGGCCCTCGTCGACCAGGCGCAGCCGTGCGGTGAGGCCGCCGGACCGCGGCGCGAGGCGGACCTCCTCGCGCACCGGGGCGTCGCCCCCGGGCGCCTGCGAGGCCGGGAGCTCGATCTCGGAGAGCGTGCCGTCGGCGGCGCGGCGAACGATGCGCAGCGTCAGCCCGGCGGGCACGGCGCCGAGGCGGGCGGCCAGCCGCACGACCTCGCCGGGCCGGCTGGTGGTGAGGACCGGGGCGCTCAGGGCGCGCCGCAGCGTGCGCGCGCCCACCCGGCTGCCCGGCTGCATCCGCACCCGGTCGCCGTCGGGCGCCACGAGGATGAACGTGTACCGGCCGGGCTCGGGCAGCCGCAGCCGGGCCCCCACCTCCGGTCCGCGCTGCACCGGCCGGACCACGGGCTCCGCGACGGGCGCCGGCGGGGCGGGCGGGGCGGGCGGGGCGGGCGCCGGGGGCGGCACGGCCACGACGACGCGCGTCGTCGCCGTGGCCACCAGCGGAGCGACCGGGTCGTCATCGACGGCGTCGAGCGCGATCGTGGCGGCCGCGCCGGCGGCGTCGGCGGGCGGCGCCAGGCGCAGCGTCGCGCGGCCCGGGGTGCCGGGCGTCGCCTGGAGGGTCGCCCACGCCGGCAGGCCGGTGGCCGAGATGGTGACCACGTCGTCGCCGTTCGGGTCGGCCGCCTCGACGGCGATCTCCCGGGTCGTCCCCGGGGCGACGGCGTACTCGGCGGCGAGGCCGGTCAGCGCGGGTGCCCGGTTCGAGGTGGCGCGAAGCAGCACGTCGCGCTCGGCGTAGTTGCCCTCCGGGTCGCTCACCCGGACCTTGTAGACGAAGGTCTCGCCGTCGGCGAAGCCGGCCGTGGTCGCGGCGGGGATGGAGACCTCGCCCGACGGCGAGATGGTGACGACGTCGGTGGTGGGGCCGGCCGGCTGGCCCGCCTGGGAGGCGTAGGTGATCGCGCCGCCGTCGGGGTCGGTCGCCCCGATCGACTGGAGGAACGGGTCGCCGATCGGGATGTTCGGCGCGCTGCCCGGGCCGAGCTGCGGCGTCGCGCTCGCCTGGCCGGCCGTCTTGGTGATCCTCGCGTCGAACCGCGTGTTGCTGCCGGCGGCGTTCGTGATGCCGCCCACACGGCAGCAGCTGCTGAAGACGAGGTCGTAGGGACCGTCCGCCGCGGCGCCGCTGAACACCGTGGCCAGGTCCACGTCATAGACGGCGCGCGCGGTCGTGCTGCCCGCGATGCAGCGCGAGAAGGTCACCGAGGTTGGTGACGGCGTCGCGCTGGCCGCGGAGGGGCTGGTGATCGTGAGGCCGGGGACCGAGGCCGGGGAGCCGACGGTGCAGGCGCCCGTGGTGAGGTACTCGAGCGTCGCCTGCAGGCGGCCGTCGGCGGTGATGCGCGCGTCGAGCTGGCCGCCCTGCTCGTGGCTGGCGAGGGCGGTCGCGGGGGCGACGGCCAGGGCGGCCAGGCCGACGACCGCGAGGGTCGGGTGGCGGCGTGGTCCGAGGCGCCGCGGGAGGCGGGTGCGTGGGGGCACGGGGGTCTCCTGTGTCGTGTGCGGGGGGCGCGCCGCGCGGCACAGGTCCGTCGCTCCCCGCTGGGGAGGGCGGCGCTCGCGTAGAGTTCCCGCCCATGGCGAAGCCGAAGCGCACGCGCGAGCCCGCCGCGCCCGCCCAGCGGGCGCCCTCGCGCGTCGCGATCGTGCTGGCCGGCGCGGTGCTCGGCGCCGCGTGGGGCTCGATCATGTGGCTCATCTTCGAGCTGGCCGGGCGCGAGAGCGGCGTGCGCGGCTGGGCCTACCTCGCGATCACGATGGCGATGATCGGCGCCGGGGTGGCGGCGATCTTCGGCGCCGGCGCGGCCCGGCGGCGCGGCGAGCGCCTGGGCCCGCGGCTGCCGTTCGGCCGCCGTCGCGACCGCTGACGCGGGGCGCGGCGCCGGGCGCCGCTCGCGCGGACCGCACCGGTGGACTATCCTCGCCGGGTGACCGTGCTAGGCGGGGAGCTAGCGGTGCCCTGTACCCGCAATCCGCTACAGCGGGGCTCAATTCCCGTCCGAGGGGCCGATCCCGTGGATCGGCTCCGGGCAATGCAGCGTTGAGGGCGAGGTCCCATTCGGTGGGCGACCGCGAACCAGGTCAGGTCCGGAAGGAAGCAGCCTTAAGCGGCCCCGTCCACGCGCAGTGGGGCAACCTCGCCGGAGCCGGCGGCCCGGGGCTCACCTCGGAATCGCGCATCGACGACGGGTGCACGGTCACACATCTTTGAACGCATCAGGTAGGACCGGATGAGCGAGCCCGGGGCGAGCCTCTACAACCGCCACCGCCCCGCGGTCTTCGCGGACATGGTCGGCCAGGACCACGTCGCCAGGGCGCTGGGCAACGCCCTGCGCGCCGGGCGGCCGGCCCAGGGCTACCTGTTCTCGGGGCCGCGCGGCACCGGCAAGACGACGACCGCGCGCATCCTCGCGCGCTGCCTCAACTGCCAGTCGAGCCCCGGCCCGACCCCGCAGCCGTGCGGCACGTGCGAGTCCTGCCGGCGCACCGGCCACGACGACTGGCTCGACGTGGTCGAGGTCGACGCCGCCTCCAGCGCCCGCCGCATCGACGAGATGCGCGAGTGGCTCGAGACCGTGCGCTACGCGCCGGTGGCGTGCCGGTACCGCATCACGATCATGGACGAGGCCCACCAGATCACGGCCGACGCCTCCAGCGCGCTGCTGAAGACGCTCGAGGAGCCGCCACCGCACCTCGTGGTGATCCTCTGCACGACCCACCCGTGGGACATCCTCGGCACCATCCGCTCGCGCCTGCAGCACTACGTGCTGCGCAAGCCGGGGGTGCCCGCGCTGGTCAAGGTGCTCGAGCGGGTGGCCCGCGCGGAGGGCATCGAGACCTCCGAGTCGGCGCTCGACATCCTCGCCCGCGCCGCCGACGGCTCGTACCGCGACGCGCTGGGCCTGCTCGACCAGATCTCCACCTACGCGGGCGGCCGGGTGGACGCGTCGGACGCGCTCGAGCTGCTCGGCGCGGTGGCCCGCGAGACGATCTTCGAGCTCGTCGACCTGATGGCCTCGGGGGAGGCCGCGGGCGCCTTCGAGCTGCTGCAGGAGATGCTCGACGGGCCGGTCGACCCCGAGCAGGCCATGCGCGGGCTCGTGACCCACCTGCGCTTCGTGTGCCTGCTCCAGCAGGGCGCGCGGCCCCGCGACGAGTGGGCCTTCGCCCCCGAGGAGATCGCGCGCCTGCAGGCCCAGGCCAACCAGCTCGCCGACGCCCAGGTGGTGCGCGGGCTGGACCTGCTCGCCGACGCCCAGGTGCGCATCCGCCACGGCGGCGCCGACCCCCGGCTGCAGCTCGAGCTGGTGGCCGCGCGCCTCAGCCGCCCGGCCCTCGACCCGAGCACGGCCGCCCTGGCCGCGCGCCTGGAGGCGCTCGAGGCCGGCCGTCCCGCGCCGGCCCGCCCCGCGCCCGCGGCCACCCCGGCCGCCCCGGCGCCGGCCGCCCGCGCGGACGCGCCGGCGGCCGCGGCTCCGCCGTCCGCCCCGGCTCCGCCGTCCGCGCCCGCCGCCCCGGACCCCACCGCGGCGCCGGGCGCCGGGGCCGACCTCGACGCCGACCCGGGCCCCGAGCACGAGGCCGCCGCCCCGCCGCCGCCGGCGCCCCCCGGCCCGGTCCACGAGCCGACGCCGGCCGACCTCGACCACTTCGCGCGCCTCTGGTCGCAGATCCTCGAGGTGCTCGAGCGGGAGGCGCCGTCCACGCGGGGCTTCCTCGACGGCTCCGCGCCGGTGGCGGTCGACGACGAGCGCATCGAGGTCGGCGTCACCAGCACCGTGCGCGCCGACATGCTGAGCCGCCAGGAGCACCGCGAGCGCGTGCGCGGGGCGATCGCCACCGTGTCGGGGCGGCGGCTGGCCGTGGAGTTCACCCCGGGCGCCGCGCCCGAGCCCGAGCGGCCGCAGCGCGCGCCCCGCCAGATCGACGGCGACACGCTCTTCGAGGAGCTGAAGACGATGTTCGGGGCCGTCGAGGAGGGCGGCGACCGCACCGACCCAGGAGGACGATGATGGCCCACGGCATGAACCCCCAGAAGATGCTCAAGCAGATGCAGAAGATGCAGGAGGAGATGGCCCGCGTGCAGCAGCAGCTGCAGGAGGAGTCCGTCACCGCCTCGGCCGGCGGCGGCGCCGTCACGGCCCGCGTCAGCGGCGGCCTGGAGCTGCTCGAGGTCACGATCGACCCGTCGATCGTCGACCCCGAGGACGTCGAGATGCTGCAGGACGTCGTGGTGGCCGCGGTCAACGAGGCCATGCGCGCCGCCCAGCAGCTCGCGCAGGACCGGCTCGGCCCGGTCGCCGGCGGCCTCTCCGGCCTGGGCCTGCCCGGCCTGTAGGCCGCCCCCCGCCCGCCGCGTGCTCACGCCCTCCATCGAGCGGCTGGTGGCCGAGCTGGCCCGCCTGCCGGGCATCGGCCCGCGCAGCGCGCAGCGGCTCGCCTTCCACATGATGAAGGCGCCGCCCGAGCGCGCCCGCGCCCTGGCCGGCGCGCTCGTCGAGATGACCGAGCGCCTGCGGCCCTGCGCGGTGTGCTTCTCGTTCGCCGAGGCCGAGCTGTGCCCGATCTGCGCCGACCCGCGCCGCGACCCGCGGCTGCTGTGCGCGGTGGAGGAGCCGTCGGCGATCCTGCCGATCGAGCGCACCAACGAGTACCGCGGCCGCTACCACGTGCTCGGCGGCGCGCTGTCGCCGATCGACGGCGTCGACCCCGAGGACCTGCGCATCGACGAGCTGGTGGCGCGCATCGACGCCGACGGGGTGGAGGAGCTGGTCATCGCCACCAACCCGACGATGTCGGGCGAGGCCACCGCGCTCCACCTCGCCGACCTCGTGCGCGGGCGGGTGCGGGTGACCCGCCTGGCGAGCGGCCTGCCCGTCGGCGCCGACCTGGAGCACGCCGACGAGCTGACGCTCGGGCGTGCGTTGCTCGGCCGCCGCGACCTGTGAGCCGCGTCGACCTCGTCGCACCGGCGGCCGGCGAGGTGGCGGAGGCCGCCGCGCGGCTCGGGATGGCGCCGCCGCCGGCCGAGCCCGAGGCCGATCCGGAGCTGCCGCGCCTGCGCCGGCTGGACGACGGCCTCGACGTCGTGCTGGTCGGCGTCGCCCCGGACGGCGCGCTGCACGAGGTGCGATGCCACCTGCGCGGCGACGCCCTGCTCACGGTGCGGCCCGCCGCCGGCCCCCCGCTCGACGAGCCGCCGGCGGCCCCGGCGGGTGCCGCCCGGGACCTCGCGGACGTGGTCGAGGCCGTGCTCACGACCCTCGTGGGCCGCGCCGGCGAGCTGAGCGACCGGGTGGAGCGCCTCGCGGATCGGCGGGAGCGCGGTGACATCGCCCGCATCCGCGCCGCCGTCACGCCGCTGCGCCGCGTGACGCTGCTGCAGCAGGACGTGATCGGCCGGCTCGCGTCGGAGGACGTCGTGGCCGCGGACGCGTCCGCCCGCCGGCGCGTGCGGGACTCGTACGGGCGCGCCGCGCAGGTCGTCACCGAGCTGGAGGCGATCCGCGAGGCGCTGCACGACATCGCCGCGGATCGCCAGAACGAGCTCGTGGGGCGCCTGACGGTCGTGGCGGTCGTCTTCCTGCCGCTCACGTTCCTGACCGGCTTCTTCGGCCAGAACTTCCCCTGGCTGGTGGATCACATCGGCGGACCCTGGTGGTTCGCCTCCCTCGGCCTCGTCCTCCCCGTCGCGGCGGTCGCGGCGCTGCTCGCGCTGCTCCGGCGCGGGGGCTGGGTCTAGCCTCCGGCACCCCCGTCCGGGGGGCTCCGGGTGCGGAGCCGACCGCTACCATCCCTCGCTGCCCTCGACGGAGCGG
This sequence comes from Miltoncostaea marina, assembly GCF_018141525.1. Classification (GTDB taxonomy): domain Bacteria; phylum Actinomycetota; class Thermoleophilia; order Miltoncostaeales; family Miltoncostaeaceae; genus Miltoncostaea; species Miltoncostaea marina. The sequence continues at coordinate 592,495 of NZ_CP064655.1, forward strand.
GAGGAGGACGGCCATCGGCCTCAGGACGATGAAGTTCGGCGGCAGCTCTGTCGCCGACGCGGAGAAGATCAAGAACGTCGCGCGGCGCATCGCGGCGGCCCGGGAGGCCGGCGACGACGTCGTCGCGGTGGTGTCCGCACGCGGCAAGACGACCGACGGCCTGGTCGAGCTGGCCTACGAGATCTCGGACCGGCCCGACCCGCGCGAGATGGACATGCTCCTGTCGACCGGCGAGCGCATCTCGTGCGCCCTCATGGCGATGGCGCTGCAGGATCTGGGGCACAGCGCGATCTCGTTCACGGGGTCCCAGGCGGGCATCGTCACCGACGACTCGCACACGAAGGCCAAGATCATGGAGATCCGCAGCGAGCGCCTCCGGGAGGCGCTCGACGGCGGCAGCATCGTGCTCGTGGCCGGGTTCCAGGGCGTCTCGACGGGCGGCCGCAACGTCACCACGCTCGGGCGCGGCGGGTCCGACACGACGGCGGTCGCGCTGGCGGCGGCGCTCGACGCCGACGTCTGCGAGATCTACACCGACGTGACCGGCGTCTTCACCGCCGACCCGCGCGTCGAGCCGGGCGCGCGCAAGCTGGCCCTCGTGAGCCACGAGGAGATGCTCGAGATGGCCGCCACCGGCTCGAAGGTGCTGGCGCTGCGCGCCGTCGAGTTCGCCCGGCGCCACGACGTCCCGCTGCACGTCCGGTCCTCCTTCCTCCCCGAGGAGGGCACCTGGATCACGAAGGAGACCCCCGACATGGAGAACGCGATCGTCACCGGCCTGTCGCACCGCAGCGACGAGGCGAAGGTGATGGTGACCGGCGTGGAGGACCGGCCGGGCGTCGCGGCGCACATCTTCACCGCGCTCGCGGACCGCAACCTGAACGTCGACACCATCATCCAGAACCAGGCCGTCGGCGGCGGCGCGGACGTGACCTTCACGGTGCCGCTCGACGAGCTGCGGCCCGCCCTCGAGACGCTCGATGCCATGCGCGGCGAGCTGGGCTACCGTGAGGTGAGCTCCGACGACCAGATCGGCAAGGTCACCCTGATCGGGGCCGGGATGAAGTCCGAGCCGGGCATCGCGGCGAAGATGTTCCGCGTGCTCGCCGACGAGGGGATCAACCTGCAGATGATCGACACGAGCACGATCCGCATCACGGTGGTGATCGACCGCCGCGAGGTGGAGCGGGCGGTGCGCGCGCTGCACGACGCGTTCGACCTCGCCTCGGAGGCCGCCAGGAGGGCCGATGTTTAACGTCGCCGTCGTCGGCGCCACCGGCGCCGTGGGGGGCACCATGCTGCGCGTGCTGGAGGAGCGCGGCTTCCCCGTCACGGAGCTGCGGCCGCTGGCCTCCGAGCGCAGCGAGGGGCGCCGGCTCGACTACCTCGGGCAGCCGCGCACGGTGCGCCGGCTCACCGAGGACGCGTTCGAGGGCATCCAGATCGCGCTCTTCTCGGCGGGCGGCGCGCGGTCGAAGCAGTTCGCGCCGGCGGCCGTGGAGGCCGGCGCCGTCGTGATCGACAACTCGAGCGCGTACCGCATGGATCCGGCCGTCCCGCTGGTCGTGCCGGAGGTCAACGAGTCCGCCCTCGAGGGCCACTCGGGGATCGTGGCGAACCCCAACTGCGTGGCCGCGCCGCTGGTGGTGGCGCTCAAGCCGCTCGCCGACGCCGTGGGCCTCGAGCGCCTGATCGTGGCGAGCTACCAGTCGGTCAGCGGCACCGGCGCGGCGGCGGTCGAGGAGCTGCTGGCCCAGTCGCGCGGCCACCTCGCCGGCGACGAGCCGGAGCCGTCGGTCTACCCGCACCCCATCGCCTTCAATGTGCTGCCGCACATCGACGCCTTCGACGCGACCGGCTACACCGGCGAGGAGCGCAAGGTCGCCGACGAGACGCGCAAGATGCTGGGCCTGCCCGACCTGCGCGTCAGCGCCACCTGCGTGCGGGTGCCGGTGGTCCAGGCCCACTCGGCCGCCATCCAGATCGAGACGACCGAGAAGATCACGGCCGAGCGCGCGCGCGAGCTGCTGATGGGCGCGCCGGGCGTGGTGCTGGTGGACGAGCCGCAGCTCAACCGCTACCCGATGCCCCGCGAGGCGCACGGGCGCGACGACGTGCTGGTGGGCCGCATCCGCGAGGACGCCTCGCACCCGCGAGGCCTGGCGCTGTGGCTCTCGAGCGACAACCTGCGCAAGGGCGCCGCCACGAACGCCGTGCAGATCGCGGAGTCGCTCGTCACCCGCGGCTGGCTCTAGGCAGGATTCGGGAGGTTTCGCACCCCGGCCCCCCCGAGGGGGGAGGCCGGGCGGGCGATTCCTATACCTCGGCCGAGGTACGCCGGGGGCGCGCCGTGTGGGACTGTCGCGCGGATGAGGCCCGGAACGCGCCACGCCGCCGCCGTTGCGGGCGACGCAACGCACGTTGACGATGCCGGTCGACCGGCCGGGCGCGCCGCCCCCCGTTCGTAGACTGGCCCCGCCGAGATGCCCTTCCGAGCCAAGCGCCTCGCGTGGACCGCGGCCTGCAGCGCCGCCGCCGCCGCGTGCGCGCTCGCGCTGAGCGGGCCCGCCGCCGCCATCGGGCCGCCGGGCACCCCGAGCGCCCCCGAGGTGTCGGGATCGGCGAGCGTCACCTTCACCTGGGGCGCGCCGTCCACGCCGCCCGCCGAGGGCAACGGGGTGGGCTACCGCTGGAGCGTCGCCGGCCAGTCCGGCACGACCGCCGCCGGAACGGCGACCGTGGCCCTCCCGGAGGGCCGGCACACCTTCTCGGTGGTCGCCTACGAGACCGACGCCGGCGGGGCGGAGGTGCCCGGCACCGAGAGCGGCCCGGCCACGCGCGCCGTGCGCGTCGACCTGACGGCGCCCACCATCAGCGGCGTGCTCAGCCCGGCGCGGCCCAACGGGCTCGAGGGCTGGTACACCAGCGCGACCGTCCGCTGGACATGCGCCGACCCCGGCGGGTCGGGCGTCCGGTCGTGCCCCCGCTCGCCGGAGGTGTTCGACACGGCACGGGCCGCGCGCGACCAGGACTTCCCGGATCGCAACATCCAGAGCCCGCGGCTGGTGATCCGGGGAACCGCGGTGGACAACGCGGGGCACGGCGCGGCCTTCGCGTTCGATCCGATCAGGTTCGACGCCCTGGCGCCGACCCCGGGGCAGCCGCGGTTCCCGTCGTCCGACGCGCGCATGGGCGCCGAGCCGGAGTTCCGGTGGAGCCGCGCCGGCAACGACACCTCCGGCGTCGACCGCTACGAGGTCTGGGTCGAGGAGCCCCTGCGCGTCCCGCGCATGGTCGCCAGCGTGCCGCACGTGGCCGGGCGCAACGAGTTCCGCTCGGCGCGCACGGCCGGGGCGCCGATCGCAACGATGTTCAAGGTGACCTGGTACGTCCGCTCGATCGACCGCGCCGGCAACGTCAACACCTCCGGCAAGCGGTCGTTCACCATCGACCCGACCGTCCCGCCCGCGCCGGTGATCACGGCCGGCCCCGAGGGCTTCACCCGGGTCACCGCGCCGGTGTTCGAGTGGCAGGGCGCCGGCGGCGGCGCGTTCTCGTGGGACCTGACCGTCGTGCGCGAGGACGACACCGAGGTGCTCCACAGCGGCACCGGCACCCGGGCGGCGATCCCGGCGCTGCCCGACGGCGACTACGTCTTCCGCGTCAACCAGGCGTCCGGCGTCGGCGTCGTGAGCGCGGACGCGACGCGCGACTTCACGGTCGACACCGTGGCGCCCGCGCCGCCGTCCATCACGGGCCGGCCGACCGCCGGGGCGCCGGTCTACACCTGGGTCGCGGAGGAGGGCGCGCACTCGCGCTGGTGGGTGACGGGGGCGGGCGACGCGGTCGTCCAGCCGCCGACCGACACGCCGGGCACGTCGGCGACGCTCGGCGCCCTGCCGGCCGGCGCGTACACCTTCCGCGTGCTGCAGACGGACCCCGCCGGGAACGCGTCCGCGCCCGCGGTCGAGTCGTTCACCGTCGCGCCGGCGGCGGTGGCGGCCGGGCCCGTGCGGCGGGCCACCGCCCTGCCGCGGCGCAACGCGGCGAAGCTCCGCCCGAAGGCCGGCGCCACCGTGCGCACGCGCCGGCCGCTGCTCACCTGGAAGGGCGGCCCGCGCGGGGCCACGCTCTACAACGTCCAGCTCTTCCGGGTCGTCCGAAGGGCCGGCGGCGCGGCGCCCGTCGTGCGCAAGGTGCACAGCGCGTTCCCGCGCGGGCGCAAGCTGCGGCTGCCCGCGGCGCGCACGACGCCCGGCGCCTGCTACATCTGGCGCGTCTGGCCGTTCGTCGGCAAGAAGTTCTCCCGCACCCCGCTCGGCATCAGCAACTTCTGCGTCGCCCGGGCGCGGCCGCGCCGCTGAGCCGCTGCAGGCCGGGCGGGCCCGGCATCCTCTAGACTCCCGCGCGTGCCGACGACGATCTCCTTCGCGCGCGGCGCCCCCCACCCCGACGCCCTGTCCGGCGACCTGATCGCCGAGTGCACGCGTCTGGCGCTGGAGGCGGACGCGACGCGCATCCTCTCCTACGGGACCGGCAACGGCTATCCGCCGCTGCGCGAGGTGCTCGCCTCCTGGCACGGCGCCGAGCCGGGCCAGGTGCTCATCACGAACGGCTCGCTGCAGGGCTTCGTGTTCCTGCTCGAGAGCCACCTGCGCCCGGGTGACGTGGTGGCGGTCGAGAGCCCGACGTACGACCGCGCCCTGCTGCAGCTCAAGCTGCACGGCATGGACGTGCTGCCGATCCCGCTCGACGGCGACGGCATGGACGTGGAGGCGCTCGCCGCCTCGTGCGCCGCCGGCCGCACGCCCCGGCTGCTCTACACCATCCCCAACTTCCAGAACCCCTCGGGCGCCACGCTCTCGGCGGAGCGGCGCGCGCGCCTGGTCGAGGTCTGCGAGGAGTACGACATCCTCATCGTCGAAGACGACCCGTACGGGCGGCTGCGCTTCGAGGGCGAGGACCTGCCGGGCATCTGGCGGATCGCGCCCCCCGGCCGCGTCATCTTCACCTCGTCGTTCTCCAAGACCGTCGCCCCCGGCCTGCGGGTGGGCTACCTGGTGTCGCCGCCGGAGATCGCCGGCGATCTGGCAGCCGCCGCCTCGCGCACCTACATCTCGCCGGCGCTCCTCTCCGAGGCCGCGATCCACCAGCTCATCGTCACGGACCGGCTGGAGCCCAACATCGCGCACGTCACCGAGCTCATGCGCGAGCGGCGCGACGCGATGTCGGCCGGCATGCGCCACATGCCGGAGGGCACGGCGTACGTCCCGCCGCAGGGCGGCTTCTTCTGCTGGCTGACCCTCCCGGAGGGGCTGTCGGCCGACGAGCTGTTCGAGCCGGCCGCGGCGGCGGGCATCGCCTACGTCAAGGGCAGCGACTGCGTGCTGGGCGGCGGCGAGCGCACGCTGCGGCTCGCGTACAGCGGCGTCTCGCCGGCGGAGATCGAGGAGGGCATGGAGCGGCTCGGCGCGGTGTTCAGCGCCGCCGCCGTCACCTCCTAGGCGGGGCCGTGGCGGGGGACGACCTTCCGGAGCGGCGCCCGCCGGACGGACGCGACGGCCTCGACGAGCGGCAGGTGCGCCAGCTCGCCCTCATCGGCGCGCTGGTCCTCGTCGTCAGCATCCTGCTGATCTTCGTGATCGAGAACAGCGACGAGGTCCGGGTCTCGTTCGTGTTCTTCTCGGCCGACGTCTCCCTGATCTGGGTGATCGTCATGTCGGCCGTCGTCGGCGCCGTGGCGGGCGGCGTCGTCGGCCGCCTCGTGCGGCGGCGCTTCTCGAAGGACTGACCGTCCCCCGGCGCCGCCCGCCCCACGGGCGGGCGTCAGCCCTTCCCGCGCCCGCCGCCCCGCGCGGAGCTCGTGGCGTGCGCGGCGCCCAGGTCGAGCGCGATGGCCGCCAGCAGGAGCCCGGTCCACACGTTGACCGGGTCGAACAGGAGCGGCTCGCGGTCGCCGATGCGATCCGCGACGAACCACACGATGAGCCAGATGATGGTCATGGCCGGGCATTCGCCGGCCACGGGCGGCGTCCTGCCGACGTCACCCGCGCCGCGGCCGAGGGGCGGGACCCCGCGCCGCCCCGGGCGTCGTCGGGCCGGGGGCGCCGAGGCCGGCGCGCGCCTGGCCCGAGAGGGGCCGGAGCGGTCACCGCGGTGCGTGGCGGTGCCCTCGGATGACGTACTTGCGCACGCAAGCACGACGGCTATACTTGAGGACACAATGAACATCCCACCGCCCCGCCCGCAACGAGGAGACGTCCGATGAGCACCACCGCCACCACCGTCATCACCCCCGGTACCTGGTCCATCGACCCGAGCCACTCCACCGTCGGCTTCGCCGTCAAGCACATGGGCATCGCGACCGTCCGCGGCGAGTTCACCGAGTTCGAGGGCGCGCTCACCGCCGGCGAGACCGGCGTCCTCGCGGTGGACGCGACCGTCCAGGCCGCCTCGGTCGACACCAAGGAGCCGCAGCGCGACGAGCACCTCCGCTCGGCGGACTTCTTCAACGCCGAGGCCCACCCGCGGTTCACCCTCGTGTCCACGTCGGTGACGCAGCCCGACGAGGACTCCATCCGCGTCGAGGGCCGCCTCACGATCAACGGCGTCACCAACGACGTGGTGCTCACCGGCGACGTCCTCGGCGCCGACGTCGACCCGTGGGGCAACGAGCGCGTCGGCATCGAGCTGCGCGGTCAGATCTCGCGCGACGACTACGGCATGCGCTTCAACCAGGCGCTTGGCAGCGGCAACATGCTGGTCGGCGACAAGGTCAAGATGTCCATCGACGTCTCGCTGGTCAAGCAGGCCGCGTAGCGGGCGGGTACGGCGCGTCGCGCCGGGGGCCGCCCCGCTCGCGCACCGGGGGCCCCGCGCGCGGCGGGACCCCCGGGGGCGCGTCCTAGGAGAGCATCTCCTTCACCGTCTCGCGCTCCTCGACGAGCTCGGCGTTGGTGATCTCGATCTTCGACGTCGCGAAGTCGTCGTGGTCCCAGCCCTCGCGGACCACCTCGTACGTGCCCGGGGCCGTCGTGCGGACCGGCACCGACGCCCAGACGCCCTCGGCGAAGCCGTAGGAGCCGTCCGAGCGGACCGCGATCGAGTGCACGTCATCGCCCGGCGTGTGCAGCGAGCGGACGTGGTCGATGGCCGCGTTGGCGGCGGACGCCGCCGACGACAGGCCGCGGGCCGCGATGATGGCGGCGCCGCGCTTGCCGACGGTGGGCAGGAACTCGTTCTCCAGCCAGGCGTCGTCGCCGATGACCTCGCGGGCGGGCTTGCCCGAGATCGTCGCGTTGGTGAAGTCGGCGAACATCGTCGGCGAGTGGTTGCCGAAGATGATGATGTCGTCGACCTCGGTCACCGGGACGCCGGCCTTCTGCGCCAGCTGGGTCTGGGCCCGGTTCTGGTCGAGGCGGGTCATCGCGGTGAAGCGCTCGGGGCCGAGCCGGGTGGCCTGCGCGGCGGCGATCATGCAGTTGGTGTTGCACGGGTTGCCGACCACGACCACGCGGGCGTCGTCGGAGGCCACCTCGTCGATCGCCGTGCCCTGCTCGACGAAGATCCTGCCGTTGTCCTTCAGCAGGTCGGCGCGCTCCATGCCCGGCCCGCGCGGCTTGGAGCCGACGAGGATCACCCAGTCGGCGTCCTTGAAGGCCACCCGCGGGTCGCCCGTCAGCACCATGCCCTGCAGCAGCGGGAAGGCGCAGTCGTCGAGCTCCATGGCGACGCCCTTCAGCGCCTCCTGGACCTTGTCGATCGGCAGCTCGAGGAGCTGCAGGATGACCGGCTGGTCCCTGCCGAAGGCCTCGCCGGCGGCGATGCGGGGGAGGATGCTGTAGCCGATCTGCCCGGCGGCGCCGGTGACGGCGACGCGGAGCGGGGTCTTGGCGGCGCTCACGCGGTCACCTGCAGCTTCTCGATCAGCGCGTCGGCCACGCCGGACGTCCCGACGGCGGTCGGGTCGTTGCGGTCGGGCTTCATGTCGTAGGTCACGGACTTCCCTTCGCGGATGAGCTCGGCGATGGCGCCCTCCATCCGGTCCGCGGCCTCGGTCTCCTTGAGGTACCGCAGCATCATCACGCCGGAGAGCATCATGGCGAGCGGGTTCACCTTGTTCTGGCCGGCGTACTTCGGCGCGCTGCCGTGGGTCGGCTCGAAGAGGGCCGCGTGCGTGCCGATGTTCGCGCCCGGCGCGACGCCCAGGCCGCCGACGAGGCCGGCGCCGACGTCGCTGATGATGTCCCCGTAGAGGTTCGGCAGCACGAGGACGTCGTACAGCTCGGGCTTCTGCACGAGCTGCATGCACATGTTGTCGACGATCCGCTCCTCGAACTCGATGTCCGGGAACTCCTTCGCCACCTCGGTGGCGACGGCGAGCCAGAGGCCGTCGGTGTGCTTCATGATGTTGGCCTTGTGGACCGCGGTGACCTTCGAGCGGCCGTTCTCGCGGGCGTACTCGAAGGCGTAGCGCACGACGCGCTGGGTGCCCTCGACCGAGATCGGCTTGATCGAGATGCCGGCGTGCGGCTTGATCGTCGCGGCGGCCGACGGGTCGAGCTCGATGATCTTCTCGATGATCGCCGCGTTCTCGGGCGTGTCCTTCTCGAACTCGATGCCCGCGTAGAGGTCCTCGGTGTTCTCGCGCACGATGACGATGTCGACGTCCTCGTACTTCGACCGGACCCCGGGGTAGCTCTTGCAGGGGCGTACGCAGGCGTACAGGTCGAGGGTCTTCCGAAGAGCCACGTTCACGCTGCGGAACCCATGACCGACCGGCGTCGTGATCGGGCCCTTGATCGCGATCTTGTTGGCCCGGATCGACTCGATCACGCTGTCCGGCAGCGGGGTCCCGGCGGTCTCCATGATGTCGACGCCCGCCTCCTGGACGTCCCAGTCGAACTCGACGCCGGTTGCGTCGAGGACGCGCTTCGTCGCCTCTGCGATCTCGGGCCCCGTGCCGTCTCCGGGGATGAACGTCACGCGGTGTGCCACGGGTCCGACTCCTTCGTCGTCGTCGTGTGGAGCGCCGCCCGGCGGGCGGGCGCAAAACGACCGGAGCATATCGGACGCTGTCGGCCCGACGGGCCGCCCGGGCTCAGCGCAGCGGCCAGGCGATCGGGATCATCACGAGCGCCACGACGACCATGAGGATCGCCAGCGGGAAGCCCAGGCGGGCGAAGTCGCCGAAGCGGTATCCGCCGACGCCGTAGACCATCGTGTTGGTCTGGTAGCCGATCGGCGTGAGGAAGGACGACGAGGCGCCCAGCGCCACCGCGATCGCGAACGGCCGCGGATCGAGGCCCGCCTGGGCGGCGGTGGCCACCGCGATGGGGAAGAGCAGCACGGCGGCGGCGTTGTTGCTGATCATCTCGGTGACGATGATCGTGGCGAGCAGCACGCCGAACAGCAGGCCCAGGTCGCCAAAGCGCCCGAGCGGCTCGATGAGCGCGTCGACGATGTCGCCCGCCAGGCCGCTCTGCTCGATCGCCCGGCCCAGGCCGAAGCTGGCCGCGATCAGCACGATCACGTCGAGGTCCACCGAGTCGCGGGCCTCCGTGGCGGTGAGCACGCCGAGCGCCACGACCGCGAACGCCGCCAGCAGCGCCGCGGGGAGGATGTCGATGAGCCCGGTCGCGACGCTCGCGATCATGCCCACCAGCACCAGCCCCACGAGCGGCGCCTTGCCGGCCCGCGGCGGCGGGTCGCCGTCGAGGGCCGACACCACCAGGAAGTCGCGCCGGTCGAGGGCGCGGGGCCGGAACGCCGGGCCGGCCAGCACCACGAGCACGTCGCCCGTGCGCAGCCGCACGTCGCCGAGCTTGCCCTGCACCCGCTCGTCGGCCCGGTGGATCGCGATCACCGCGCCGCCGTAGCGCCCGCGGAAGCCGGTCTCCTTGAGGGTGCGACCCAGCAGCGAGGAGCCGGGGGCGATCACGGCCTCGTAGAGGCGCCGCTCGAGCGCGGGCCCCACCCGGCCGAAGTGGCGCTCCTCGGCCGACACCAGCCCCCGGATGCCCTGCAGGTCGATCACCCGCTCGACGTTCCCGGCGAACGTCAGGCGGTCGCCGGCGGCGAGGATCTCGTCCGGGCGGACCGACGAGATGCGGTTGCCGTCGCGCTCGACCTCCACCAGGTACACGCCCTGCAGGTTGCGCAGCCCGGCCTCGGCGACGGAGCGGCCCACGATCGGCGAGCGGTCCTCCACGATCATCTCGAGGGTGAACTCGCGGGCGTCGGCGTCGGCGTCCTCGCTGGGCGCCCGCCGCTCGGGCAGCAGCCTGGGCGTGATCAGGATCATCACGATCACGCTGAGCACGGCGAACGGCAGGCCGACCTTGCCGATCTCGAACAGGCCCATCGGCTCCAGGCCGGCGTCCTCGAGCAACCCCGAGACCACCAGGTTGGTGGAGGTGCCGATCAGGGTGACCGTGCCGCCCACCACGGCGGCGAAGCTGATCGGCATCAGGTAGCGGGACGGCGAGCGCCCCGTGCGCCGGGCCCACGCCACGACCGGCGGGATCGCCATCGCCACGATCGGCGTGTTGTTGAGGAACGCCGACGAGGCCGCCGTGGGCACGACGATGCGCGCCAGCGAGCGCCGCTCGCCGCCGCCGGCCCCGTTGGCGACCCCCGTCGTGAAGCGCGCCGCCAGGCTCTCGATGACGCGCGTGCGCGCCGTCGCGGCCGCCACCACGTAGAGCGCGGCCACGGTGAGCGGGGCGGAGTTCGAGAAGCCGGCGAACGCGTCGTCGGCGTCGATCACGCCGGACACGAGCAGCGCGACGGTGCCGCCGAGGACGGCGAAGGCCGGCGACACCCGGTCCGCGACGAGCACGGCGAGCACCGCCAGGATCACGGCCAGGGTGATCGCCGCGTCGAGGCTCATGGGGCGGCATGCTGCACGACGCGGGCCGCCCGCGACGGCGCGGCCGCGTCGCGGGCGACGGACGAATGACCCGGTCTTCCGGCCCCCGGGCGTCCGATAGAGTCCCCTGCCGAGGGCAACACGAGAGCGGAGGGCACGGGACATTGCTCAGCCATGACGTCGTGGTGGTCGGCGCGGGCCTCGCCGGGATGCGTGCGGCGATCGCCGCGCACGAGGCGGGCGTCGACGTCGCCCTCGTGACCAAGGTCCACCCGGTGCGGAGCCACTCGGGCGCGGCCCAGGGCGGGATCAACGCGGCGCTGGGCAACCAGACCGACGACCACCCGGACAACCACACCTTCGACACGGTGAAGGGCGCCGACTACATCGGCGACCAGGACGCCATCGAGATCCTCTGCAACATGGCGCCCAAGGAGATCATCCAGCTCGAGCACTGGGGCGCCGTCTTCAGCCGCCACGAGAGCACGGGCAAGATCGCCCAGCGCCCGTTCGGCGGCGCGGGCTTCCCGCGCACCTGCTTCGCGGCCGACCTGACCGGCCTGGTGATCCTGCACACGCTCTACACCGTGTGCGTGAAGTACGACATCCCGACCTACGAGGAGTGGTTCGTCACCGACCTCGTCAAGGACGACCACGGCGGCTGCGCCGGCGTGGTGGCCTACGACATGGTCCACGGCACGATCCACACCATCGGCGCGAAGTCGGTCGTGCTCGCCACCGGCGGCGCCGGCCGCGTCTACCGGCCCTCCACGAACTCCCACTCGTCCACGGGCGACGGCATGGGCCTCGCGCTCACGGCCGGCGTGCCGCTGAAGGACATGGAGTTCATGCAGTTCCACCCGACGACGATGAACCCGACGGGCGTGCTCGTGACGGAGGGCGCCCGCGGCGAGGGCGGCTACCTGCTCAACTCCGAGGGCGAGCGCTTCATGAGCAAGTACGCGCCCAACAAGCTCGAGCTCGCCTCCCGCGACGTGGTGTCGCGCTCGGAGGCGACCGAGATCCTCGAGGGGCGCGGCATCAACGGCTCCGTGCTGCTCGACCTGCGCCACCTGGGCCGCGAGAAGATCATGGAGCGGCTGCCCCAGATCCGTGAGCTGGCGATGGCGTTCGCCGGCGTGGACCCGATCGAGGAGCCCATCCCGATCCGGCCGGGCGCCCACTACCACATGGGCGGCGTGCACGTGGACTCGTGGGGCGCGGCCCCGCACATGCAGGGCCTGTTCGCCGCCGGCGAGTGCGCCTGCGTGTCGGTGCACGGCGCCAACCGGCTGGGCGGCAACTCGCTGCTCGAGGCGGTCGTCTTCGGCGCCCGCACCGGCGAGGCCGCGGCCCGCTACGCGACCGACGTCTTCAACGGCCGCGGCATCCAGGCCGACCCGCGCGCCGCGCAGGCGACCGAGGCGCGCATCCGCGAGATGCTCGAGCGCCAGCGCGGCCCCAAGCAGCACGAGCTGCGCGAGGTGCTCGCCGACACCATGCAGGAGAAGGTCGGCGTCTTCCGCACCGACGCCCAGCTGCGCGAGGCCCAGGCGACCGTCCAGGACCTGCGCGAGCAGTTCAAGGGCGTCGTCGTGACCGACAAGGGCCGCACGTTCAACCAGTCGCTGATCCACACGATCGAGACCGGGTACCTGCTGGACCTGGCCGCGACGATGGTCGCCGGCGCGATCGAGCGCACCGAGAGCCGGGGCGCCCACTCGCGGACCGACTTCCCGGAGCGCGACGACGAGAACTGGATGAAGCACACGCTGTCGTACCTGGAGGACGACCAGATCCGTCTGGACTACTCCGAGGTCACGGTGACCAAGTACGAGCCCCAGGTGAGGTCCTACTAATGGCGACGACCACGCTCGACATCTTCCGGTACCAGCCGGATGTCTCCGACGCGTCCTACCGGCAGAGCTTCGAGCTGGAGCACCCGTCGGATCTGACGCTGCTCGACGCGATCCTGAAGCTGCAGGACGAGCAGGACGGCACGCTGGCGATCCGCTATTCGTGCCGCTCGGCGATCTGCGGGTCGTGCGCCTGCAAGGCCAACGGCAAGACGGTGCTCGCCTGCATGACCCAGGTCGAGGACGTCAAGCGCGAGTTCGAGACCGAGACCGTCCAGGTGGACCCGATCGGCAACTTCGCGCCCCTGAAGGACCTGATCGTCGACCTGGACCCGTTCTGGGACAAGTTCAAGTCGGTCAAGCCGTACCTCGTGCCCGACGGCCCAGCGCCCGAGCGCGAGCGGCTGGTGTCCAAGGAGGACATGCAGAAGCTGTTCCGCGAGAGCGCCTGCATCCTCTGCGCGGCCTGCTACTCCGAGTGCAACTCGCTGGCGGCCGACCCCGACTTCGTCGGCCCGGCCGCGCTCGCGTGGGGCTACCGCTTCGCCGGCGACGTCCGCGACGGCCAGCGCAAGCAGCGGGCCAAGCTCTACACGGGCGAGCACGGCGTCTGGGACTGCACCCGCTGCATGTACTGCAACGAGCGCTGCCCGAAGGGCGTCAACCCGCGCGACGCGATCGAGAAGCTCGGCGGCATCGCCTTCCAGGAGGGCCGCTCGATGAAGGACGCGGGCGCCCGCCACGCGAAGGCCTTCCTGCTCTCGATGCGCACCGGCGGCAAGCTCAACGAGACGGTCCTCGTGCCGTTCACGGACCCGATCAAGGCCCACCTCGACATCCCGTTCGCGATCCAGATGATGCGCCACGGCAAGGCGCCGTCGCCGATCCCGCACCGGATCAAGAAGCTCAAGGAAGTCCAGCAGCTCATGAAGAACGTGAAGGAGACGATCTGATGGCGACGCAGTTCGCGTACTACCCGGGCTGCATCGCCGAGTTCAGCTCGAAGGAGCTCGACGCCACCACGAAGGCGCTGGCCCCGATGCTGGACATCGAGCTGCTGCCGATGCCCGCGGCCACCTGCTGCGGCGCCGGCGACATCGCCGAGGCCAAGCCCAACCTGTACCTGACGCTCAACGTCCGCATCCTCTCCCAGGCGGAGGAGATGGGCGTCGACATCCTCACCATCTGCAACGTCTGCACGCTCAACCTGCGCCGGGCGAACAAGATGGTCAAGGAGGACGCGCGCCTCCTCGAGCAGGTCAACGAGGAGCTGGTCAAGGTCGGCGCCCGCCCGTACGAGGGCACGAAGGAGGTCACCCACCTCCTCTGGTACCTCGCCACCGAGGAGGGCCTCTCGCTGCTCGAGAAGCAGGGCCCCCGGGGCCTCAACGGCCTGCGGGTCGCGCCGTACTACGGCTGCCAGCTGCTGCGGCCGTCGTCGGTGATGGGCTTCGAGGACCCCGATCGGCCCCAGTCGCTGGAGCGGCTGATCACCGCCCTCGGCGGCGAGGTGGCCGACTACGAGGCCAAGTCGAAGTGCTGCGGCTTCCCGATCGTGCTGGCCCGCGAGGCCGTCGCGCTGCGCGAGTCGCACGTCGCCCTGTCGCAGTCCCGCGACGCCGGCGCCGACTGCATGGTCACGCCGTGCCCGCTCTGCCACCTGGCGATGGACGCCTACCAGCGCAAGGCCGAGGCGCTCAACGGCACCGAGTACAACATGCCGGTGCTGCACCTGCCGCAGCTCATCGGCCTCGCCCTCGGCCTCGACCGCAAGGTCATGGACTTCAAGCGCCACATGGTCCCGGTCGACCGGGTGCTGGAGACCGTCGGGGTCTGATCCGTGCCGGCACCCCGGGGCGAGGCGGCGATGACGCTGTACGACGCCCCGGGGTGCTGGAAGTGCGTCGAGGTCAAGCGGGCCCTCGACGGGCTCGGCCTGGAGTATCGCGCGGTGACGGTCCGGGGCGACCCGGCCGCGCGGGCGGCGCTCGTGGCCGCGCAGGGCGAGCCGCCCCAGGTGCCGATGCTGGTCGACGGCGGTCTCGCCGTGTGGGACCGGCGGCGGATCCTCGCCTACCTGGCCGAGACGTACGGCGGCGCGGCGCCCGAGGGCGCCGGCTTCCGCGACCTGCCGTCCTACATGGGCGGCGTCTGCGCGGTGGACGACCCCGGCGCCTGCTGAGCGGCGGCCGCCGCGGGCGGCGCTCTATCATCGGCGCGTGAGCGACGTCGCACCCCTCACGGCGGCGAGCCGCGCGGCGCTCCCGGCGCCGTGCGTCGACTGCGTCTTCTGGCAGCACGACCGCCTGGTCACCGACGCCCGCCGCAAGGGGGCCTGGATCGAGGCCGTCGAGCGGCGCAACGGGGGCTTCGGGCGGGTGCTGCGCGAGGGGCCCGAGGTGCGCGGCATGGTGCAGTACGGGCCAGTCGCGGCCTTCCCCCGCGCGCTCGCGCTGCCCGCCGGGCCGCCCGGCCGCGACGCCGCGCTCATCACCTGCAGCTTCATCGACTGCGACGAGCCGCGGGGCGCCTGCGAGCGCCTGCTGCTCGACGCCCTCGCCGACCTCAAGGCCCGCGGGTGGGCCGCCGTGGACGCGTTCGCCGTCGAGCACGGCGGGGATGCGGACGAGGTCGAGCGCTTCGGCGGACACCACACCCTCTTCGACCGGGAGCTGCTCGAGGCGCTCGGTTTCACCGACGCGCGGGCCGCCGGCCCCGTCGTGCTGATGCGCCTCGACCTGCGGGCCCTCGTCCCCGGGCCCGGCCTCGTCGAGCGCGCCGCCCGCCGCGCGGCGCGCCTGCTGCCGGGGCCCCAGCCGAGCGGCGCGCCCGCCTGAGCCGGTGAGCGGGCCGTCGTCCCCGGGCCGCCGTCGGCCCCGGGCCGCCGCCGGGCGGACCGCCGTGTCCGTGCGCGCGGCGCCGGCCTGCGCGCTCGTCCTGGTCCTCGTCCTCGTCCTCGCCGGGGCCCCGGCCGCGGCGGCGGCCGATCCCGCCGAGGCGGCCCTCGCCGCCCGCGACGCCTACGTGAGCCCGCGGGTGCTCGGCTCCGCGGCCGCGCCGGCCGAGCGCGAGCTGGCCGAGGTCGCCGCGGCGATGGCCGACGCCGGCCGGCCGGTCAAGCTGGCGGTCGTCCTCGGGCCCACCGGCGCGCCGTCGCTGCCAGCCTACGCCCGCCGGCTCGTGCGCACCCTCGAGTACGAGGGCACCCTCCTCGTGACCCGCGCCCGCGGGCCGGTGGTCGCGGTCGGGTCCCGCCCCACGGCCGACATGACCGTCCAGATGCGCGCCGCCCGCATCGGCGCGCACGCAAACCAGGTCGAGCGCCTCACCGCCGCGGCGGCGCTCGTGGTCCCGCCCCCGCCCGACGAGCGCGGCGAGCTGCTGCGGCCCGCGCTCGGCCTGCTGGCCGTCGCGGCGCTCGGCGGCGGCTGGGCCGCCGCCGTGGGCGCCGGCCGCGCCGCACGCGGCCGCCGCCGCCGCGCCGCCGAGGCCCGCGCCCGCGCGCGCGTCCGGCTCGACGCCCTTCGCGCCCACGCCGGCGCCCTCCTGCGCCGCCCCGGCCTGCCCCCCGGCGAGCGCGCCCACGTCGAGGCCGCGCTCGGGGCCTACGCCGACGCCGTCAGCGCCCTCCGCGAGACGGACGACGCCGAGCGCATCGCCGCCCTCGACCCGCCCGTCGCCGCCGCCCTCGTCGGGCTGGAGGGCGTCGCCGAGCGGGTCGGCGCGCCCCACCCCCGGGGCGACATCTTCGCCGGCCTCTGCGCCGTCGATCCCTCCCACGGCCCGGCCGGCGCCACCGCTCCGGTGGGCGACCGCCCCGACGCCCCGGTCTGCGGCGGGTGCGCCGAGGCCGCTGCCGGCGGCGCCCGCCTCGTGCCCCGCCGCATCCCCGCCGGCGCCGGCGGGCTCCCCTTCACCGCCGCCGCCGAGCCCGTCTGAGCGAGCGGCGGCGGCGGCCGGCCTCGGGTCGCCGCGGGGTGAGGGTCCAAATGGACCTCGGCGCGAGGTCCATTTGGACATGGAGCGCCCCGGCGGGTGGCGGGCCGCGCCCCCGCCCGCCGCCTCGGGCGCCCTGCGGCGCGGGCGCCGAGTGGCCCCGGCCGCGAGGTCCACTCGGGCGTCGCGACCGCCGCCGCGGACGGCCCAAGTGAACCGCGGCGCCAGGTCCATTGGGACAAGGGAGCGCCCGCGCCGGCAGCGGGGGGATCCCGGCCGGCCTTCGCGGGCACGCCGACGCGGACGGTCCAAGTGAACCCCGGCGCGAGGTCCACTTGGACATGGAGCCCCCCGGCCGGGTGGGGGGCCGCTCCCCCGCCCGCCGCCTCGGGCGCCCTGCGGCGCGGGCGCCGAGTGGACCCCGGCGCGCCGGCCGTCCGGTCTCGCGCCGGCCGCAGGGCGGCGACGGCTGCGGACTCGCCCCCGCGACCCCGCCGCGGCCGGCGGCCCGATCGGCCCCCGGGCCCGTCGCCCACCCGGACGTAGCGCCCGTCACGCAGGGACGAACGGCGCTCAGGTGGCCCGCGCGTCGTCGTGGCTCAAGCGGGAGCCATGTGGATCCGATACCTGGAACACGCTTCGGCGGTTGCGTTTCCACCGGATCCCGTAGCTCCCTACGGCACCAGGCCGCCGGGGGCGGCGGGGGACGGCGGAGGCCCGGCAACCCGCCCGCGCGTGTGTCCCGTCGTCGCCGTCCGCCGTGCCCGCGGCCCGTGTCCTGGCCGGTGCTCGCCCCTGCGAGCCCGCCGGGTCGTGCGCGCACGGGCGGCGCCCGTCCTCACGGAGGAACCTGATGGTCCGTGCCCGACCCCTACGCGCGATGATGGCCGGTGCCATCCTCGCCGCGAGCGCGCTGGTGGCCCTCGTGCCCGCCGAGCAGGCCGCCGCCGCGCCCAGTTGCGTCAAGTACGCATCGACGACCGGCTCCGACTCGGCCGCCGGCACCCAGACCGCCCCCTACAAGACCGCCCAGAAGCTCGTCGACAGCCTGTCGGCCGGTCAGGCCGGCTGCCTGCAGCCCGGCCAGACGTTCGGCAGCGTCACCGTCAGCCGCGGCGGCATCACGCTCACCACCGCGCCCGGCGGGGCCAAGGCCACGCTGCTCGGCAAGCTGTGGATCAAGGACTCCGCCAACGACGTCACGATCGAGAACCTGGTGCTCGACGGCTCCGGCACGACCGCCCGGGTGAGCTTCGACACCCAGGGCGACCGGGTCGTGTTCCGCGGCAACGACATCACGAACCGCAACACGGCGATCTGCCTGCACGTCGGCTCCAACGCGGGCTACGGCGTCGCCTACGACACGGTCATCGACTCGAACCGCATCTTCAACTGCGGGCGCCTGCCGGCGACGAACTTCGACCACGGGATCTACGTCAACCACGCGTACGACACCCGGATCACCAACAACCTGATCTACGACAACGCCGACTACGGCGTGCATCTGTACCCGGGAGCCAACCGCACCTACGTCGCCAACAACGTGATCGACGGCAACGGCCGCGGCCTCACCTTCTCGAGCGAGGGCTCGCTGACCTCGTCCGACAACGTCGTCGAGAACAACATCATCTCGAACTCCGGCGTCACCACGAACGTGGAGTCGTGGTGGGGCGGCGCGGTCGGGGTCAACAACCGCGCCGATCGCAACTGCCTCTGGAACGGCCGCAAGGGCAACTTCAGCCTCTCGAACGGCGGCTTCACGCTGAGCGCCAACGTCGAGAAGGACCCGCTGTTCGTCAACCGCTCGGCCAAGGACTTCTCGCTGCGCGCCGACAGCCCGTGCCTCGGCAAGGGCCCGCAGGGCGCCGAGGTCCCGGTCCCGCCGCCGCCGCCGAGCCTGCCGCCGGCCAACGTGGCCCCGACGGCCGCCTTCAGCGCCAGCACCCTGGCGCCGCAGACCGGCCAGACGGTGACCTTCACCGACGGCTCCAGCGACCCGGACGGCACCATCGCCGCCCGTGAGTGGGACCTGGACGGCGACGGCGCCTACGAGGCCACCGGCCAGTCGGTCAGCCGCGCCTACGCGGCCGCGGGCACCGTCACGGTGCGCCTGCGCGTGACCGACGACGACGGCGCCACCGCGACCGCCAGCCGCACGCTCACCGTGAGCGCGCCCCCGGTGGTCACCCCGCCGCCGCCGGCCGGCGAGCAGGCGGTCGCCAACGGCTCGTTCGAGTCGGGCACCACCGGCTGGACCACCTGGCAGGCCGGCCTCAGCCGCGTGGCCCTGGCCGACGCGCCCGAGGGCTCCTACGTGGCGCGGGTCGCCCGCACCACCGGCACCTCGTTCACCATCGACGACGAGCCGACCACGATCGGCTCTGCCACGAAGGGCGCCGAGTACACCGGCCGCGCCTACGTCAAGGCGGCCGCGACGGCCTCGGTGGGCAAGCAGGTCAAGATCTACATGCGCGAGCGCTCGGCCTCCGGCGCGGTGCTGCGCACCGTCGCCGGGCCGGCCGTCACGCTGGGCAACGGGTTCATCCCGGTCACCGCCTCGCTGACCGCCTCGGCCTCGGGCAACCAGATCGAGCTCTACGTGGCGCACACCGGCGCCGTCACCGGCAGCGCGTTCTACATGGACGCGGTCCGCCTGGGCGCCGGCGCCGGCACGACCCCGCCGCCGCCGCCGAGCCTGCCCCCGGCCAACGTGGCCCCGACGGCCGCCTTCAGCGCCAGCACCCTGGTGCCGCAGACCGGCCAGACGGTGACCTTCACCGACGGCTCCAGCGACCCGGACGGCACCATCGCCGCCCGTGAGTGGGACCTGGACGGCGACGGCGCCTACGAGGCCACCGGCCAGTCGGTCAGCCGCGCCTACGCGGCCGCGGGCACCGTCACGGTGCGCCTGCGCGTGACCGACGACGACGGCGCCACCGCGACCGCCAGCCGCACGCTCACCGTGAGCGCGCCCCCGGTGGTCACCCCGCCGCCGCCGGCCGGCGAGCAGGCGGTCGCCAACGGCTCGTTCGAGTCGGGCACCACCGGCTGGACCACCTGGCAGGCCGGCCTCAGCCGCGTGGCCCTGGCCGACGCGCCCGAGGGCTCCTACGTGGCGCGGGTCGCCCGCACCACCGGCACCTCGTTCACCATCGACGACGAGCCGACCACGATCGGCTCTGCCACGAAGGGCGCCGAGTACACCGGCCGCGCCTACGTCAAGGCGGCCGCGACGGCCTCGGTGGGCAAGCAGGTCAAGATCTACATGCGCGAGCGCTCGGCCTCCGGCGCGGTGCTGCGCACCGTCGCCGGGCCGGCCGTCACGCTGGGCAACGGGTTCATCCCGGTCACCGCCTCGCTGACCGCCTCGGCCTCGGGCAACCAGATCGAGCTCTACGTGGCGCACACCGGCGCCGTCACCGGCAGCGCGTTCTACATCGACGCGGTCACGCTGACCCGCTGAGCCACCCGGGTCCCGGTATCCGTTCCGCTCGCCGGACGGATGCCGGGGCCGCCCGGCTCAAGAACGGGAGCCCGCCGCCCGATAGGGGAGCAAGCAACGAGGACGGGTTCCCGGGACGTGTCCCGAGCGCGCAGCGGCCGGAGCCATCGGCCCACCGCCTCCCCGGGTCTGGATCGCCCGCCTCGCGATCCGTCATGGAGGCCCGTCCTGATGCTCCGTGCCCGACCCCTTCGCGCGCTCGCGGCCACCGTCGCCGCGACCGCCGCCGCGTTGGTGGCGCTCGCGCCCGCCGACCAGGCCGCCGCCGCGCCCGCCTGCACCAAGTTCGCCGCGTCCGCCGGGAGCGACTCCGCGGCCGGCACCCAGTCCGCCCCCTACAGGACCGTGCAGAAGCTCGCCGACAGCCTCGGGGCCGGCCAGGTGGGCTGCCTGGCCGCCGGCGAGACCTTCGGCGGCGTGAAGATCACCCGCGACGGCATCACGCTGACCAGCGCCCCCGGCGGCGCCAAGGCGACGGTGCGCGGCAGCCTCTGGGTGACCGACGCCGCGGACGACGTGACCATCGAGAACCTGGTGCTCGACGGCTCCGGCACGAGCGCCCGGGTGAGCTTCGACACCCAGGGCGACCGCACCCGCTTCCTCGGCAACGACATCACGAACCGCAACACGGCGATCTGCCTGCACGTCGGCTCGAACATCGGCTCGGGCATCGCGTACGACGTGGTGATCGACGGCAACCGCATCTTCGACTGCGGCCGCATGCCGGCGACCGGCTTCGACCACGGCATCTACGTCAACCACGCGTACGACACCCGGATCACCAACAACCTGATCTACGACAACGCCGACTACGGCGTGCACCTGTACCCGGGAGCCAACCGCACCTACGTCGCCAACAACGTGATCGACGGCAACGGCCGGGGGATCACGTTCTCGAGCGAGGGCTCGCTGACCTCCTCGGACAACGTGGCCGAGAACAACATCATCAGCAACTCGCTGCAGACCACCAACGTCGAGTCCTGGTGGGGCGGCCCGGTGGGGCGCAACAACGTGGCCAGGGCCAACTGCCTCTGGAACGGCCGCAAGGGCAACTACAGCCTCTCGAACGGCGGCTTCACGCTGAGCGGCAACATCGAGAAGGACCCGCTGTTCGCGAACCGCGGCGCGAAGGACTTCTCGCTGCGCGCCGGCAGCCCCTGCGTCGGCAAGGGCCCCCAGGCCTCGGCCGCGCCGGCCCCGCCGCCGTCGTTCCGCGAGCTGCCGCCGGCCGCCCCGTCGCCCGCGCCCGCCGCGCCGAAGGAGCGCTCACTGCAGCGCGACATGGGCCTGGGCGACCGGGCCATGTCGCAGCCGCTCACGCCGAAGCAGCGCCAGGTCGGCGCCCTGGCCAGGCCCACGCTGCGCCAGCTGACGGTCAACCGCCGCGCCGTCGTGCGCCTGTCGGTCAAGGTGCGCCAGCTCGAGCGGCGGGTGCTGCGCCGGTCGAGCACGCGGATCCCGGCGGCCCTGCGCACGCCGGCCCGCCGCGTGACGCCGGCCCAGATGCGCGCCGCGCGCATCGCCGCCGTCAGCTCGCTGCGGCGCGTGACGGTGGTGCTCAACGCCCTGCGCGCCAGCGACCTGCGGGTGCCGGCCGTCAGGGTGCCGCGCCGGGTGCGCCCCACGGTGGCCCAGATGCGCGTCACCGAAAAGCTCGCCCGCGTCACCCTGCGCCGCGCGGAGCTCGCCGACCGCATCCTGGCCAGGCGCGCCTAGCCGGGGCGGGGCGGGCGGCGACGGGGCGGCCCCCCGGGGCGCCCCGTCGCCGTGCTACGCCGCGGGCGCGGCCGGCAGGGCGGGGCCGTCGTACTCCCAGAGCAGCAGCCGCCGCAGCTCGGCGGTGTTGCGCTCGAGGTCGTACGCGGCCAGCACGCGCTCGCGGCCGGCGGCCGCCATGCGCGCGGCGCCGGCGGGGTCGTCGTGGATGCGGCGGATGGCGGCGGCGATCGCGGCCGGGTCGCCCTCGGGCACCAGCAGGCCCGTCTCGCCGTCGCGTACCAGCTCCGGGATGCCGGACAGCGACGACGCCACGACCGGCACCTCGGTCGCCAGCGCCTCCATCAGGGCCACCGGGATGCCCTCCATGTCGCCGTCGTCCGTGGTGACGCTCGGCAGCACCATCGCGTCGCTGCCCTTCAGGACGGCGCTCACCTCGTCGCGGCTGCGGTGCCCGAGCAGCTCCACCCGGTCGCCGACGCCGAGCTCGGCGATGCGCGCCTCCAGGCGGCCGCGCAGCTCGCCGTCGCCCACGAGCAGGCAGCGCACCTCCAGGCCCTCGTCGCGCAGCCGCGCGACCGCCTCGACGAGATGGGCCTGACCCTTCTTCTCGCGCAGGCCGGCGATGCACGAGACCGTGAAGGGGCCGCCCTCAGCCGGCCGGGGCGGCCGCGGCGTGAACGCGGTCAGGTCGACGCCGCAGCGGATGACCGAGGTCTTGGCCGCCGCCCAGTCGCCGTAGAGGCGCCCGAGCAGCGACCGGTTGAAGTCGGAGATCGTCACGACGAACGCGGCGTCGCGGATCTTCTCCTCGAGCATCGAGCGATCGATGTAGATGTCGTGGGCGTGCGCCGTGAAGCTGTACGGCAGCCCGGTCAGGCGGTGGACGACGTTCGCCGCGAGGGCCGGGTGGGTGGCCCAGTGGGCGTGCACGTGGCTCACGCCGAGCGCCTGCATCTCGCGCGCGAAGCGCGCGGCCAGCGGCACCACGACGAGCGCCCGCAGCAGGAACGGGCGCGAGCGCAGGTTGCCCCGCAGCGCCGCCCACCAGGCGCCGAGGTAGGCGCGCGGCGCGCGCCGCAGCCAGTGGAGCTGGGCGGCGATGGTGGCCGGGGCGCCGACGTGCGCGTAGCGCGTCCGGCGGGCCAGCGGGGCGGCCTCGGGGTGCGACGTCTCGTCGCCGCGCGGCCGCAGCGGGAAGATCTCCACCCGGGCGCCGGTGCGCTCCAGCTCGATGATCTCGAACAGGATGAACGTCTCGGTCACCGTCGGGAACGCCGACATGATGTAGCCGACGCGCCGCGGGTCGGGCGCAGGGGTGCGGGTCATGCGAACGGCACCCTAGTGGAGCGGCGGCCGGCCGGCGGCCGCGGGGCCTACTGGCCGGTGAGGAACAGCAGCAGGCCGAGGCCCGCGCCGAGCGCCACGACGCCGCAGAGGATCTCCGTGCGCCGCTCGGCCACGACGGCCACGAGGGCGCCCACCGGCCGCGGCGCCGGAGCCCGGCGCAGCAGCGGCACGGCCGCGATCGCGCCCACGACCACCACCGCCCCGATCAGCCACACCAGCAGCGGCATCGAGCCGCCGCCGCCGTCGCGGGCGGCCGCCGCCGCGGCGGCCCGCTCGGCCTCCTCGGCCTGGCGCGCCTCCAGCAGGGCCCGGTCGCGCTCCCGCTGCGCCGCGATCTCGGCCTGGCGCTGCTCGCGGGCCTCGCGCAGGCGACGGGCCGCGGCGGCCTTGCGCGCGCGCTCGCGGCGGATCGCCGCCGCCCGCTCGCGCTGCTCGCGGGCCGCGCGCTCGCGGGCCGCGCGCTGACGGGCCAGGTCCGCCGCGCTCGGGCCGCTCGGCTCGGCCTCCTGCTCTGCCTCGGGCGCCGTGCCGGGGTCGGGCTGGGCCTCCGGGGTGGGCGTCGGCGTCGGGGTGGGGGTGGGCGTCGGCGTCGGGGTGGGCGTCGGCGTCGGCCGGGGGGCCGGCCGCGGGGCCGGTGGATCCGGCTGCGGCTGCGCGGTGGGCGGCACGGGGTCGGGGCCGCCGGGGACGCCGATCTGCTGCCCCGCGGCCACCGCGGTCAACGTGAGCAGGGCGATCGCCGCGACCATCGCGGCGAGGCGACCCACGATGCGGCCGACGTCCACGACCGGAGTCTAGTGGCCCCGCGGACGGGCGACCAGCGGCCCCGGCGCGCTCACCCGCGCAGCTCCCGGTAGAGCGCCTGCCACTGGCGGGCGACCCCCTCCAGCGTGAAATCGGCCAGCGCACGCCGCTGCGCCAGCCCGCCCAGCGCGGCCCGCCGGGCGGGGTCCTCGAGCAGCCCGGCGACCGCGTCGGCCAGCGCCTGCGGGTCGCGCCGGGGCACGAGCTCGCCGCAGCGGCCGTCGTCGAGGATCATCGGCATGCCGCCGACCCGGGTGGCCACGATCGCGCGGCCGGCCACCATGGCCTCGATCAGCGCGATCGGGCTGCCCTCCGAGTCGGACGGCAGCACCACCACGTCCAGCGAGCGCAGGATCGCCGGCACGTCCTCGCGCACGCCGAGCAGGTGCACGCGGTCGCCCACGCCGAGCGCGGCGATCCGGGCCTCGACCTCGCCGCGCAGGGGGCCGTCGCCGGCCACCACCAGGTGGGCCCCGGGCACGCGCCCGAGCAGCCGCGCGAACGCGTCCACGAGCACGTCGACCGCCTTCATCGGGCGCAGCATCGCGATCGCTCCGACGAGCGGCGTCTCCGGCGGCAGGCCGAGCTCGTCGCGCAGCCTGCCGGGCGCGCCGCGCAGCTCGTCGGGGTCGCGGAGCAGCCCGGTGGGGATGGTGCGCACCTTGCGGGCGGGCACGCGCTCGAGCTCGACCATGCGCCGGGCGTCCTCGGGCGAGACCGCGACGAACGCGGTGGACAGGCGCCCCACCCAGAGGCCGTCGATCAGCTTGCGCAGCCGCTGGCCCTCGTAGGTCCAGGAGTGCTCGGTGGCGATCACGACCGGCACGCCGGCGAGGCGGCCGAGCAGCGCGCCCCAGACGTTGGAGCCGAACATGTGGGAGTGCAGCACGTCCACCCGCTCGCGGCGCAGGTACCGCACCAGCGGCAGCCAGGCGAGGGGGGAGAGCGTGCGCCGGCGTCCGAGCATCAGCACCCGCACGCCGGTCTCGTGGTCGATCGGGTCGCGGTTGCGCCCGGGGTCGCGGCTCGCGCAGACGACGACCTCGCAGCCGGGGCCCTCGAGCGCACGTGCGAGCCCCACGGTGAAGCGCTCCGCCCCGCCGCCGCGCACCGACTCGATGAGCATGACCACGCGCAGCGGCCGCTCGCTCACGCGTCCTCCCCGGCCCCGCGGCGGGCGCGCAGGCGGGCCCGCGCCCCGGCGGCGGCGCGGTGCGCCGCGAGGGCCGCGCGGCCGCGGGCCGACAGCGGCGCCGTCGCCCGCACCAGCGGGACGGCGCGGGCGATCAGGTCCTTGTAGGGGGCCGGCCCGGGCCCGAAGTCGAGCACCGCGACGCCCTCCGCGCCGAGGCCCTCCACGAGCGCGAGCATGGAGATCCAGCCGAGCGTCATGAGGTCGTCGCGCGAGCGGTCGAACGCGCCGGCGTAGGCGATCGCCGACGCCCCGTCGCCGACGAGGGCGAGGTCCCAGGCGACCATCGGGCCGCCCTCGATCGTCACCTGCACGAGGCGCGCCCGCCCCTCCGCGCCGAGCGCCCGGATGCCCTCCTCCGCGAAGCGCCTGCGCACCCCCGCGCCGGCGAGCAGGTTGGGGCCGTCGCCCGGGAAGTGCGCGGCGTGGAAGTCGAGCAGCGTCGCGAGGCGGCGCTCGATGAGGGGCCAGTCGTCGGTGTAGTCGACGGCGAGCACGACGCCGCGCTCGGCCGCCCGGCGCCGGGCCCTGCCGGCCTCCTTGCGGCGCTTGCGCATCGAGCGGGGCGGGTCGGCCAGCTCGAGCCGCCACGTCTCGGCCGGGGAGAGCCGCACGCGGGGGATCGCCGACCGCAGCGCCTCGGCCGTCACCTCGTCGGCGCCCATGCCGTCCAGCAGCAGGATGTCGCCGGGCTCCGCGGCGATCGCCGCGAGCAGATCGGCGCGCGCGGCGTCGTCGACCGCGGGCGGGGCGATGTCGAACCAGGCGTCGCCCTGGCCTAGGTGGCGCACGAGGCGCAGGCCGCCGCGCGAGAGCGACTCCAGGGGGGCCGCGGCCGCGACGGCGCGGTCGCGGTCGACGATCACGCAGCGGTGCTCGACCGCGGCGCCGGCCTCCCGGGCCCAGGCGCGCAGCCAGGTCGTCCGGCGCAGCGGGTCGGCGGTGCGGCCGCCGGCGACGAGCTCGTCCCACCCGGCCGCGGCGAGGCGGTCGATCACCGCGTCACCGGTGCTCCGTGAGGTCCGTGCGCCGCCGCGCTCGCCCGTCGTCGTCATCGTCGCTCCCACTCGGCGCTCCCCTGTCTCGCCGGGGCCCGGGGGCGGGCCTGCCGACGGCGTCGGAGAGGTGATCGGCACCGGACCTCAAGGTGTAAAGTCCGCCGCCCGAAAGGTCCTTCGGGACTGGGGTCCCGGCCGGGTGAAGAGCATATCGACGAACGGGAGTGACGTGAGAACGATCCTTGTGACCGGTGCGGCGGGGTACGTCGGCGGCGCACTCACACGACGTCTGCTCGACCAGCCCGAAACGTCGGTCATCGGCGTCGATTTCTGCGCGATGGACCACGGCGCCGAGGGCGTCCGGGAGATCATCGGGCGGCCGGGCTTCACGTTCGTCCGCGAGGACATCCGCAACACGGACGCCATCGAGCCGCTTCTCGAGCGGGCCGACGCCGTGGTGCACTTGGCGGCCATCGTCGGCGACCCGGCCTGCCGGCGCGACCCCGACGAGACCGTGTCGATCAACATCGACGCCACCGGCCGCCTCATCGACGCCAGCAAGCGCCACGGCATCGAGCACTTCGTGTTCGTCTCGACCTGCAGCAACTACGGCGTCTCGGACACCTCGACGCTCGTCACCGAGGACGGCGACCTCAACCCCGTGTCGCTGTACGCGGAGAGCAAGGTCGCGGTCGAGAAGCGGCTGCTGGAGAACGGCGACCTGCCGGCCACGGTCTGCCGCTTCGCCACCGTCTACGGCGTGGCGCCGCGGATGCGCTTCGACCTGACGGTCAACCAGTTCACGATCGAGGCGCTGCGCGACGGCGTGCTGGAGATCTACGGCGAGCAGTTCTGGCGCCCGTACGTGCACGTGGAGGACGCCGCCCGCGGCGTGCAGCTCGTGCTCGCGAAGCCCGACGTCGCCGTCGGCCGCGTCTACAACGTGGGCGACTCCGAGGAGAACTACACCAAGGGGATGATGTACGAGCTGCTCAAGGAGCGGCTCCCCGACCTCGAGGCGAAGTGGGTCTCCATCGACGAGGACCCGCGCTCCTACAAGGTGAGCTTCCAGCGCATCGCGGACGAGCTGGGCTACGAGACGACCTGGGACGTGCCGCGCGGCATGGACCAGATCATCGAGTACGCCCGCCTCGGCGCCTTCCCCGAGCCGAAGGCCCCCCGCTTCCGCAACTGACCCCCCGGCCCGCCCCCGCGTCGCGGGGGCGGGCCGGGCTGCTGCGGGCTGCGGGCCCGCCCCCCGACCGCCGATCGAGCCGTCGACCGCGGTCCGATCGGGCACCCGGGCGCCGGCCCTGCCCCGGTCGCGCCCCGATGGTCCACTTGGCCACCCGCTCGAGGTCCATTCGGGCATCCGAGGCCGCCCCCCGATCGCCGATCGAGCCGCCGACCGCGGTCCGATCGGGCAGCCGGGCGCCGGCCCTGCCCCGGTCGCGCCCCGATGGTCCACTTGGTCACCCGCTCGAGGTCCATTCGGGCATCCGCGCCGCCGGCCGCCCAGATCGTCCGAGGGAGCCTCCCGGCCGCGGTCCGATCGTGACCCCGGCCCGGCGGCCGGAGTGGTGCACCTTCCGATGGCCGATCCTGGCGCACCATTCGGTGGCCGTTGACACCGTGCGAGTGGACGGCCGCTCGCCCCCGATCGGCTCGGGCGCCGCGGGGCGGGCGCTCCGCCCCCGTCCGGGGCGCCGCGGTCATCGCCCCGGAACGACGACGGGCCCGGATCCGAGTGCGGATCCGGGCCCGTCGCCCGCGCAGCGCCCCGTCGGGAGGGCGTCTCCGCCGCCGTCAGGCGGCGTGGCTCATCTCGTCCACCGGCGCCCGGTGCAGGCGCACCGGCTGCGCCTTGGGCTGGCGGAAGGCCACGTGCGAGGCCAGCTCGCTCAGCTGGAGCTCCCCGCCCCGCAGGAGGGCGACGGCGGTCCAGATGATGCACTTCATGTCGAGCAGCCAGCTCTGGTGGTCCACGTAGTACTGGTCGATGGCGAGCTTCGTGGGCAGGAGGGTGTTGAGGTAGAAGGCCTCGAAGTCGTCGCCCACGAGGTGCTCGAACTCGCGCCGGTAGCGGATCTGGCTGAGGCCCGTGATGCCCGGCCGCACGGCCAGCACGCGGCGGTAGGCGTCGTGGTGGGCGCGGACGTAGCGGGCGTCCTCCGGCCGGGGGCCGACGAAGCTCATGTCGCCCTTCAGCACGTTCCAGAGCTGCGGCAGCTCGTCCAGCTTCGAGTGCGCCAGGAAGCGGCCCATGCGGGTGAAGCGGTCGTCCTCGTCCATCGTGAGGGCGGGGCCGGCGGCGCCGTCGTGCATCTTGCGGAACTTGAGCATCGCGAAGGGCCGCTCGTCGCGGCCGATGCGCTTGGCGCGGTAGAGGACCGGGCCGCGCGAGTCGATCTTGATCGCGACCGCGAGGGCGGCCCACAGCGGCGCGGTGAGCACGAGCATGGCGGCCGAGAGCACGATGTCCGTGGCGCGCTGGGCGATCTCGTTGCCCCGCGAGGAGCGGTGCGAGCCGGCGACGACGACGGGCAGGCCCTCCAGGCGCCGGAGCGACAGCGAGCCGTGCAGGCCCTCGAAGAGGCGCGACACGACCGCCACCTGCGCGCCGGCCGCGCGGCAGGCGCCGACGGCGTCCTGCAGCTCGCGGTCGGACGAGCCGACGAAGGAGAAGATCACCAGGTCCACCGAGTGGTCGCGGACGAGGTCGCCGAGCTCGGTGACGTCGCCGAGCTGCGGGGCCCCGGCCTCGACGGCGCCCGTGGGGGGCAGCCGCTGGTCGTCGACCGTCCCGATGACCTCGAAGCCGCGGCGGCCGCCGGGGAGCGAGCCCACGAGGTGCTGCGCGACCTCGCCGGTGCCGACCACCAGCACGCGGCGCGGCCGGCCGAAGGTGCGGTCGATGGCCATGGCGACGAGCCAGGCGGCGCCGACCGCGGCGGCCGCGAGGGCGAGCGCGTCGAGCGCGGACAGCTCGTCGATGGCCGCCTGGCCGGCGATGGCCAGGAGCATCGCGGTGGAGAGCACGGCGCCGACGCAGTGACCCAGGCGGTAGCGGCGCACCAGGACGGGCCGGCCGCGCTCGGCGGGCGGCACGGTCCAGGCGACCACGACGGCGCTGAGGATGCCGAGCCCGGCGCCGATGGACAGCGCCATCGTCGTGGACACGTCGGCGAGCCAGAGGACCATGTTCGCCGCGACGAGGGCGGCGACGAGGGCCTGGCAGGCGCCGGCGAGGCGCGGGACCCGCTGGCGCGGGGCCCCCTCGGCGACGGGGGCCGCCAGGTGGGGATTGGGCTGGAACGCGGCGTGTGTGCTCATGCCTGGAACCGTAGGTCCGACCGGGGTCCGCTCGCGCCGGTCGTGAGGCTAGGTCGACCCCTAACCCCAGGCAGGGGTTTGGGCGAGGGCCCGCTGCGGTACCGCGCCTCCCCCTCGCGGGGGACGCGCGCGCCGGCGGGCGCCGGCGCGGCCGAACGCCTCCGGCCCCGGGGGGTCGTCCGGGGCCGGAGGCGTCCTGCGCTCGCCCCCCGAGGGGGACGGGGGTCCGCCGCTACGCCACCCCGGCCCGCGCGCGGACGGGGAAGAGGGCGAGCACCCGGTCCACGTCGGCGTCGTCCATGGCGGGGTAGAGCGGCAGGGTGACCTCGCGGCGGGCGTAGTCCTCCGTGATCGGGAGGGACGCCTGCGGCTGGAACACCTTGAAGCCGTGCACGGGCTGGTAGTGCACGCTCGTCTGGATCCTCGCCTCGGCGGCCGCGGCCCGGACGGCCTCGCGGGCCTCCGCGCTCGGGGTGACCAGCGGCAGGATGTGGCACGAGCTCATCCGGTCGAGCTCCTCGTCGAACGGGATGAACCCGGCCTCCGGGACGCCCGCCAGGCCGCGCCGGTAGCGCGCGACCAGCTCGCGGCGCCGCTCGAGCATCCAGGGCAGCTTGCCGAGCTGCACCATGCCGAGGGCCGCCTCGAGCTCGCTGGGGCGGTAGTTGTAGCCCCGCTCGACCACGTCGTAGCCGCTCGCGTGGCCGCGCTCGCGGTCCCAGCTCGTGGCCGTCATCCCGTGCGCGCGCAGCAGGCGCATCCGCGCGACGAGGTGGTCGTCGTCGGAGGTCGACATGCCGCCCTCGCCGGTGACGAGGTTCTTGTTGGAGAAGAACGAGAAGCACGAGACGTCGCCGAGCGAGCCGGCCGGCCCCTCGGGCCCCCGGGCGCCGGGGGAATGGGCGGCGTCCTCGACCAGCGCCAGCGAGTGGCGGTCGCACAGGGCCCGCAGGGCGGCCATGTCGGCCACGTAGCCGGCGTAGTGCACCGCGCAGATCGCCTTCGTGCGCGGGCCGATGAGGGCACGCACCGCCTCGGGGTCGATCAGCGGGCGCTCCGGCGAGACGATGTCCGCGAACACCGGGGTGGCGCCGGTGTAGGCGACGGCGTTGGCCGTCGCCACGAAGGTGAGCGAGGGCACGATCACCTCGTCGCCCGGGCCCAGGTCGAGCGCGGCGAACGCGAGGTGCAGGGCGGCGGTGCACGACGACGCCATCACGGCGTTGCGCGAGCCGACGAACTCGGCGAAGCGGGCCTCGAAGGCGGCGGTGCGCGGGCCCATCGTGAGCCAGGCCGAGCGGACGACCTCGGCGACCGCCTCGACCTCCTCCTCGCCGAAGCTCGGCGCCGACAGGGGCAGCTGCTGCTCGCTCACGCGCGCACCTCCGCCGGGGCGAGCAGCTTGTCGCGGATGCGCTCGAAGTCGTCGATCGCCTGCTGGTAGTCGGAGTGGCGCCCGATGTCGAGCCAGTAGCCGTCGAAGGGGTAGCCCGCCACGCGGCGGCCGTCGTCCAGGAGGCGGCAGATCAGCTCCGGCACGTCGAGCCGCTCGCCCGGGGTCACGTAGTCGAGCGCCTCGGGCTCGAAGACGTACACGCCCATGGAGACGGTCGACTCGATCTCCGGCTTCTCGCGGTAGCTGGTGATCTCCCGCGCGGCGCCGACGTGGTCGCCGAGGTCCAGCACGCCGAACTCGACCTTGATCGGCCGGCGCATGACCGCGATCGACAGCAGCGCGCCGCTCTCCTCGTGGGCGGCGACGAGGTCCGGGAAGCGCAGGCTGGTGAGCAGGTCGCCGTTCATCACGATCAGCCGGTTGGCGCGCGTCTCCTGGGGCAGGAAGGCCAGCGGGCCGACCGTGCCGAGCGGGGTGCTCTCCTGGATGTAGTGGACGTCCATGCCGTAGCGCTCGCCGGTGCCGCAGTAGGCCCGGATGAGGTCCGCCATGTGGCCCACGGCAAGGGTCGCCTCGTCCCAGCCCTGCGCGTGCAGCTGCTGCAGCAGCACGTCGAGGATCGGCCGGTCGCCGAGGGGCATCAGCGGCTTGGGCAGCACGGAGGTGAACGGCGCGAGCCGCGTCCCCTTGCCGCCGGCGAGGATCACCGGCGAGGGCAGCCCCCTGGGATTGCCGGTGCCCACCCGGGCGGAGCCGTCCGTGGGGCGGAGCTGAACCGCGTCCGTGCTCATGTCTCTCCTCCTGTCGGGCACACGTCCTCCGCGCGGGTCGGGGACGAGCCGGACACCCCGGCGACCACCCGCGTCTCGTTTCCGGATACCTCTCCGCGAGCACCCTCGCACGGACGGCTCCGGCGGCAACGGGTCACAGGTCCAGTCCGATCGCTATTCGTTGGTCGGGGTGTCGTTTTGGTTTCATGACGCTCGTGTCATCGGCTCATGAGCGGCTCGTCGCGAGCCTCCGCGCGCGATCGGCGCCGGCGCGATGAGCGCCGCCCGGTCCGTCGCCCGCCGCGCCGCCGTGGCCGGGCTCACGGCGGCGCTGTCGCCGCGCCCGGTGGCCGACGCCGTCTGGGGGCGCGACCGGCTGACCGTGCTCGCCTACCACCGCATCGCCGACGTCCGCGACCCGGCGATGGAGTTCGACCCGGGCGTCGTGTCGGCCACGCCCGAGATGTTCGAGCGCCAGATGCGCTGGCTGGCGCGGCGCTTCGACGTGATCGCCCTCGACGACCTGCACGAGCACCTCACCACCGGCCGCCCGCTGCCGGCGCGGCCGGCGCTGATCACCTTCGACGACGGCTACCGCGACAACCACGAGGCGGCCTTCCCGGTGCTGCGCGGGCTGGGGCTGCCGGCGGTGATCTTCCTGGTGACGGGCGCCATCGGCACCGACCGGGTCATGTGGTGGGACGAGCTGGCCTCGCTGCTGCGCCGCACGGAGCGCGCCCGGGCGGTGCTGCCGCTCGCCGGGCTGCGCCCGCTCGACGGCCCGGGGGACCGCGAGGCGGCGCGGCTCGAGATGCTGCGGCTGCTGAAGGAGGTGCCCGATGAGCGCCGCGAGGTCGCGATGGGCGAGCTGCGCGAGGCGCTCGACGCGCCGGCGCCGCGGCCCGCGACGCCGCTCTTCATGGACTGGGACGCCGTGGCCGAGCTCGTCGCGGGCGGGGTCGACTGCCAGCCCCACACGGTCGACCACCCGCTGCTGGTCAGGGTCGACGAGGAGCGCGCCCGCGCGGAGGTCGCGCGCTCGGCGGCCGAGGTCGCCGCCCGCACCGGCCGCCCGGCCCGCGCGTTCGCCTACCCCAACGGCGACTACGACGCCACCACGCTGACCGCCCTGCGCGACGCCGGCATCACGATGGCCTTCACCATGCGCCTCGGCCCCTGCCGGGCCGACGTGGCCAGGCGGGCCCCGCTCGAGATCCCCCGCGTGCCGCTCGAGGCGCGCGACACCTGGGACATGTTCCGGCTCAAGGTCACGGGCGGCGTCGCCGCCGTCTTCGCGGCCGGGCGGCGCGTGCGCGGGCGCCTGCCGGCCGCGCGGGGCGCCGCCGGATGAGCTCCGCGCTGCGGCCGGCGGGGCGGCGGGGCCGACCGCGCGCGGTCGCCGCCCCGGTGGCGCGCCCCCTGCTGGTGGCGGCGGCGTGCCTCGTGCTGCTGGCCGCGGCCTACGCGCTGGCGCTCGGCACCGACGCCGTGCTGCGGGCCGACCGCGACCTGCGCTTCCCCCAGGTCGTGGGAGACTGGCGCCTGCGCGACGCCGCGTCGTGGGGCTTCGCGCGCGCCGGCGAGGTGATCTTCGGCGCCGGCACCGCGGCCGTGGTCGGCGGCGCGCTGCTCGCCTCCGGCGCGCGGCGCGCCCTGACCGCGGCCGCGGTCATCGCGGCCGGCCCCCTTGCCGGGGTGGCGCTGGCGGCCGCGCTCGGCGCCGCGGACCCGCTCGGCGGGGAGGCCCTGCGCCAGAGCCAGGGCGCCTTTCCGAGCGGCCACGCCTCGTTCGCGCTCTCCCTGGGCCTGGGCCTGGTCGTGGCGCTGCCGGCGCGGCGGCGCGCCGCCGGCGGCGTCGCCGCGGTGCTGGTCGCGGCGGCGATGGCGACCGGCATCATGGCGCTCGGCTGGCACTACCCGAGCGACGTGGCCGGCGGCTTCCTCATCAGCATCGCCGGCGCCGCCGCCGTCGTGGCGGCGCTCTGCCCGGGCCCCCCGCCCGGCGTGCGCGCCGCGGCGCTGGGCCGCCTGGCCGCCGTCGCCCTCGGCGCATGGGCGGCGCTCGGCGCCGTCGCGCTGTGGCTGCTCCCCGACGAGCCGGCGGGCGCCTTCGTCGACGCGCACCCCCGCTTCATCGCCTGCTGCGCGGGGGCGGCGCTGCTGGCCCTGGCGGGCGTGGCGGCCGTCTCGGCGACGGCCGGCGTGCCGGGCGCGCCGGCCGCCCCGCGGGCGGCCGCCCGGGCCGCCGGGCCGACGATTCACGGACGGTAAAGTTGACGCGGCTCTGACAGATGGCATACTGCTCCGCGCCCAACTGGAAGGCATGACCGCGCGGCATGCCTCGGCCGTCCCCCGCGGGCCGGTCGTCACGCGGTGGGGGAAGCGCGTTCGCCGGTGCCCCGGCGTCCTCCGCCCGGTGTCGCGCCGATTGCACCGTGCCCACGAAAGGACGCCGACTTGCCCCATGGGGACCGGCTCTCCCTTCCATCGCTCCGCGTGGCGGTCGTCCTCGCCGCGCTGAGCGCCCTCGCGTGCTGGATCGCCACGACGCCGTCCGTCGCCTCCGCGGCGCCGGCGTGCACCCGCTACGCGGCGCCCAACGGCAGCGACTCCGCCGCCGGCACCGCCTCGGCCCCGTTCCGGAGCGCCCAGCGGCTGCAGGACAGCCTCGGCCCCGGTGAGGTCGGCTGCCTGCAGCCGAACGCCGTCTACGAGGGGCGCCTGCGCCTCAACCGCAGCGGGCAGCCCGGCCGGCCCATCACGATGACCAGCGGTCCCGGAGCGGGCCGCGCGACCGTGCTCGGCGAGCTCTACGTGCCCGACGGGGCCTCCGACGCGGTCTACGACAACCTGGTCATCAACGGGCGCACGTCGTTCCGGGTCAACCCGAGCGTCAACGGCGACCGGATCACGTTCACCAACAACGTGATCACCGACGAGAACCACGGGATCTGCTTCCACCTGGGCAAGCCCGGCGAGGGCCGCGCCGAGGACATCGTCATCGACGGCAACCGCATCCACAACTGCGGCCGCCTGCCGGCGACGGGCTTCGACCACGGCATCTACCTCAACACCACGAACAACGTCCGCATCACGAACAACTACATCTACGACAACGCGGACTACGGCATCCACCTCTACCCCGACGCGCAGAACACGTACGTCGCGAACAACGTGATCGACGGCAACGGCCGCGGCATCACGTTCTCGGGCGAGGGCTCGACGGCCTCGAGCAACAACACGGTCGTCAACAACATCATCAGCAACTCGAAGGACACGTCCAACGTCGAGTCCTACTGGGGCGGCCCCACCGGCACGGGCAACCGCGCCGACGGCAACTGCCTCTGGAACGGCGCGCGGGGCAACATCGGCACCCAGCGCGGGTTCTCGGTGACCGACAACCTCGTGGCCGACCCGCTCTTCGCCGACCGCGGCGCCAAGAACTTCGCCCTGCGGGCGGGCAGCCCGTGCGCGGGCAAGGGCCCCGGGGCGCCCCTCTCGGGCTCGCCGGCCCCGGCGCCGGCCGCCTCGGCGCCCGCCGCCCTGACCCCCCGCACGCGCGCCCTGCGCACGCTGCGCCTCGGCATGCGCTGGGTCTCCGACAGCGTCTTCGTCGTGACGGCGCGCCCGCGCAAGGCCGGCCGGCTGAAGGTCGTGGCGCGCCACGGCTCGACCGTCCTGGGCGCCTGCGAGCGCACGGTGCGGCGCGCCGGCGCCGCGGTGCGCTGCCGCTTCACCTCCGCCCGCGCCGGCGCCTCGACGAAGAAGGTCGTGGTCGCCGCGCGCCTCGCGCCCAAGCGGGGCAAGGGCGTGCGGGTGCGGATCGCCGCGCCGCTGCCGCGCAAGCGGGTGCTCATGGCCGAGGCCAGCGTGAAGGCCGGCCGCCTCGTGGTGGGCGTGCGCTCGCTCAAGCCGGGCGACGTCACCGTGGTGGCCCGCGCCGGCGCGACGAAGATCGGCCAGTGCCGCAAGCGGGTCGTCCGCAAGAAGTCGATCGGCTGCCGGTTCGCCCTGGACGGGGCGGCGGGCAAGCGGGTCGTCGTCACCGCGGCGCTCGACCCGGCCGTCGGGCGGCGCGCCGTCACCAGGCTCGCCCGCCGGATGATCGTCTAGTGGCCGGCGGGCGCGGGTGAGCGAGCCGGAGCCGCCGCCCCTCGTCACCGTGATCATGCCGATCCGGAACGAGGAGGCGTTCATCGCCCGCAGCCTGGGGGCGGTGCTCGCGCAGGACTATCCGGCCGAGCGGCTGCAGGTCCTCGTCGCCGACGGGATGTCGGACGACGGGACCCGCTCCGCCATCGCCCGCCTCGCCGAGGCCCACCCGGCGCACGAGGTCGAGATCGTCGACAACCCCGGGCGCGTCGTGCCGACGGGCTTCAACGCGGCCCTCGACCGCGCCCGGGGCGACGTGATCGTGCGGGTCGACGGCCACACGATCATCGAGCCCAACTACGTGGCCGAGTGCGTCGCCGCCCTCCGCGAGACCGGCGCCGACAACGTGGGCGGCCGCATGGACGCGGTCAGCGACGGGCCGGTCGGCCAGGCGATCGCGCTCGCCACCTCGTCGCCCTTCGGCGTCGGCGACTCGCAGTTCCACTACGCGAGCGGGCAGCGCTGGGTCGACTCGGTCTACATGGGGGCGTGGCCGCGCGAGGTGTTCGACCGGGTCGGCCGCTTCGACCCCGAGATGACCCGCAACCAGGACGACGAGTTCAACTACCGGCTGGGCGCGGCCGGCGGGCGCATCCTGCTCACCGACCGGATCCGCTCCCGCTACTACAACCGCAGCTCGCTGACGGCGCTGTTCCGGCAGTACCGCCAGTACGGCCACTGGAAGGTGCGCGTGCTGCAGAAGCACCCCCGCCAGATGAGCGCCCGCCAGTTCGTGCCGCCGCTGTTCGTGGCGGCCCTGGCCGGCGGGGCGGCCCTGGCGCCGTTCAGCCGGGTCG